>JAJKHX010000490.1 GCA_021154785.1 Nocardiopsis sp.
ACCTACGGGCTGATCGAGGGGCCGGTGCAGGGCTGGACGGCGCCCGGGGTGCTCCTGCCGCTGGCCCTGGGTGTGCTTCTGCTGGCCGCGCTGGTGCCGGTGGAGCGGCGGGCGTCGGAGCCGCTCCTGCCGCCCGCGCTGTTCCGGTCGCTGCAGTTCAGCGCGGCCAACGCGGTCACCTTCGTGGTCTACGCGGCACTGGGCGGGCTGCTGTTCCTGGTGCCCACCGTGCTCCAGGTGGTGCACGGTTACGAGCCGATCTGGGCGGGCACCGCCCTGCTGCCGGTCACGTTCATCATGCTCGTGCTGTCCTCCCGGTCCGGCGCGCTGGCGGCCAGGATCGGGCCGCGGCTGCAGATGTCAGTGGGGCCGCTGGTGATCGCCGCGTCGCTGGCCCTGTTCACCCGGATCGGGGGTTCCGGTGACTACCTGACCGCGGTGCTGCCCGCGGCGCTGGTGTTCGGGTTCGGGGTGGCGATCATGGTGGCGCCGCTGACCGCGACCGCGCTGTCCGCCGCCCCGTCCGACCACGCGGGCGTGGCCTCCGCGGTCAACAACGACGTGGCCCGGGCGGCCGGGCTGATCGCGGTGGCGGTGCTGCCCGCGCTGGCCGGCATCACCGGGGACAGCTACCTGCACCCGGCCCAGCTCGGCCACGGCTTCATGAAGGCCGCCTGGATCGCGGCGGCATTCTGCGCCGCCGGCGGCGTCCTGGCCGCGCTGACCATCCGCAACCCGTCCAAGGTGACGTGCGCGGAAAACACCCCGCAGGACTTCAACTGCAGTCTCGAAGCGCCCCCGCTGCGTCAGCCCGGACTGCGTAACCTGGAGCCGATGACTTCGACGGAAGGCAAGGCATGACTGACGACGCCATGAAGGCCGTGGAGGAAGCCGCCCGGGCGGCCCGTGGCACCGTCACCGACCTGGCCAGCGTCCCGGACGAGCGGCTCGACGCGGCGCTGCGCGCGATCGCCGACGCGCTCGGCCGCCAGGCCGCCCCGGTACTCGCGGCCAACGAGGCGGACATGAGGGCGGGCCGCGAGGCCGGCCTCGCGCCCGGCCTGCTCGACCGGCTCCGGCTGGACGAGGCCCGGCTCGAGGCCATCGCCGGCCAGCTCCGCGCCCTCGCCGACGTCCCCTACGAAGCGACCGAACGGGTGGTCCGCGAGCTCCCCGGCCACCTCACCCTCACCGAGCGACGGCGCCCGGTGGGCGTGATCGGAGCCAACTTCGAGGCCCGCCCCAACGTGGTGGTCGACGTGGCCTCCCAGTTCGTCAAGTCGCGCAACGCGGGCGTGCTGCGGACCGGCTCGGCGGCCATCCGTTCGGCGGTCGCGCTGACGGACGAGGTCATCGCGCCCGCCCTGGCCGCGTCCGGGCTCGACCCGGCCATGATCGGCCTGGTCCGGGTGCCCGGGCAGGAATCGGCCCGGGCGCTGGTCAGCCAGCCCGGCCTGATCCCGCTGGTGATCCTGCGCGGCAGCGGGGACAGCACCCGGTCGCTGGCCGCCGAGGCGGCCCGGCACGGGGTGCGCACGATGGCGCACGCCGACGGCGGCGCGGTCCTCTACGTCGACGCCGCCGCCGACCTGGACCTAGCCGAACAGCTCATCGAGGCCAGCCTGGACCGGCTCGGCGTGTGCAACCGGCTCAACCTGCTGCTGCTGCACCCGTCCGGGTGGGACAGGGTGCTGCCCCGGGTTCGCGCGCTGCTCACCCGGCTGGGGATCGAGGTCTCGCTGCCACCGCACGCGCACCCGCTCGGGCACGAGTGGGCGCTGGACTCCGGCCACGAGGCGACCGTCACCGTGGCCCCGGCCGACGGCCCGCGCGCCGCCGCCACCCTCGCCAACGACGAGACCTCCGGCCTGGCCGCCTCGATCGTCACCGCGGACCGGGCCGCGGCGGAGGAGTTCCTCGGTGCCTACGCGGGCACCGGGGCGTTCTGGAACTCCACCACCCGGCTGCTGGACGGCTTCAAGCTGTTCTCGGTCCCGGAGACCGGCATCAACATCGACGCCGTGCCCGGGCCGCGCGGCCCGGTGACGTTCCGCGACCTGTACCTGCGCCAGTTCGTGGTCACCCCGGCGTGAGCACGCTCTACCGGGGCGGCGCTTTCACCGACGCCCGGTCGGACCAGCTTCAGCTCGGCGTGAGCGTGCTCGTCACCGGCGACCGGATTGCCTGGATCAGGCCCGCGGACGACGAGGGTAAGCTGCCCGCCAACTGCGAGATCGTCGACGCGGGCGGCACCACGATCGTGCCGGGGATGGTGGACGGGCATAGCCACCTGACGCTGCCCGGCGGCTCGCACTGGATCGACCGGGCCAGCGACCCGACCGGCCGGCTGCTGGCCGTGGCCGAGGACAACGGCGAGCTGCAGTACCGCTCCGGCGTGCGCTGGGCCCGCGACGTGGGCGCCCCGACCCGACCGGTCGGCGGAGCGGAGCGGGCCCTCAGCCTCGGCATCAGGGACCGCTGGCACGGCCGTCGAGATCGCCCTTACGTTCGTGCGGCCGGGACCTGGGTCACCGTCGCCGGGCTGCTGCCACCGGGCCTGTCGGTGGAGGCCAGGGACGGCGACGAGCTGCTCGCGGCCGCGCTCGGCCAGCTGGACGACGGCGCCGACTTCGTCAAGCTGTACATGGACGGCCCCGACGCCAACACCCCGCCGTTCAGCGCGGACGAGGTCGCCCGGGTGGTGGCGGCGGTCCACGCCCGCGGCCGCAAGGTCACCGCGCACGCGACGGGCCTGTCCGGCACTCGCGCCTGCGCGGCGGCGGGCGTGGACTCCATCGAGCACGGCTTCGAGCTGGACGCGGACATTGCCGCCGAGATGGCCGCCCGCGGCTGCGCGCTGGTGACGACCATGACCGTGCTGAGGTCCTGGCTGACGTTCGGCACCACCACGGCGATCCCGCGGTTCACCGAGCGCACCGCCGAGACCCTCGAGACCCTCGAGACCGCGATGGCCAGCGTCCGGCTGGCGCACGCGGCCGGAGTCGCGATCGTCGGCGGCACCGACTTCGGCGGCGGCTCGTCCCGCGCCAACCAGCTGCCCTGGGAGATCGAGTGCCTGGTGCAGGCCGGCCTGGAGCCGTGGCAGGCCCTGGCCAGCGTCACCTGGCGCGGCGGCGAACTGCTCGGCGAACCGGACGCCGGCGTCATCCGCGCGGGCGGCCCGGCCGACTTCTCCCTGGTCCACGGCGACCCCTGCACCGACCCGGCCGCCATGTGGCGCATCTGGCGCGTCGCCTGACCGCTGCGAAAAAACTGGGAGGCCCCGGTTCGCGGGGCCTCCCAGCCTGGGGTGGATCGGCGGGCTCGTCCTTCAGGAGATGCCAGTCAGGACTGGCCCGCTGTAGGTTGTGCGGTTACATGTGGCCGAACCGGCCGGGCATGAACCGGTGCCGGTAGTTGGGCCGGTGGTGACGGCCGCCGCCGCCGCGAGCGGCGTTGACCGCGGCCTTCTGCGGAGTGGTGTTGTAGGTGGCCGCGGTGGCGACGCCGTTGTCGTCGGTGGTCAGGGTGATGGGGTTGGTCAGGCCGTAGTTCTTACAGTTCAGGTTGTCGAACGAGCCGGCCAGCCGGGCTGCCAGGAAGGTGGCCAGGTTGTTACCCAGGGCCGGGACGGGCGAGGCCGTGCCGGCTTCCATGGCCGCGTCCAGCTTCAGCCGAGGCGTCTGGATATTCACCATGTTCTGGCAGTACTGAGCCGCGTTCCGGTCGAGGTTGGCGCCGAACCGCAGCGCCGGCTGATCGGTCTCGATGCGGTACAGGTTGGTCTTGCTCACGCTGAACTGGCCGCCGACCAGCAGCTGCGGGTTGTTGACCGGGAGCAGCGCGACGGTGCCCTGCTGGTTTGCCCGGGCGGACAGCTCGTTCAGCGCCTGCGAGGCGCTCGACCCGTTCGGGTTGGTGGGGTTGGGGGCGGTGAACGGCGTGCAGCCGAGCGCCACGTCCACGAACTTGTCCAGCAGGCCGTTGTCGCTGCCGTTCTGCTCGAGGGTGGCGCCGGTCATGGCCGCGGTGTTGGCCGCGGTGGCCTGCGCCGTCTTACCGGTGGCCGGGTCGAACAGGTAGCTCGCCACCGCGTTGTCGCTCTGGTCCTGGTCGATCAGCGCGAAGTCACGCGTCGTCTGGCAGGCCTGGCCGTCCTGGCCGGTGCCGGTGGCCGGGACCTTCAGGATGCCGCGGGCGATCTCGGCGTTGGCCATCCGGTAGAAGTTCGCCGCGTTGCACTGCGGGGTCTGGTTGATCAGCGAGTTCCCGAGCGCGTCGATGCAGTTGCCCTGCTGGACGCCGGGGCCGACCAGGGCCAGGGCGCCGCCGTTGTAGCCGAGGCTGAGGATGACCTGCGAGCCCGCCGGGATGGTGGGCGCCACCGGCGCCACGGCTGGCGTCGTGCCCTGGTCGATCACCAGCGGGTTGTAGACCATGAGCTGGCCGTTCGGCGACAAGATGGTGGCGTCGATGAACACGCCCTCGGTGCCGCCGTTGGCCCAGGTGCAGCCGTCGCCGAGTTCCCACGGCGTGGCCAGGCCCGCGGCGGTGAGCGGGTTGGCGGGCACCGACACCGTGCAGTTGGTCGAGTTCGCCGCCTCGGCGGTCGTCTGGGCGAAGCTGATCGCCGCTCCGGACGCGTCTACCGCATTCGACCCGGCCGCGCCGGCCCGGCCCGGCGGGTTGATGGGCGGGATGCCCTGGGCGAGAGTCGTGGTCGCCGGCGCTGAGGCCGATGCCGACGCGGATGCCGACGGGCAGGGTGCGGCCGAGGCTGAGGCCGCCGGGGCGCTCCCGCTGGCGACGGCGGCCGGGGCGCTCGCGCTCGCCGCCGCCACGGCCGGAGCGCTCGCGGCGGCCACGGCCGGAGCGGGAGCACTGGCGCTCGCCGCGGCCACGGCCGGGGCGCTAGCCGCGGCGCTGGCGCTGGCCGAGGCGCAGGTTCCCAGCGCGGACTCGGCGACTGTCGTAGCCCCGCCGCCCGAGATCGCGATGACGACCCCGAAGGTTGCGGCCAGTGCTACCGGAATGGCGAGAGGTACCGCGTACCGTGACGCCCGGCTTTTGCGGCGACGCGGTGCGGACCGATGCTCGCTGAGCATTTTGATCCACCTCCATGTGGAAGACCCCTGTGACGCTCCGATGGATCACGCTAGGACCTGCGCTTCCGGCCCGATTGGCAAATTCCGAATATTTGCCCCATGTAAGGGTTCCATAAGGTTTAGCGGCAAGCTGCCCCGAACCTCTGAAATTCCTTTCAAAGTCCTTACATCGCAGTTCAGAGGGCTGCAGAAAAGATCGAAATAGTCCCGTGATACGCGTCGCGTACACAGCGTGGCCCGCAACCGGTTGCAGCGGCATGCCGCAAGCCGCCCTTAAAGCGCCAGAAATAACATTTCCCTGACCAGCGCGTGACGGCCACCAGGCCCTCCTCAGGGGCTGCTTGAGTCTGCCCCGGGGGAGGGTTCTACCGTCTTCGGCATGGGGCAGGAACTGCTGACCGTCGGGCTCATGGCCCGGCGCAGCGGGCTGACCGTCAAGGCGCTGCGGCACTATGACCGGACCGGGCTGCTGCGTCCGGCCGCGGTCGACGGCGCGACCGGGTACCGGCTGTACCGCGGCGACCAGGTGGCCGAGGCCCGCCTGATCCGCCTGCTGCGCTCCCTGGACCTGCCGCTCGACCAGGTACGCACCGCGGTCGCCGCCTGGAAGGACGGCGACGACGCGGCCGTCGAGCGCCTGGCCGGCGAGCACCGCCGCCAGCTGGACGCCCGCGTCACCCGCCTGCGCGGCGCCCTGCACCGGATCGACCACCTCCTCGCGGAAGGACTCCACGCGGCCATGACGGAAACGGACCCGGATGAGGTCACGGCGACCACCAAGAGCGCGCCCGGCACCGGCAGCGTCACCGACGCCAGGCTGCTCGCGGCGCAGCTGTTCAACGAGACCTGGCGGCTGCTGGAGCTTGAGAGCCGGAGCCGGGACGACGACGACCGGATGATCCACACGGCGCACGCCTCCCGTTACCACTGGGGCCAGGTACCTGGCGTGACTCCGGCTCACCTGGTCCGGGGCGAGTGGCAGATCTCCCGCGTCTACGCGGTTCTCGGCCGGCCGGAGCCCGCCCTGCACCACGCCCGCCGTGTCCTGGGCCTGTGCCAGGAGAACGGCATCGGTGACTGGGACCTCGCCTTCGCCTACGAAGCCCTGGCCCGTGCCCACGCCGTCGCCGGCGACACGGTCCAGGCCCGGCACTACAGCGACCATGCCCTGTCCGCTGCGCAACACATCGCCGAAGACAGCGAGCGCGAACTCGTCCTCGCCGACCTGGAAACCATCCCCGGCCAGCCCCGCTACTGGTAACGGAACCGGGCTCGCCTCAGCCCAGGGCGGCGACGGTGCCCGGGTGCTCGACGCGGTGGTTGACCATGTCCAGGTGGCGCTGGCTGTAGCCGCGCAGCGCGCGGAGCTGGCGGTCGGTGAGCTTGTCGCAGATCCAGTCCCAGTGCAGCGCGACCCAGTCGCCCGAGGCGATGCCAGAAGTAAGCACCGTGCCTTCGAGGGCCAGCCGGGCCGTCTCGGCGGCCGGCTCGCCCAGCGTCAGCAGCCGCCCGTCCCAGCCCAGCGGCCGGGACTCCACGGTGGCCTGGTCGCCGTGGACGGCGGTCACCTTGCCCCACCGGACCCGGCACCGGTCCAGCACGTTCAGCGCGTGCTTGGTCATCCGGTCGTTGCTGAGCAGGCCCACCCACGGGTACACGCCGAACACGTGGAAGCTGTGGTGCGGCACGCCGCCGGCCAGCACGCCCTCGGCCAGGAACTGGAACTTGTTCCCCACCTGCTTGCGGAACCGTTCGGCCATCGAGTCGCCGAGCTGGCCGATCAAGACCCGGTCCAGCAGGTCGTTGCCGACCCAGTAGGCCTCGACCACCCGGTGGTCGAGCGGGTCGGAGATGCCGCCGCTGGCCGCGATCAGCTCCAGGTAGGGCCAGGCCCCGGAGAAGGCCTGGGCCTGCTTGACCAGTCCCTGGTCGACCACGCCGGCCGCGGCGTAATCGGCGAAGCCGTCCGGCCCGCAGTAACCCAGGGCGTTCGGCGGGTAGGCGTACCGGACGAACATCTGCGGGCCGCCCTGGACCGGGTCAGGCGGCGCGGCCTCGGTCATGACATCCACCTCGCGGCGATAGCGTCCTCCTCCGCCTGGGCGGCGGCGTCCATGGCCGCCTGCATGGCGGCCATCTCACGATCCTCGGCGGCGCGCTCGGCCCCCAGGGCCTCCAGCGCGTCCTGGGCTTCGGCCTCCGTCATGGTGTTGAGCGCGAAGCCCATGTGCACCAGGATCCACTCGCCGGGCTCCGGCCGCTTCTCCAGCAGGCCGATGTTGACCGGCCGGGGCACGCCGCCGACCGTAGCCAGGACCAGGTCCTCGTGACCGGTCTCGTCCGCCACCAGCTGGGCCGGGATCCCCAGGCACATGGCTATCCCCTCTCTGCCGCACTCGAGGAGGGGGCCGCACTCGAGGAGGGGGCGGCCGCGGGTACCGGCTCGTAGGTGATCGATTCGAGGGTCATCTCGTCGCCGCCGGTGATATCGACGTTCTCCCCGGCGCAGTGCGGGCAGACGGCCAGCACGTCGCTGGTCTCCGCCGTCTGGCCGCAGTCCTGGCAGGTGAGCGTGGCCGGCACCGTGATCAGCTTGACCTCGGCGCCGGCCGCCTCCGTTCCCTCGGCGACGAAGCCGAACGCCTGGGCCAGGGACTCTTCGTCGACCGCGTGCCGGACGCCGAACCGGACCCGGAGGCCGGCCACCTTGCGGCCGCCGGCCCGCTGGCGCACCGAGTCCAGCACGCCTTCGGCCAAGCCGTACTCGTGCATTGTTCTCCTATTTTTCCGTTACCTGGAGCTTGCGGGCGGGGCTAACATGTCGCGCATCTCGCGGTACCGCTTGATGTCCGGGAGCGAATCGATGATTACCGCCACCACCACGGCGACGACGACGAGCTTCACTAGCGTGCTCAGCATTCCCCTAGCACCTCCTTCCAGGCCTCACTGTTTCGCGATGATCTCCTCGATGGCCCGCACCGCGTGCGGCAACGCTTCCTGGACCGGCGCCGACAGCCCCATCCCGGCGCCGGTGTCCGCGGGCTCGCAGGCCACCAGCAGGCTGCGGCCGGGGCGGCCGCCGAGCGAGCCGAGCAGCGTGAAGATGGCGTCCTGGGTCAGGTCATGCGCGTCCATGACCGGGCCCGCGGACGGGTCGGGTTCCGGTACCTCGACCTCGATGACGCTGACCGTGCCCGGCGCCTCGCCCCGCGCCGCCGCGTCCACCAGGACGAACAGGTCACAGCCGTCGAGCAGGTCGTACGCCAGGTGCACACCGCGGATGCCGAAGTCCCTGACTTCCACCCCCGCGGGCACCGGCCGCCCGGCCATCAGCCGGACCACCTCGCACCCGAACGCGTCGTCACTGAGGAAGATGTTCCCCACCCCGGCCACCAGTGTCCTGCTCATCAGGCCAGCTCCACTTCGTCGGTCATGAAGTAGAGGAACCGGCCGTGCGCGATCGCGATGTCCTCGTCCGGCTGGTCGGCCAGCGACACGGCCAGGTACGGGGTGTCGTCCACGTCGTGCAGGACCGCCTGGACCTCGGCGATCCGGCCGACCAGGAACATGTCCTGGGCGTCGGCCCGGCGGGCGCCCGGCCGCAGCCGGACCCGGCTGCCCCGGGCGACCGGCTGGCCGCCGATGATCACGCTGTCGGTGTCCGGTGACACCGAGGCGTCCGCTTCCGGATTCCACCAGGGCGCGTCCGGCATGGGGAACGGGCTGGCGTCCACTGTGCTGGCGTCCACTGGTCCGGCGTCGAACGCAGTCAGGGGATCGGGCTGGCCGGGGATCGGCCGCAGCGACCGAATCGTCCCGTGCAGCTGCGCCATGGTCTGCGCGTCCATAGACTCGACCCGGTCCAGCAGCGCGGCGGCCCGCGGGTCGGTGGCCCGGGCCTCGGCCTTCTCGGCGTCGGAGAGCGCCAGCGTGCGCAGCGTGAGGATCTCGTCGATCTCGGTGCCGTCGTAGAGCTCGCCGGGGCTCTCCGCGGCCAGTTCAGGATGGTCGTACAAGATGATCGGCGAGGACAGCACGACCTGGCGGCCGCCGTCCGGGTCGGCCAGCACCGGCCAGCCGCCCTCGTTGCGGCAGTCCGCGACGGCCGGGCGCGCCCACTCCGGCGGGTCGGTCATCGAGATGAACTCGCCGCCGGTCACGGTGATGATGGTGTGCGCCGCGACGAGCGCCGTCGGGAGCGCGTCTTCCCGGCGGCGAGGCACGGAGCCTGCCTCCGTTCGGTTCTCGATGAAAACCTGCAGCCGTACGGCCCGCCACGGTCCGGGAACCGCTACGGTCCGCACCGTGATCGCGCCGGCCAGCGGCTCCCGGCGCCGCACCACCGCGTCCTCGCGGTCCTCGCCGCCCTCGATGGCGAACTCGCGGGTGACCCCGGCCCCGCCCAGCGCGGCGGCGTCCGCGGTCAGCTCCACCTCGCGCTTCACCGCTTCGTCCCACTCGGCCCCGTCGGCGGTCCGCCGCTGGACCTGCAGGAACCGCAGCAGGACCCCGATCTCGGCCGTCCCGGCCGGCGCCAGCACGACCTCGGCCCGGGTCCGGCTGATCTCCGATTCCTCGGCCGCGGCGTACCCGGGCGCCATGATCACGCCGAACTGCCAGCGGCTCTGGTTCTTCTGCGCGGAAGCCCGGTAGGGGTACAGGATGTAACCCTCGTACAGCACCGCGTCCGCGATTTTCCGAACGGGTTCGAGGTTCATCGCGGTGTTCCCCCCGTCTCGCCCTCGTGCCCGGGCGCCAGGGCGGCATCGTGCGGCCCGGCCGCCCCGTTAGCTGCCCCGTTAGCTGCAGAGAGCAGCGCGTTGAGGGTGGCGTCCCAGGTCGGCAGCGCGTGCCGGGCCTTGAACCCGGACAGCGCGTCCAGCGTTTCCCGGCTGCAGCTCAGCCAGGCGCGGCCGGGGAAGTGCGCGTCGACGAGCTCGCGCCAGACCGGTACCGGCATCCGGTACGAGGCCTCGGCACTCCACGGCACGAGCTCGACCGAGAAGCCCGTCTCGGTGGCGATGAAGACGGTGCCGCTGAACAGCAGCAGCATCGGGATCGTGCCGTCATCCAGGCCCTGCAGGTAGCGGGCCGAGGACACCTCCAGGTCGTAGGTGCACGGCACCGGCAGGTCGATCTCGGTCACCGCGGTGAAGCCGGGGACCATCGCGGTGACCGTGGCCAGCTGGATCGGCTTGACCGTTTCGGCCCAGCGGGACGGGTCGCCGAACAGGTCGTGCAGCCGCTCCGCCTCGGCCGCGGAGTAGCGGCGGCGGTGCGGCTCGATGCGGATCTGGCAGCGCAGCGCGATCGCGTGCACCTTGACGCCGGACCGCTCGGTGATGGCCAGCTGGAAGGTCAGGGTCGGCGTCACGGCGAACCGGTCCGCGGTCGTGCCGGTACAGCCGAAGATGAGGTCGGCCACGTCAGCGCTCCCCTTCCCGCGCTAGCACGACCGCGCGCCGGCGCAGGCCGGTCAGGAACGCCTCCAGCGCCGCGCGGACCTCCGCCCCGCCGTCGAACCCCTGCCAGTACAGCCGGAGCTCGCCGACCAGCGAGTAGCACATGTCGATCGGGATCAGGAAGACCTCTTCCTTATTGACGAAAATGGCCTCGGTGTCCGGCGCCAGCTCCGCGAGCAGCGGGTACGCGACGGCGAGCCGGTCCCACGCCTCGAGGTCGAGCTCGCATTCGGTGACCCCGCCGGGGCTCGGGTAGCCCGCCACCACCCGGTCCAGCGCCGAGTTGCGGAAGAAGAACGCCATCGTGACCGGGATCTGGAGCTCGTTCCAGTCCGTGCCGTCCAGCGGCCGCTCCGGGTCGTGGCAGATCCGCTCGGGTATCGCCCGGTACTTGCCGCCCGCCGCCCCGCCGTGGGTGAACAGCAGGTAGCAGGCGCGGCAGGCGCAGGCGATCGACCGCTTGTCGGTGTCGACCAGGTGCCCGTGCCGCCCGTCGAGGACCTCGCTGCACAGCTCGCACCGCTCGGCGTCCTGGTCCGCCCGTGCTTGAGAGGCCTGCGCGCTGGTGTTCTGCGGGCCGGGCAGCGGGATACGGGGAGCCGGGGCACCTTGGGCCCCGGCCGGCCGCTTCACGAAGCGGCGCAGCCCGGTGACCCCGGATCCTGGAGCGTCAGCACTCACCGGGTGCCCTGGAGACCCATCGGGTGCCGGCCGATCTGCAGCAGCGGCAGTTCCGCGGGCGGCTGGACCATCTCGATGCCGACCCCGGCCGCCTCGGGCGCCGCCGCGGCCACGGCCTTGGAGATCAGGTCCCGGGCGGTGGCGGCCGAGCAGCCGCCCTGCACCAGCCGCAGTTGCAGCACCCCGTGGGCGTCCAGGCCCAGGTACTCGACGTCGCCGGCGTGCGAGCCGAGCTGGGGCAGTATCTCCTCGACCGCCCGCCGGACGCGGGCGCTGGTGTCAAGCGGGTGCAGGTCGTGCACCAGCAGCAGGCTCTCCACCAGCGGGTCCGCGACCAGCTTGTCCATCAGCGCGGGGCCCGCCTCGTCCTCGCCGAGGAGCTTGACCACCTGCGCCAGCCCGGCGCCGTACAGCTCCACCAGGCAGCTCACCAGTTCCTCGGCGGTAGCCGCGACCTGCGGCCCGGCCTGCGATCGGAGCTCGGCGAGCAGTGCCTCGACCCGCTCGCCCGTCGCCTGCACATCCTGCCCTTCGGGCATCAAGCCTCCTTACATGGCGAGCGTGACACCCGTGGGGGAGTGCGCGGTCTTGAGGACCTTGCCGCCGCCCAGGTACATGTGGACGCCGCAGGGCAGGCACGGGTCGAAGCTGCGCACCGTGCGCATCACGTCGATGCCCTTGAAGTGCTCGCGGTCGTTCTCCTCGAAGATCGGCTGTCCCTGCACCGCGTCCTCGTACGGGCCCGGGGTCCCGTAGCTGTCCCGCACGCTGCCGTTCCACGGGGTGGGCGGGTACGGGTGGTAGTTCGCGATCTTGCCGTCCCTGATCACCATGTGGTGCGACAGCACGCCGCGCACGGCCTCGGTGAAGCCGACGCTGAACGCGTCCTGGGGCACGTTGAAGGATTCCCAGGTCTTGGTCCGCCCGGCGCGGATCTCGGCCAGCGCCTGCTCCACGAAGTACACCGCGCAGGCGGCGGCGTAGGCCTGGAAGTAGGTCCGGGCCCGGTCCCGCTCGATCGCGTTGGACAGCGGCTGGCCCTGCTTGTCCACCGGGATCTTCCACTCGAACGTGGTCTCCGGGCGGGACATGGTCCGCGGCAGGTTGATCTTCACGCTGTGCCCGGTGGACTGTACGTAGCCGCAGTCGACCAGGCCGGCCAGCGCGGTCGTCCACAGCCGCGCGATCGGGCCGCCGCCGGTGTCCAGCGCCAGGTAGTCCTTGCCGTCGAACCAGCGCGGCGACATGCACCAGCTGTACGCATTGTCGAAGTCGCGCTTCTGCGGTTTCGGGATGGTGTGCTGGTTCCACGGGTGCCGCCGGTCGACCGGGTTGCCGAGCTCGTCGTGGGTGACGAACATCTCCTTGTCTTCCCAGTCCTCGTAGTACGAGTGGCCGAGCAGGATCCGGATGCCCAGGTTGATGTCCACCAAGGACGTGGTGACCAGCTTGCCGTCCACCACCACGCCGGGCGTGACGAACATCTTGCGGCCCCAGTTGGCCATGTCCCGGTAAGTGAAATTGCACTCCGCCGGGTCGTTGAAACTGCCCCAGCAGCCCAGCAGCACCCGCCGCCTGCCAACCTCCTCGTAGCCGGGCAGCGCCTCGTAGAAGAAGTCGAAGAGGTCGTCGTGCATCGGCACGACCCGCTTCATGAACTCCACGTAACGCATCAGCCGGGTCAGGTAGTCGGTGAACAGCTGCACCGTCGCGACCGTGCCCACGCCGCCGGGGTACAGCGTGGA
>JAJKHX010000491.1 GCA_021154785.1 Nocardiopsis sp.
CGACCGCGGGCCTGAGCCGGCGGCTAGGCCATTCCGGTGGTCACCGCCCGGCGGATGCCGCCGACCGGGTCGCATCGATCCAGGCGGCGACGTCATCAGGGGTGCCCGGAAGCTCGCGCACGGTGGCGCGGGCCGCCTCGAGAGCCGGCTGGGAGACACGGTAGTGGTGGCCGCAGAGCAGCAAGCCGGTCTGGTGCGGGCGCGCCGCCGTGGGCGGCATAGTGACCTGGACGGCGGCCCAGGCTGCGCAGCAGCACGCGCGCCCGGCCGGGACGGCAGAGCCGACGGCGGCTGACGGCTTTGCCGTGACGTTGCGGTTTCGCGCTGACGGGTGCTCGGATCTCGCGCTCATAGCCTCAGCTTTGTCCCAGCCAGGTCGACCCGGAAGAGACGTACATCACCTCATCGGAGGCCAAAGGTCCCACCCTAAGGACCATGGCCGCGACGCGGTCTCTGGCGTGCGGCCAGGCCGGGGGATAGCCTTTGCGCTGTATCGCCATCATGGAAGGATTCACAGGTGGGGCCGGATCCGGAAAATCGCCCAGGCCTGCTACCGCAGCTGCAGCTCGACGAGCTCCTATCCGAGTTGCAGGCCAGGCTGCAGGCCGTGCTGGCGACCAGGGACCGGATGCGCGGCCTGCTCGAGGCGGTCGTGGCCATCGGTTCCGGCCTGGACCTGGAATCCACGCTGAGACGGGTTGTCGAGGCGGCCGTCGGGCTGGTGGACGCGACCTACGGCGCGCTCGGCGTTATCGGCGAGGCAAGTGAAGGCAAGCGGCTGGCCGAGTTCATCCCGGTAGGCCTGACCCAGGATGAAATCGCCCGGATCCACCACTGGCCCGAGGGACACGGCCTGCTCGGCCTGCTGATCGACGAGCCCCGTCCGCTGCGCCTGGCGGACATCGGCCAGCATCCGAAGTCTTCCGGCTTCCCCGCCGGGCACCCGCCGATGGGTAGTTTCCTCGGCGTACCGGTGCGGGTCCGCGACGAGGTGTTCGGCAACCTGTACCTGACCGGAAAGCGCGGCGGCGGCGAGTTCACCGAGGACGACGAGGCCGTACTGGTCGCCTTGGGCGCCGCGGCCGGCGTGGCGGTGGAGAACGCCCGGCTGTACGAGGCGGCCCGCCGCCAGCAGCGCTGGATCCAGGCCAGCGCCGAAGTCACCACCCGGCTGCTGTCCGGCTCCGAACCCGGCGAGGTGCTGGCCGGCGTCGCCAAGCAGGCCCGGGAGCTGTCCGGCGCCGATCTCGCGGTGCTCGCCCTGCCCACCGAAGACAGGCGGCTGCTCACGGTCAGCTACGCCGACGGCGAGGGTGCCGAGGCCACCCGCGGCCTGGTGCTGCCGGCCGGCCAGTCCCTGTCCGGCCGGGTCCTGTCCACGGGTGAGCCGATGACATCGGACGACTTCGCCGGCGACGAGCGCGCGGCGAAGTCTGCCCGCGGGGCGATGAGCCAGATCGGGCCCGCGATCGTGTTCCCGCTCGGCGCCCCGGGCAACGTCCGGGGCGTGCTCACCGTCGGCCGTCGTCACGGCGCGGCGCCGTTCCGCCCGGCCCAGGCGGACGTCGTCGCGTCGTTCGCCGCCCAGGCCGGCGTCGCGCTCGAGCTGGCCGCCAGCCGGTCCGAGGCCGAGCGGCTGTCGCTGTACGAGGACCGCGACCGGATCGCCCGGGACCTGCACGACCTGGTCATCCAGCGGCTGTACGCCACCGGCATGTCCCTGGAAGGGACGATGCCGATGATCACCAGGCCGGAGGTGGCCAGCCGGATCACGCACGCGGTCGATGCGATGGACGAGACCATCAAGGACATCCGCGCCACCATCTTCGCGCTGCAGGCCCGGGACGCCCCGGCCGGGCCGGACCTGCGCGGTGACATCGTCGCACTGGTCGATGAGATGACGGACATGCTCGGCTTCGCCCCGTCGCTGCGGCTCGGCGCCGGCCTCGGTGCCGGCGTCAGCTCCGAGGTGGCCGATCAGGCACTCGCCGCGTTGCGCGAGGCGCTGTCCAACGCGGCCCGGCATGCGCAGGCCAGCCAGGTGGACGTGACCGTGGACGTGAGCCCCGACGGGACGCTGACCGTGCTGGTCACCGACGACGGGACCGGCATCCCGGCCAACGGCAGGCGCAGCGGGCTGCGCAACCTGGCCCGCCGGGCCGAGAAGCTCGGCGGCGAGCTCAGGATCGAGCCCGCCGATCCGGGCGCCGCCCCGCCCGGCACCAGGCTGGAGTGGCGGGTGCCGGGCGGCTGAGAGACGCTAGGGACCGGCCGGGTACAGGGCGTCCCCGGGATCACGGCGCACGCTGATCGCTACCTGGGTGACCAGCCCGATCCGGAGCACGAGGTGCGGGTGGGCGCCGTCGCTGAGCTGGGCCCTGATGAACTCGCGCAGCCAGGGCAGTTCCAGTGGCTGGCTGTGCAGCGCCACCGCCGCCCCGCACGCACTGGCGGTAAGCAGGATCCGCTGCAAGGCCTGTCCAGCGTGTACCCAGTCCACCGGGTCGTCGCTGTCCGTGGTGAGCAGGCCGGCCACGCCGGCGGCCCGGTGCGGCATGGCCACGCTGAGCGGCGGCAGACCCCAGCCGTGCCCGCGGCCGAAGTCCCGCCCGGGAAAGTCCGGCTCGGTATGCTCGGGCCGCGCCGGGTAGGAGGTGGCCGGCACTCCGTCGCGGCAGGCGCTGCCCGGCGCGGGGGTCCACCGGGCGAGCTCGCGGACGCGCTCGCCGTCGCAGCGCAACTGGTGCTCGGCGCCTTGGACGGCGGCGGCGAGGGCGGCCCGGTGCCCGTCGTCCGCCACGATGCGCAGCGCCGCCCCTTCCCGCGCCGCGCCCGTGCGCAGCGCGGCGAGCGCCCCGGGGGGCAGCGGTTCCGGGTCGAAGGCGCCGCGGTGGGTCCGCCGGGTGAGCAGGTGGCCGGACAGCCGCTGTTCGAACTCGTCGGCGGCGGCGCGCTCCCGCCACGACACCCGGGCCACCAGCGCCGGCTGGCCCGGATCGGGCAGCACGCTGGTTTCCGGGATGTAGCCGAGGGATCGCAGGGCCAGCCGGACGCTGAACAGCGCGGCACCGCAGCTGATCATCATCTCGCGGCCGTCCGGGTCGGCCGCGGTCAGGCGGCGGCTGGCATCGGCGTACAGGCTGAGGTGCGGCCCGCCGTCGGCGGTGAACCGCCACGGCTGGGTGTTGTGCACCGAGGGTGCCCATATCGCCCGGGCCACCACGTACCGGGTAATCTCTTCAGCGGTCATCGGCTCGCTCATGATCCCAGCTCACCCCCCGTGCGCCGTACCGGGGCAGATACCAAGGTCCCGACGCGGCCGGACCTTCGGCCGCCGGCGTTGGCGCCGGAAGCCGGGCGTTCGCCGGCCTCGGCGGAGACGGCGCGCATCACGCCGCCCCCCCGAACTCGAAAGCCTGATGACCGGCACCCAGCCAGCGGCCGTTCAGCAGCTGCGGTGAGATCCGGATGAAGTGCTCTCGCCGGCCGGGAGCCCAGGAATCGAGGCCTATCTCCTGCAGCCGGGCTATCTCCGCGGCGTCGGTCACCTCGCGCGAAGGGCCGATGGCGGTGACGCTCCAGCCGGAGCGGTACTCCGGGTCCACCACGTCGGCCTCGAACGCGACGATCGCCCCGCGGGCCGCCGCGGCGAGCTTGCCGCCGCGGTCCGTCCTGACGATGATGTCGCCGTCTGCGAGGGCGAAGTTGACCAGTTCCACGGCGGGCAGTGCCTGGCGGGTGTAGATGATCCGCCCGATGGGCGCCGTGGCCAGGAGCCTGAGACAGTCATCCCTGGTCAGTTGCCGGAGAGCCGAGCCGTCGGAGTACATGGCGGCTAGCGTGCCCGGACAGCGGCGGGACCGGGTAGGGAAGAAGGTCCCTACTCGGCGGGACCGTAGTGAGGTTCGTGGCCGGCGTCGTGCTGGTCGCCGAAGGCGCGGACGGCGTAGGCGGCGGCCTGGGTGCGGCGTTCCATGCCGAGCTTGGCGAACAGGGCGGACACGTAGTTCTTCACGGTCTTCTCGGCCAGGAACATATGCTCGCCGATCTGCCGGTTGGTCAGCCCTTCCCCGATCAGCTCCAGGATCCTGCGCTCCTGCGTGGACAGCCCGGCCAGCGGGTCGTGCTTGGCCGACTGGTCGCGCAGCCGGGCCATCAGCTGGCTCGCCGCCCGGGGGTCCAGCATCGACTGGCCCGACGCCACGGTGCGCACCGCGCCTACCAGGTCGGTGCCGCGGATCTGCTTGAGCACGTAACCCGCCGCGCCCGCCATGATCGCGTCGAACAGCGCCTCGTCGTCGCCGAACGAGGTCAGCATCAGGCAGGCCACCTCGGGCATCCGGGAGCGGATCTCCCGGCACACCGAGACCCCGTCGCCGTCCGGCAGCCGGACGTCGAGGACGGCCACGTCCGGCTTCAGCGCGGGAATGCGGGCCAGCGCCGAGGACGCGGTGCCCGCCTCGCCGACCACGGTGATGTCCGGTTCGGCCTCCAGCAGGTCGCGGACGCCCCGGCGGACGATCTCGTGGTCGTCCATGAGAAACACCGCGATCGGCGGCTTGGCCCCGCCTGCCTCTGTACCGCTCACCGGACTGGTCACCGTAACTCCTGATGGTCGCGAAGGGTCCCTGAGAACCGTGTGTCAAGTCAACTCTAGGCAGTACGTCCACCCCCGGTTAAGGACCAAGGTCCCTGGCACCTAGTCCGGACGGCCCTTATCCGACGCCTCCGGCCTGCCTAGGCTCGGTAACTGGAGGGGCAAGAGAGCCCCTACAGCAGAAGGAGAAGGAAATGTCGGGAATTATCGTCGGGGTTGACGGTTCCGGCCATTCCCAGCGTGCCCTGGAATGCGCCATGCGCGAAGCGGCCATCCGTCAGGTGCCGCTCACGGTGATCACCGTGAGCGAGGCCATCAGGGGTTACTACACCGACATGACCGTCTTCCCGGATGACGCGGCCCGGACCGAGGAAGTCCGTCAGCTGGCTCAGGCCGAGACCGACAAGGTGCTGGCCGGCCTAGACGAGCCCCGCCCCGCTTCCGTCACGGTCAAGGCGGTCCACGGCTTCCCGGTCGAGGAGCTCATCGACGCGGGCAAGGACGCCGACATGATCGTCGTGGGCTCGCGCGGCGCGGGCGGCTTCACCCGGCTGATGATGGGCTCGGTGGCCGGCCAGGTCGTCCAGCATGCCTACTGCCCGGTCCTCGTCGTCCCCCCGGCCGAGCATGCGTGACGTCAGGTGCTCTATTCACTGAGCTACCAGCCTCCGTCCCCGATGCCAACCCGGCAACCGGATCGATGGAACATCGAGCCGGCCAGAAGCGGATCGATGGAGCATTGAGCCGGCTAACCGACGCGCCGTGCCGACGGCCCGAAGCTACGTATGTGGTGCAAGAGGTTAAAGTGACTGATGGCCTGGAGGCCAGACTCGCAGCAATCCATCCACGAACCCCTGGCCGACATCGGTAACCCCGGCAAAGCCCGCCTCTATGGTGTCGAAGTCGCTTTCCAGCCCATCAAGTAGCCGCCGCGCTTCGCTTCGTGACACAAGGTCGTGCCGGCCTCAAACAGTTCGACTACTGGCCGGGTCCTGACCTCGGGGATTACGGCATCAGGCCGTTCAGGGGGAAGGCGGCCTTCCGGGTGGCCATGACCGCCTGGTCGACCGGATCGGCCGGGTCGTGGCCGTCGTCGAAGGCGGCGAACGTTGCGCGGCCGCCCTCGGTCATCGTCTCCGGGGCGGCCTGGCTGGTCACCAGGGACACGTATTCACGCCACGGCCCGGGGGTCGCCGCCCAGGGGTCGAGCGGCCGGCCCGCCGCCTCGAACAGCAGGTGGGTCCAGCTCCTCGGCACCACGTGCACGTGCTCGTAGCCGCCGCCCCCGGTGAGCAGCCAGCGCCCGCCCGCGTGCTCATGCGACAGCCGGTGGATCGCGGCGTGCGCGGCCCGCTGCGCGTCGATGGTCAGCTCCAGGTTGGTCAGCGGGTCGTCCCGGTGCGAGTCGCATCCGTGCTGGCTGACCAGGAGCTGCGGGCGGAACTGCCGCAGCAGCGGCGGCACCACGGCGTGAAAGGCCCGCAGCCACCCGGCGTCCCCGGTCAGGGCGGGCAGCGCCACGTTGACCGCCGAGCCCTCGGCGCCAGGCCCGCCGGTATCGGATGCGTACCCGGTGCCGGGGAACAAGGTGTCCGGATGCTCGTGCAGCCCGATGGTCAGGACCCGCGGGTCGTTCCAGAACGCCCGCTCGACGCCGTCCCCGTGGTGGGCGTCCACGTCGACATAGGCGATCCGCTCGGCGCCCTGGCGCAGCAGCCAGGCGATCGCGATGGCGGGGTCGTTGTAGACGCAGAACCCGCTGGCGTTCCCGGCCATGGCGTGGTGCAGGCCGCCGGCGATGTTCGCCCCGTGCTCGGCGGCGCCCGTCCACACGGCCCGGGTCGCGGCCAGCGTCGCCCCGGTCACCATGGCGGACGCCTCGTGCATGCCGGCGAACACCGGATCGTCTTCGGTGCCGAGACCGTGCATGAGCAGCACGCGCTCGGTCAGGCTCTCCTTGCCCGGGGCTGGCGGCCGGCCGCTGCCCGCCAGCCGGACGATGTCGATGTAGCCGCGGGTGTGGAACAGCTCCAGCTCGGCCTGGGTGGCCGCCGCCGGGACCGCGGCCGATACCCCGTCCAGGTGGAAGAGGCCGAAGGCCCGGGCCAGCTCCATGGTCAGCTTGAGCCGCAGCGGTGCCATCGGGTGACCGGGGCCGAAGTCGTAGCCGGCCAGCCGTTCGTCCCAGGCCACGTGCAAGGTGCAGGTCATCTCGGGTCTCCTTGTGCCTCCGCCAGGCGCTGGTAAACGCCGCCCGCCCGGACGAGCTGGCTGTGGGTACCTCGTTCGGCCACCTGGCCGCGGTCCAGCACGACGATCTCGTCCACCTGGTCCAGGCCCTCGAGGTCGTGGGTGATCAGCAGGGTGCTCCGCCCGGCCGTGGCGGCCAGCAGGTCGGCGGTCAGCGCGCGGCGGTTCTCCGGGTCCAGGTGCGCGGTGGGCTCGTCCAGGATCAGCACCGCCGGGTCGGCCAGCAGCGCCCGGGCCAGGGCGAGCCGCTGGCGCTGGCCGCCGGACAGCGCGGTGCCGTGCGTCCCGACCGGGGTGTCCCAGCCTTGCGGCAGCGACTCGATCCAGCCGAGCAGCCGGGCCTGGTCGGCGGCCGCGGCGAGCTCGGCGTCGCCGGCGTCCGGCTTGGCCAGCCGCAGGTTGTCCCGGATGGTCGCGTCGAAGATGTGCGGGTCGGCGGCGCAGCCGGTGATCGCCGTGCGGACGTCGTCGGGATCGTAGCCGGCAAGGTCGCGGCCGTTCAGCCGGGCCGTGCCCGCGCTGAGATCGGCGAACCGGAACAGCGCCGCGGCCACGGTGGACTTGCCCGCGCCGGTCGCGCCGACCAGGGCGACCCGCCGTCCCGGCCGAAGGTCAAGATCTATATCCCGAACGGCGTCGGTTGCCTGCCCCCGATAGCGGACTCCAGCCCCCCTGAGCGAGACCGTCACCGGCCGCTCCGGTAGCGGGAACGGGTGATCTGGACGGCAGACCGGATCTGGTGTGCCGGCCACCGCCGCGATCCGGTCTGCCGCGCTCCTGGCCTGGCCGAGCTGGAGCGCGGCCGCGGGCAGCGCCGTGACCGCCTCGAACGCGGCCAGCGCGGTCAGGGTGATGACCGCCAGCGGCACCCGGCCCAGGTGCCCGGCTCCGGTGGCCGCGACGCCGAGCAGCAGCACGCCCCACAGGGTCAGGCCGGAGACCACCGCGGTGAGGCCGGCGCCCAGGCCGGACGCTGCCGCCGAGCGGCGGGCGAGCCCGGTCAGCTCGGCATCCGCCGCTCGGGTCCGGTCCAGGCCGGCCTCCACCGCGCCGAACGCGTGCAGCTCGGCCGAGCCGTTCAGCAGGTCGGTTACCGCGGCGCCCAGCTCGCCGCGGGCGGGCGCGGCCCGCCGGGCGGCGCGGCGGGCCGCCGTGGCCACGACCAGCGGCACCAGCACCCCGGCGGCCAGCAGGCCGGCCGCGAGCACGCCGGCCGCGGGCGCCAGGATGAGCAGCACCGCGGTGGTCGCGCCGGCGCCGACCAGGACGGCGGTCAGGGGCGGCGCGATGCCGCGGATGAACAGGTCCTGGGTGGCGTCGACGTCGCTGATCAGCCGGGTGAGCACGTCGCCGGACCGGAAGGCGGCCAGGCCCGCGGGGGCCAGGCGCTCGAGCTTGCGGCACATCGCCACCCGGACGTCGGCGAGGACCCGGAAGGCCACGTCGTGGGAGTACAGCCGCTCGGCGTAGCGCAGCACGCCGCGGCCGACGCTGAGCGCGCGGACCAGGACTACCGCGACCGAGATGGCCACGATGTCCGGGTGCTGGGAGGCGCGGGCCAGCAGGAACCCCGAGGTCGCCAGCAGCGCCACGCCGGCCCCGCAAGCGCCCGCGCCGGCCAGCACGGCGAGCAGCAGTTCACGGCGCATCGGCCGGGCGAGCCGGAGCAGGCCGATCAGCGGATGACCGCCCGGGGCCGGCGTGATCGCGGTCATGACACCACCGCCAGCGCGACCCGGTTCTTCGGGCCGCTCGCCACCCGTGCCGCCTGACTGAGACGACCACGGTCGATTATAAACACCCGGCCGATGGTGGAACGCTGGTCGTGGCTGACCCGGATCACGGTGCGGCCGGCCGTCAGCGCGGCCAGGGACTCCTCGAGCCGGGACGCGGTGGCCGCGTCCAGGTGGGCGGCAGGCTCGTCGAGCAGCAGCAGCGGCGCGTCACGCAGGAAGGCCCGGGCCAGCGCGATCTGCTGGCGCTGGCCGGAGGACAGCCGCAGGCCGCGTTCGCCGATCTCGGTGTCATAGCCCTGCGGCAGGTCCGCGATGAAGCCGTACGCTCCCGCGGCCTGGGCAGCCCGGGCGACGGCCTCGCGGCTGGCCTCAGGATCGCCGAGTGCGATGTTGGCCGCCACGGACGCGGCGAACAGGTGCGGGTCCTGGGGGACCCAGGCGATCTGGCGCCGCCAGGCGTCGAGCGCGATGGCGGCCAGGTCCGTACCGCCAGCCTCGATCCGGCCGCTGACGGGCTCGGCGAAGCGGAGCAGCAGCGCGAGCAGCGAGCTCTTCCCCGCCCCGCTGGGCCCGGTCAGCGTGACCTGGTCGCCCGGCCGGATCGTCATGTTCACGTCGGTCAGGGCGGCGCGGTCCCGGCCCGGGTAGGCCAGCCGGACCCCGTTCAGCCTGATCGTGTCCGTCCGCAGGTCCACCGGCCGTGACCAGGATGCCCGGGCGGCCCGCCCGGGTACCGGGGTGTCGAGGATCGCGAAGACATCGGCGGCCGCGGCGGCGCCCTCGGTGCTGGCGTGGAACTGGGCGCCGACCGCGCGCAGCGGCAGGTAGGCCTCGGGGGTGAGCAGCAGTACCAGCAGCGCCGTGGAGTAGCTCATGTGCCCGGCCAGCAGCCGCAGCCCGACCTCCACCGCGACCAGCGCGGTGGCCAGCGCGGCCGCGAGCTCGAGCACGAAGGCGGACAGGAACGCCACGCGCAGCGTGGCCATGGTGGCCTTGCGGTACTCGCCGGTGACCCGGCCGATCTCTTCCGCCTGCGGCTTGGCCCGGCCGAACAGCTTCAGCGTGGGCAGCCCCTCCACCACGTCGAGGAAGTGGCCGCCGAGCCGGGCCAGCAGCCGCCACTGCCGCCGGGTGACCGCCTTGGTGTGCAGCCCGACCAGGATGGCGAACAGCGGGATCAGCGGCAGCGTGACGCCGATGACGACACCGGAGATCCAGTCGGCCAGCCCGACCCGGATCAGCACCGCGAACGGAACCACGCAGGCCAGCACGAGCTGGGGCAGGTAGCGCGCGAAGTAGGGGTCGAGCGCGTCCAGGCCCCGGGTGGCCAGCGTGGTGACCTCGCCGGACCGGTGCCCGGCCGGTGATTGGCACAGCCAGGCCGGGCCTAGCTTCACGACATGGTCGGTCAGGCGGCGGCGCAGCTGGGACTTGACCGCGGCCGCGGCCCGCAGCGCGGTGACCTCTCCGCCGTAGCCGGCCGCGGCCCGGGCCGCCAGCACGAGCGCCAGCGCGCCGAGCGACCCGGCCAGCACCGCCGTGCCGGTCCCGGTCGCCGCGGCGGCCAGGAGGTGCGCCAGCAGGCTGGCCTGGAGCAGGATCAGGGCAGTGGCGGCCAGGCCGAGCACGACCGTGACGATGAGGTAGCCGCGGGCCGCCGCCGAGTAGCGGAGCAGCCGCGGGTCGAGCGGCTTCACGACCTCCCGCCCACCGGCTCCGGGGTTTCCTGGCCCGCGGCCGGGGGCGTGACGACCGGGCCGGCCAGGCGCTGGCGGAAGACCCAGTAGGTCCAGCCCTGGTAGCCGAGCACCACGGGCGTGAACAGCAGCGCGACCCAGCTCATCACGACCAGCGTGTAGTGCGCCGACGAGGCGTTGGCCACGGTGAGGCTGTAGAGGGGAGATGTGCTCGACGGCATCACGTTCGGCCATAGGTCGCCGAACAGGGTGGCGACGGCCAGCATCAGGGCCAGGGCGGTACCGGTGAAGGCCCAGCCCTCCCGGCCGCGGATGGCCGCGGCCGCGCCGCCGATCAGGGCGACGGCGGCGACGGCCGCGGTGACGCCAGTGGCGGGCCGGCCGTGGCTGTACTGGGTCACGGCCAGGAAGACAGCGGCCAGCGGTACGGCGGCCAGCGCGGCGCGGGCCGCCATGAGCCGGGCCCGCCGGCTGAGCTCGCCGGTGGTGCGCAGGACCAGGAAGATCGCGCCGTGCAGGGTGAACAGGCTGAGCGTGACCAGCCCGCCGAGCAGCCCGTACCAGTTGAGCAGGGTGAGCAGGTTGCCGGTGTAGACGTGCGCGGCATTCAGCGGGACCCCGCGCACGATGTTGGCGAAGGCCACGCCCCACAGCAGCGCGGGCAGCGCCGACCCGGCGAACAGCGCCCGGTCCCAGGCGGCCCGCCAGCGCGGGTCCTCCACCTTGGAGCGGAACTCGAAGCAGACCCCGCGGATGATCAGCGCGGCCAAGATGAGCAGCAGCGGCAGGTAGAAGCCGCTGAACAGGGTGGCGTACCAGGACGGGAACGCGGCGAACATGGCGCCGCCGGCGGTCAGCAGCCAGACTTCGTTGCCGTCCCAGACCGGGCCGATGGTATTGATCATTGTCCGCCGCTCGGCGTCGTCACGGCCCAGGAAGGGCAGCAGGATGCCCACGCCGAAGTCGAAGCCCTCGAGCACGAAGTACCCGGACCACAAGATCGCGATGAGGATGAACCAGAAGGTAGCGAGGTTCATGACGGGTTTCTCCTGATCAGTACTGGAAGACGGGCAGCGGTTCGGGAGCGCCGGGCTGGCCGGCCTCGGCCGGGGCGCCCTCCTTGACGTGCCGGACCGTCAGCCACCAGGCGATGCCCGCCAGGGCGGCGTAGAGCAGCGTGAACACGGTCAGCGAGGCGATCACCGAGGAGACGGTGACGCCCGGCGAGACGCTCTGCGCGGTGGTCAGCAGGCCGAACACCGTCCACGGCTGGCGGCCCATCTCGGTGAAGATCCAGCCGGACGCGATACCCAGGTAGGGCAGCGGCAGGCCCCACAGCGCGACCCGGTAGAACCAGCGGCTGCGCGGCCGGGCGCGCCGCCGGGTCAGCCACAGGCCGAGCGCGGCCAGCAACGCGGCCAGCGACCCGAAGCCGATCATCAGGCGGAACGACCAGTAGGTCACCGGGATGACCGGCTTGTACTGCCCGGGCCCGTACTTCCTGGCGTAGGCCTTCTCTACGTTGTTGATGCCCTGGACGGTGCCGTGCGGGTTCATGGTGGAGATCAGCGAGAGCAGGTAAGGCACCCGGACGCTCCACAGCTCCTTGTCGCCGTTCAGCGAGCCGATGGTGAACAGCGAGAAGGACGCGCCGGACTGGGTGGTGTACAGCGCCTCGGCCGCGGCCATCTTCATCGGCTGCTGCGACTCCATCATCCGGGCCTGCACGTCCCCGGTGACCGCGGTGGCGATGCCGGCCAGCAACGTGACCACCAGGCCAAGGCGCATGGCCTTGCGGAACACGTCGAGGTCGGAGTGCCGGGCCAGGTGCCAGGCGCTGGCCGCCACGATGACCGCGCCGGCCACCATGAACGCCGCGAAGAACACGTGCGGCCAGGTAGCCAGCACGGTGGGGTTGGTGAGCACCGCGAGGATGCTGGTCAGCACCACCCGGTGGGTGGCCGGGTCGACCCGGTAGCCGACCGGGCGCTGCATCCAGGAGTTGGCGGCCAGGATGAAGAAGGCGGACATGCTGGTGCCGACGGAGACCAGCCAGATCGAGGCCAGGTGCAGCCGGGGCGACAGCTTGTTCCAGCCGAAGATCCAGACGCCGATGAACGTGGACTCCAGGAAGAACGTCAGCAGCGCCTCCATGGCCAGCGGAGCGCCGAACACGTTCCCGACGAATTTGGAGTAAGCCGACCAGTTCATGCCGAACTGGAATTCCTGCACGATCCCGGTGACCACGCCGACCGCGAAGTTGATCAGGAAGATCTTCCCGAAGAACTTGGTCATCCGCAGGTACACGTCGTCCTTCCTGACCCGCCACAGGGTCTGCATGACCGCGACCAGGTAGGACAGGCTGAGCGTGAGCGGGACGAAGATGAAGTGGTACACGGTGGTGATCCCGAATTGCCATCGGGACAGTTCGAGCACGGTCACCGGGCTTCTCCCGTAGTCAGGTCCCCGGCGGGCCGGCGGCCCGTGGGGTGGCTGGACCGGACCACGCCGAGTTCCAGTAGCAGCTGCGGTGATCCGGTCGGCGTCAGGCTGCTGCGGATCTGCGACCGGACCGAGGTGGACTGCAGCGGCTGGGTCTGCAGGCCGGCGAAGACCCACTGGCTGGCCGCGCGGAGCAGCATCCGCTGCAGGGCCTGGCCGGCCCGCAGCCAGCTCTCCTCGTCCTCGCCGTGGGCCACCAAGACCGCCGTGACCGGGGGAGGCGGACCGCCGGACGGCGGGAATCCCCAGTCCCGCCCCAGGTCGAAGTCGCGCTGCGGCAGGCGCCCGGCCGCCCGGCCGGCCGAGGCGGGGAAGGCATGCGCCGGTACGCCGTCCCTGGCCTGGCTGCCGGTCTCGTGGGTCCACCGGAATATCTCGGCTCGCGTCTGTATCTCCGCGGGCGACGTCGGGTAGAGGTCCCGCCACCGGCTCCAGGAGGCGAGGATCGCCGTCAGCCGCTGATACTCGGGCCCGGCGCCGATGACCGCCAGCGTCGCGCCTTCGGCCACGGCGTCGTCTCGCAGCCGCTGGAGGAGATCTCCGGGCAGCGGGCCAGGCTCGAAGGCGTCGCGGTGCGTGTGCCGGTGCGGCACCGCCTGGAGCATCGCCCGCTCATCCGCTGTCATCGGTTCCGGGCGGCCTGCCCCCACCCGGGCCAGCAGCCGCCGCTGGCTGGGGTCGGGGAACAGCTCGACCGTGGGCTGGTAACCGAGCGAGCGGACCGCGAGCCGCAGCCCGAACAGCGCCGCGCCGCAGCTGATGATCATCTCGCGGCCGGTGAGGTCCTCCATCAGCTGACGGCTGACGTCCGCGTACAGCTCGATCGCCGGCCCGCTGACGGTGAACCGCCACGGCTGGGTGTTGTGCACCGACGGCGCCCGGGCCGCTACCTCGATGAGGTAGTCAGCTCGTTCGGCCAGATCTGGTCCTTTATCGCTTGCCTTGGTCACCTGCTCACATTCGGGCCGGCCGGGCCGGCGGCGGCAGGGCCGAAAGTCCCGCCCGGCCAGGCCGAACGCCAGTAGGCGCCGCGCCGCGCCGGCCAGATCCTGACGGCAAGGCCCACTAGCCGGCACGAAACAGGAGGGGCCATGAGCTTCAACCTTGCTGTCATCCTCAGCGAAAGCGCACACAGCGGACCCGGCCACGCGGTGGCGGTCTTCGATGGCGGCCAGCTGACCTACCGCCAGCTGGACCAGGCATCGGACCGGGTCGCGGCGAACCTGGCCGCGGCCGGGATCAAGCCCGGCGACCGGGTCGCGCTGCAGCTGCCGAACATCCCGCAGTTCCTGATCTCCTACTTCGGGATCCTCAAGGCGGGCGCCGTGGTGGTGCCGCTGAACGTCCTGCTCCGGGCGCCTGAGGTCGCCTACCATCTCGAGGACAGCGGAGCGCTGGTCCTGATCACCTGGGCCGGTGCGCTGGCCGAGGCGGTCAAGGGCGCGGAGACCGCCGAGATCGGTGCGATCTTCGTCGTCGGGCACGCCCCCGGCTCACCCGGAGTGCTGCCGTTCGAGCGGCTGCTCGACGGTGCGGCGCCGCCCGTCGAGATGGCGATGCGGCAGCCCTCCGACACGGCGGTCATCGTCTACACCTCGGGGACCACGGGCCGGCCCAAGGGAGCCGAGCTCACCCACCTCCAGCTGTACATGAACGCCGACATCCCGGGACGCCTGTTCGACGTCCAGCCGGACGATGTCGTCGTCACCGTGCTGCCGCTGTTCCACGTGTTCGGCCTGTCCAGCATCCTGGACGTCTGCGTGCGGTTCGGCTGCACCATGTCGCTGATCCCGCGGTTCACCCCCGGCGCGGTGCTGGCCGCGGTCGAGCGGGACCGGGCCACCATCTTCGAGGGGGTGCCCACCATGTTCGCCGACCTGCTGTCGTGCCCGGGCCTGGACCGCTACGACCTTTCCTCGCTGCGGGTCGCCATCTCCGGCGGGGCGTCCATCCCGGCTCCCGTCCTCGACGCGTTCGAGGACCGCTTCGGCCTGGTCATCCTGGAGGGCTACGGGATGACCGAGACCGCGTCCACGACGACCTTCAACCCCAGCGCGGCCGAGCGCCGCGCCTACAGCGTGGGTAAGCCCGTGTGGGGAACGCAGACTCAGGTCTGGGACCCCGATGGCCAGCCGCTGCCGCCCGGGCCGGAGCACGTGGGCGAGATCGTCACCCGCGGCCTGCACGTGATGAAGGGATACCTGAACCAGCCCGCGGCCACCGCCGAGGCCTTTACCGGTGACTGGCTGCACACCGGCGACCTGGGCTACTTCGACTCCGACGGGTTCTTGTTCGTCGTCAGCCGCAAGAAGGAGCTCATCATCCGCGGCGGGTACAACGTGTACCCCAGCGAGATCGAGAACGTGCTGCACGCCCACCCGGCGGTGGCCGAGGCCGCCGTGGTGGGCGTTCCCGACGAGCGGCTCGGCGAGGAAGTCATGGCCGTGGTCATCGTGCGGGAGGCGATGGAGCTCAGCGACCACGAACTCATTGCCTGGTGCCGGGAACGGCTGGCCGCCTACAAGTGCCCGCGAGTCGTCCAGTTCCGCGCCGAGTTGCCGAAGAACACCCTGGGCAAGGTTCTCAAGGACGAGCTGGCCCTGAGCTGGATAGAGTCGTCATGGCCGCGCCGGTAACGATCGCGACGGCCGAGCGGATGAGCACGCTCGACGCCGGCCTGATGGAGCTGGGCTTACCCGGTAACGGTGCCTTCTGCTATAGCGGGCGGGATTGAGCGGGGCGGGTACCCCTGCTCGTTCGGCGGTGGGGTTGTCCGGCCTGGCTCCGGCGGGGCGCTGTCGAACGGGGTGGCGTAGGAGGGGGGCCGGCTGCGCAGGGTCAGGGTCAGGGTCAGGCGGATGCGGGTGGAGGCGGGCAGGCGCACGGTCAGCCACGGTCCGCGGACGTCGGCGTGCTCCTCGGTGATCGCCGGCTCGCCGTGCCCGTAGTCGTAGAGGCTGCCGAGCCAGGATGGGTCCTGGCAGGTGGTGTAACGCACCGTCTCGATGGTGTGCTCGGCGAACGGGCCGGCCTGCACGATGACGGTGCGGTCCTGCCCGGGGTCGAGGTTGACGAGCTCGACGACGGTGGCCTGCGGGTCGATGCTGGAGACCAGGGCGGCTACCGAGGCGGGCAGGCCGGGTCGCCGCCGGGCGGCGTCGTAGTAGCGGACCCGGGCCTGCTGCAGCCCTCCGTTGTAGATCACCTGGGGGCCGCCCCAGGTCAGCTGGACCAGGGCCTCGGTGACGACCGGGTTGCACTGCTGCCACAGGTGGATGTCGGCCTCGGTCACGTCGGTGTCACGGTGGGCCTGCATCCGGGCGAGCCGGTGGCGTACCTGAGCCTGGGCGGCGGCCAGGATCTTCTCCGGGTAGTCCGGGTTATCTCCGGTGAGGAACGTGAACCAGGGCTCTTCGTGGCCGGCCTCCTCCTTGCTGCGGAAGGAGCGGACGATGCGCCAGTCGTATCCGGCGCCCCGGCGCAGTTCGTCCAGCCGCCTCCGGTCGGCCGGGTCGCTGCCGTGGTGCCACAGGGCCACCGGGACCGCCGCGAGCATCGGGTTGTAGTCGAACCAGCCGCGGTCGCTGTACCGGAACGGGACCAGCGTCGTCGGCGTGGTCACGGCCTCGGCCAGCTGAGGGTGCCACTTGGAGGCCAGCGAGGAGTCCGATTCGGCGTACGCCATCACCTTGCCGTTCTCGATCATCGCGTCCAGGGCGGGGCGTACCAGGTCCAGGTACCCGTCGTCGCCGGTGGCGGCCGCGGCCGCCAGCGCCGCGATAGTAGCGGCGAAGCCGACGCTGTACCAGCCGTGCGGCCAGGACCAGCCGTAGTGCCCGCCGTACCAGCGCCCGTCGAGCAGGCTGCCAGTGACCCCGTCCGGCCCGGCGTTGTCCGGGATGATGCCGTGGTTCGCCGCGGCGCGCTCCCGCCACGCGCCGGCGTACTGCGCGATCCAGTCGCGGTAGCGCGGGTCGCCGGTCAGGATCCAGGCGTTCAGGACGAGCCCGGCGGCGGCGAGGTTCACCGCGGTGTCGCCGGCGCCCATGCGGGCGGTCATCTGGCTGGTCAGCCGCGGGTCCCGGGTCCGCTCGGGCTCGGGCGCGCCGTCGGGCACCAGCCAGTCGAGCGGGAAGCCGTAACTGCGCGCTTCCGCGTCCAGCCAGGGATAGTGCGGGCCGTCGAACAGGCCGGCCCGGCCGGGGTCCGAACCGTTATGGGGGCGGCGGATTATGCGGTGGGCGGGGTCGTAGTTGCCGTGCGCGGGGTCGACGTACAGTTCGGCGAACCGCACGGCCCGCTCGGCCCAGCGGGCCGGGCTGGCCATGGTCAGGAAGTACAGCGGGAGCAGGCTCTCGCCCTGGTGGAACCAGTCGTATCCGCGCTCGTACTCGTCGCGGAGCATGCCGAGCTCGGTCAGCTGCGCAGTGATCCCCTCCCACAGCCGTTCGGCCTGGGTCAGCAGGTCGTCCGCCCCGCCGAGCAGGTACAGCTGCGGCCAGTTGAAAAACGCCTCGTAGAAGTCGTCGGCGCCGTCGCGGGAGGTGAGCGCGTGCCGGTAGATCAGCCGCCCGTCCGGCCCGGTGAAATCGCCGGCGAAGCGGCGCCAGGCCTGGTC
>JAJKHX010000492.1 GCA_021154785.1 Nocardiopsis sp.
AGGGCGCGCTGGACGTCGGGGTGGGTGAGCAGGGATCGTTCGGCGGCCCAGGTGCGGACGCGGTCGTGCAGGACCGCGATCCGGCCGGCCGGCCCGAGCATCACCCGCTCGTGGTTGAGCTGGGTGGTGATCAGCCGCCAGCCGCCGTTCTCCTCCCCCACCAGCATCGCGGCCGGCACCCGCACGCCGTCGTAGTAGGTCACGTTGACGTGATGGGCCCCGTCGTGGGTGATGATCGGCGTCCACGAGTAGCCCGGGTCGCGGGTGTCCACGATGAGGATGCTGATCCCCTTGTGCTTGGGCGCGTCGGGATCGGTCCGGCAGGCCAGCCAGATGTAGTCGGCCTCGTGGGCGCCGGTGGTGAAGATCTTCTGCCCGTCGACGACGTAATTGTTGCCGTCGCGGACCGCGCGGGTGCGCAGCGAGGCGAGGTCGGTGCCGGCTTCCGGCTCGGTGTAGCCGATGGCGAAGTGGAGCTCGCCGGTCAGGATCGGCGGCAGGAAGAACTCCTGCTGCCACGGCGTGCCGTGTTCCTGCAGGGTGGGGCCGACGGTCTGCAGGGTGACGGCGGGCAGCGGGACGTCGGCGCGGGCCGCCTCGTCGGCGAAGATCTGCTGCTCCAGCGGACCGAACCCGCGGCCGCCGAACCGTTCCGGCCAGCCCACCCCGAGCCACCCGTCTTGCCCCATCCGGCGCACCACGTCGCGGTAGACGGTGCCGTGCCGTTCGGTGAGCAGCGCCGCGTGCTCGGCGGGCGGCATCAGCTGGGCAAAGTAGGCACGCAGTTCGGCCCGGAGCGCGAGCTGGGCCGGGGTCAGGTCAATGAACATTGCTCTCCAGCCGGTACTCGGCGCCGCCCAGGTACCGGGTCAGGTCCGCGACCAGGGCGGAAAACCGGTGCAAGGGATAGGTCACGTCCATCCCCAGCCCGCCGTGCAAGTGATGACATAGCCGAACGGAGTGGCTGGCCTGCTGGGCGCACCAGTATCCCGCGACCGCGAGGTCGGCGTCTGGGTCGCGATCCTCGCTCAGCCGCCAGCAGGCCGACAGCGTGGCCAGGTGCATGGTCCGGGACGCGATGTAGACCTCGGCGATCTGCTGGGAGACGGCCTGGAAGGCGGCCAGCGGACGACCGAACTGGTGCCGGGTCGCGACGTGATCCCGGGTCAGCGCCAGTGCCCCGGCCACGGCGCCGTCGATGAGGGCGCACGCCCCGGCCACGGCCAGGTGCTCGAGATCAGCGCGGCAGCCGGCGCCGCCCAGCATGCGGCCGGGCACCTGATTCAGCTGCGCCGTGAACGACGGGTAGCCGGACGAGGTGGGCAGGCGGGTCAGCGTGATGTCGTCGGAGCCGGGGTCCACGAGGGCCACGCCGTCGGGCACCGGCACGAGGATGAGGGCCGCCTCCTCGGCCAGCGGCGCCTCGCGGATCGCGGCGGTCAGGATCAGCTCGCCGGAGGCCACGGCGGGCAGGAGTTCGTCCTTGAGCTGGTCACTGCCCCAGCGGTCGACCGGCAGGGCGCCGGTCATGACCGTGGCCAGGGCTTTCATGGCGAGCTGGGGGGCGCGACGGCCGATCTCGGTGAGCAGGGTGGCGCTGTCGAGAACGCCGAGGGACAGCAGGCCGGCCTGGGCCAGTTCCTTCCAGGGATCGGCGGCGGTGAGCACCTCGGCCGCCAGAGTGGCGACCACCTGCTGGGATTCGCTGGGCGTGAAGTCCATCATCGGGGCGGTCCGGGCACTCGTTCGGTATTAAATGGGCCGGAACCGGCTACGGCGAGCAGCTTTGTCATCGCGATCGGCACCATTCCCCTTTCGTCCGTATAGTCAGAATTAGAACACGTTCCACTTGCAGGCGGCCAGGCCGGCCCGGGTAACCGCCGGCGGTGCGCTTGGTATTCTTGTGGCGGACGGACAGGGGCGAGGGATCTTCATGGCGACGGCGAGAACACGTACCAGCGACACTCTCAGCGCCACGGCCGACGCTGAATTCGGCTCGGCGGCGCAGCGCGAGCGGCGCAAGCGGATCCTGGACGCGACGCTGGCGCTGGCCTCCAAGGGCGGCTACGACGCGGTGCAGATGCGGACGGTGGCCGAACGGGCCGACGTGGCGCTCGGCACGCTCTACCGCTACTTCCCGTCCAAGATCCACCTGCTGGTGTCCGCGCTGGTGCAGGAGTTCGAGCGGACCCAGGAGAAGCTCGACCGGCGCCCGATCCCGGGGGACACGCCGACCGACCGCATGCTCTACGTGCTGTCCCGGGTGACCCGGACGATGCAGCGCGAGCCGATGCTCACCGAGGCTATGACCCGGGCGTTCATGTTCGCCGACCCGAGCGCGGCGACCGAGGTGAACGCGGTCGCCCGGCAGATGGAGCGGATGTTCACCCGGGCCATGCACGACGGCCAGCCGTCGGCCGACGACATCGCGATCGCCCGGGTGATCGGCGACGTGTGGCTGTCCAACCTGGTCGCCTGGGTGACCAGGCGGGCGTCGGCGGACGACGTGAGCAGCCACCTCGAACTGGCCGCCCGCCTGCTGCTGCGCTAGCTGGTGTACTCGGGGGACACGACGCTGGGCTCGTCGTTGACGGTGGGACGCCGGCCGCGGCCGAGGAGGATCCCGGCGACCAGGGCGACGACGCCGACGAGGCCGAGGACCAGCGGCAGGATCACCTTGAGCAGGGTGAGCTCGTTCCGGCCGCTGGTGTCCAGCTTGGCGATGGCGGCGACGGTGGCCGGGGTGGCCTTCAGGTTGGCGTCGAAGAGCAGCAGGGCCTGGGCGCCGGTCGCGGGGTTGTGCAGGGTCACCGTCTGGTGCTCCTGGACGTTGATCAGCGCGCCGGTTTCGGGATCCACGTAGTAGGTCAGGTGCAGCTCGTAGAACTCGGGCAGCGTGACCGAGTCCGCCTTCAGGCCGACCAGCGAGCCGGGCACCGCCTGGGTGGCGACCTGCACCGGGCCGACGTCCTCGGTGAAGATGTAGCCTTGCGTGCCGTGCACGGTGGCGGTGCCGGCGAACGGGAACGGGACCGGCTTGTTCAGCGTGGTGTCGAAGACCTGGTAGGTCTGCTTCCTGGTGCCGATCGGGAACACGTTGCCGACCAGGCCGCGCTGCTGGATCCTGGCGTTGCCGTTGACGTTGGCGCCGCAGCACATGGTGAGCTCGGCGGTCTTGCGGTCGAACGCGAACCGGCGGCTCGCCTCCTGGACCGGCTGGTGGTTCGTCAGGTCGTAGACGTAGCTGTACTCGTTCCACACGGCGGTGGACGAGGTGCCGGCCTTGCCGTCGCCCTTGATCGTGTAGGTGGCCCGCATGGTGACGCCGGTCTTCTCGGTCAGCGAGGTCGCGCTGAAGTACGAGGCGTTGCCGGCCATCAGCGTGGCCGTCTCGTACTCGTTCAGCGGGAACTTGACCACCTGGCCCACGATCCAGGTGGGCAGCACCACCGCCATCACGATGAGGAAAGCTCCGAGCCCGGCGAGCACCAGCCCGATGTTCCGACGCATCAGTCCTCCCGGAGCCTCTGGAACTGTAACAAGTTCTACTTTGCTTTCCGGTATAGCGCAGACGCCCGCGGCACGCTAGGGCCCACGGCGAACCCGGGTCAGCGGGCGCCGTAGTTGTACAGTGAGGAACTGGCGGGTACGGGAGCGCCGTCGGCCTGGCCGGCCAGGACCTTTGTCACCAAGACGGTCCCGCCGAGGGCAAGCACGAGACCCGCGGCCACGGCCAGGATCAACCGGAGCACGGCATTCCCCCTTCGCACTTGATTTACTGGAGAGTAACAACGACGGCGGCGGATGGCCAGGGCTGCGAAAAATGCAACAGGTTCTTATTCTGAAGCCGGAGCCGAGGCCACCGTCCCGCGCCGGGAAAGCGCTGACCGCGACCGCGGCGGCGCTGATGGTGGTGGCGCTCGCGGTGCTGTGCGCCGCCTGCGGCTCGGGACCCCCGCGGCCGCGGCCGGTCCTGTCGAGGTACGAGACCGCCACCGGCCATCACATCGTCCGCGACTGCGGCTTCAGCGTCCCGCTGGCCGCGAGAACGCGCCGCAGCCTGTGGCTGTTCTGCGACACCCTGGTCACCACGCGCCAGGGCCAGGAGGTCGGCGTCCCGGTCCTGGGCGCCGGGACCACGGCCGAGGGGCCGGGGACGCCAGGCCGCGGGCCGGGGGTGCTGACCGAGGTGAGCACGCCGTCCGCGGACGGGCCGGGCACGCCGGGCGCATCCGGGGCCGTGAGCGGCCTGCTTCCGCCGCGGGCCGGGCCGCGGCCGTTCCTGCCCGTGCCGGCCAACCTCACCCTCCCGGCCAGCCTGCTGACCTGCGCCGGGCCGCACGCCTACCCGGCCCGGTGGGTCACCGGAGCCGTCCGCGAGCCCGGCTCGTCCGGGCGGGTGCTGATCAGCTACGCCGACTACTGCGTATCGGGCGGCGACACGTTCACGCCGGAGGGGTTCGGCCTGCTCGGCTACGATCCGGCCGGGAACGTGCTCGGCCCGCCGACGCCGGTGTTCACGGCGCCGCCCGGGCAGCAGCTGCCGCAGCCGCAGGTCCTCGGCTCGCCGGTCTTCCGCGGCGGCTACCTGTACCTGTTCGGCTGGTGCGGGCCGGGCTGCGATCGCGGCGGAGTCTTCCTGGCCCGCACCGCCGCCACCGCCGCGGCCTGGGCCAGCGGGTACACCTACCAGTACTGGACCGGCCGCGGCTGGTCAGCCGACCTGACCCACGCCGCGGCGCTGACCGGCTACGGGGAGCCGCTGGCGGTGTCGGTCGCCGACTACCCGGCCGGCCGGCACGGGCTGGTCATGATCGAGCAGACCAGTGCGGGGGGTGGCTTCACGCTCTGGCAGGCGCAGGCGCCGGCCGGCCCCTGGCGGCAGATCCAGACGGGCCGGGTCCCGTGCACCGCGGGCAAGCGGGTCCAGGCCGCCGACCTGTGCCGCGCGCTGATCGGCCATCCCGAGCTCAGTACCGGGAAGGAGCTGGTCATCTCGTTCTTCAATCCGGGGGCGAGCCACGTTCAGGTCATCGTCGATCCGTGGTGACGCCGGGTCAGGGAACGACGAACGTGGTCTGGGCGGACCGTCCGTCCTCCAGCTTGGTGTTGACCGGCACCACCCGGGCCAGGTAGGCGCCGGGGCGCAGCCCGGTCATGGTGGTGCCGTTGCCGTACGCGGTGGCGGCCGGGATGTCGGTCAGCCCTTGCAGGTAGACCAGGTAACGGACCCCGAGGCCGGCGTCGGGCCAGGTCAGCCTGACCTTTCCGGGACCGGGGCGGGCGTGCACGGCGGCGAGGCCCGGGACCGGCGGGCAGCCGCCCGGGTAGCTCCAGGCGTTGAACCACTGCGACGGGTTCCGCGGCACGATCCGCGGGTAGCCCGGCGCCGCGCTGGCGGCCCG
>JAJKHX010000493.1 GCA_021154785.1 Nocardiopsis sp.
GCGTTGGCCGGGTCGGCCCGGAACCGGCGCAGCTGCGCGTCGCCGACCGCCTCGAAGCCGAACCCCACCGCCCACACCGCCGCCCCCAGCCAGGCGAGCGGGCCCAGGCCAGCGTGTTCATACATCGCCGCCTGCACCGGCAGCGACACGAACCACATGACCCGGCCCTGCATCCAGTAGATGTAGCGCAGCACGAAGGTGGCCAGGTTCCCGCGGTTGCGCCGCAGCAGCGAGGCGTACCGCTTGTCCTCGCCCTGCCCCCGGTTGCGGGCGAAGATGTGCGCGCCCAGCCGCAGCCCCCACACCGCGGTGAGCACGAGCACCAGCCCCCGCCGCCCGGACGAACCAGACCCGGCTGACAAGAAGAACGAGACCAGCGCGATCAGCACGAACCCGAGCGGCCAGATCGTGTCCATGATCGCGTGCACCTTGGTGAGCATCGCGTAGCCGAACGTCCCCAGCATGAGCACGGCCACGACGGCGGCCGTCACCGCCAGGTTGACAAACAGCGGTCCCCAGCTCACGAAGGCCCCTCCGACATCAGGTCATCGAACGCGTCCACCGCCACGCGGTACTCGTGCGGCTGGCCGGAACCGCTCTCGGCCAAGAGGGCTCGCAGCTGATCCGGGCGAAGATCCGGCTCGTTCGGCAGGAAGATCGTTTCCCACTCCACGACCGATGCCCGGCGCAGCCGGCCTCCGCCGGTGATGACGTACTCGCCGTTGAGCCGGCAGTCCGGGCTGGCCAGCGCGGTGAGCACCGGCGCCACCCGGTCCGGGCCCATCCGCTGGCCCACGGCGGGCGGCGTGGCTGCTTCGGTCATCTGGGTCAGCGCGTAGGGGAGCAGCAGGTTGGTCAGCACGCCCCGCGCCTGCCCCTCGGCCGCCAGCGTCCGGCCCAGGGCCAGCAGCGCGCCCTTGCTCGCGGCGTAGGCGGCCAGGCCGATGTCGCCGTGCAGCCCGCCGCCCGAGGAGACCAGGATGATCCGGCCGAACCCGGCCGGGCGCATCACCGCCATCGCGGCCCGGGCCAGCCGGGCGCTGCCCAGCAGGTTGATCTCCAGGATCTCGCCGAACTCCGCGGCCGGCTGCTTGTGGAACATGCCGGGCGTGCCGACGGCCGCGTTGGCCACGCAGATGTCCAGCCGCCCCCAGCGTTCCAGCGCGGCCGCGACCATGGCCTCGCCGCTGCCCGGGTCGGCCGCGTCGCCGTAGTCGGCCACCGCCTCGCCGCCCGTAGCGGCGATCTCGGCGACGACGCGGTCGGCCGCGCCCGCCGCCCGGTGACGGTTGTTGACCACGACCTTCGCGCCCTGCCGGGCCAGCGCCAGGCAGAACGACCGCCCCAGCCCCTTGCCCCCGCCGGAGACGACCGCCGCCCGCCCGGCGAGAGGCAGATATACCGAACGGGCTTGGTTCACCACAACCTTCCACCTCACGCCCGGGGACCGTAGACGCCTTCCCTTTACTCCGCTTACTGTAGTGTCCTCGCGGCAGTTCCAGAAGGGCAGGCGAGCCGGTCATGACCGAGAGCGAACCCTGGTCGTACCACCCCGACGGCTCCCCGGTGTACGCGCTGGCCGACATCCTCAGGAAGCGGGCCGCCGCCACTCCGGAGGCCATCGCCCTGGAAGCGGGCCGCCCGGCCACGTTCGCCGAACTCGACCGCCGCTCCAGCCAGGTCGCCCAGGCCCTCCAGGCCAAGGCTCTGCCAGCCGGGGGAGTGCGCCCCGGCGACCGCGTCGCCTACATCGGGGCCAGCGGGCCCGAGTTCGCCGAGGTCATGTACGGCGCGGCCAAGTGCCGGGCCATCTTCACCGCCGTCAACAACCGGCTATCGGCCCGCGAGGTGCTGGCCATCCTGGCCGACGCCGAGTCCCGCGTGGTCATCACCGACCCGCCCGCCGCCCCTCTGGCCGCCGGCTTCGACGGCGCCGTCCTGGTCACCGACGGCGGCTACCAGTCCTGGCGCGACGCGGCGCCCGCCGAGGACCCCGGCGAGCAGGCCGGCCCCGGCGAGACCGCGCTGCTGCTGTACACCTCGGGCACCACCGGCGCCCCCAAGGGCGTCGAGCTGACCGGCCGCAACCTCGGCTGCGCCCTGCACGAACTGCACACCGACATCGGCCTGGACGAGACCTCGGTCTGCGCCGCGCCCATCCCGTTCTTCCACATCGCCGGCCTGGGCATGCTGCTGGCCGCCAACCTGAACGGCGCCGACCTGCTGCTCGACCAGGCCGCCGACATGGCGGGCATCCTGCGGATGCTGGCCGAGCGCCAGGTGACCCACGCCGTGCTCGTGCCCACCGTGCTCCAGCGGCTGCTCGCCCTGCCCGAGGCCAGGACCACCGACTGGAGCGCGCTCAGCTACGTCGTCTACGGCGCCTCGCCGATCCCGCTGCCCGTCCTCCAGGCGGCCACCGAGGTCATCGGCTGCAAGTTCCTCCAGTCCTACGGCCTGACCGAATCCACCGGCGGCTTCACCCTGCTCGGCCCGGCCGACCACGTCCCCGCGGCCGAGTTCGAGCACCGCCTGCGCTCGGCCGGCCGCCCGATGGCTGCTTCCCCGGTCCGCGTCATCGACCCGGAAACCCTGGCAGACTGCCCGCCCGGCCAGCGCGGCGAGGTCATCATGTCCGGCCCCCGCGTCATGAAAGGCTACTGGCGCAAGCCCGAGCAGACCGCCGAGGTGATGCTCCCCGGCGGCTGGCTGCGCACCGGCGACGGCGGCTCCTTCGACGCCGACGGCTACCTCTACCTGCACGACCGCCTCAAGGACATGATCGTCACCGGCGGCGAGAACGTGTACCCGGCCGAAGTCGAGAGCGTCATGACCGGCCACCCCGCTGTCGCCGAGGTCGCCGTCGTCGGCGTCCCCTCGGCCGACTGGGGCGAGTCCCCCTGGGCCGTCGTCGTCCTGAGCCCCGGCGCGGCCGTGTCCGACGCGGAGCTGATCGCCTGGACCCGGGACCGCCTAGCCCACTTCAAGTGCCCGACGGGCGTCACGTTCGCCCCGTCCCTGGCCCGCACCGCCTCCGGCAAACTCCAGAAGCAAGCCATCCGCGCCAGCCTGGCGCCCCCGGCCGGCTCGTAGGCGGCGTGCCCGGACGCGAGTTGCCTAGCCGGTACGACACATGTCCCGGGAGCCTGTATGCTAACTCCGTTCCGGCAGACGGTTCGCTGTCACCGGTAGCGGGGCTGTAGCGCAGCTGGTAGCGCACCTCCATGGCATGGAGGGGGTCAGGGGTTCGAATCCCCTCAGCTCCACAAAGAAATCACAGGTCAGAGCCACTCAGCGAATCGCGGTGGCTCGGCGTGGGAGCCAATGTGGGAGCCAAGTTGCAGGCTTTCGGTATGGCTGAGGCGAAACGCCGGGGCTACGGCGAAGACGGCATCTACTTCGATCACCGGGGCGACTGCCGGGACAGCGCCCACCACAAGACCTGTTCCGGCCGCTGGCGCGGGGTAGTCTCGCTCGGCTTTGACGCGAACGGGAAGCGGATCCGTAAGAAGGTCAGCGGACAGACCCGGACCGAGGTCAAGGACAAGCTCAAGGCGCTGCACGCGGAACTGGACGCCGGCGTCCGGACGGTCCAGGGCTACACGGTCGAGGCCGCCGTGACCGACTGGCTGGCCGAAGGCCTACCTGGGCGGGCCGCCAAGACTGTGGGGTCTACCGGGACGCGCTTCGTCCGATCCTCGCGGTCATCGGGAGGATCTCGCTGCGGGACCTGACCGTCCAGGACGTCCGCACCGCCTTGGCGAAGATGGCGGTCACCCATTCCACGCCGGCGTTGCAGAAGGCGCACAACTGCCTCACGCGGGCCCTGCGTCACGCCGAAGGCCGAGATCTCGTCCGCCGGAACGTCTCGGCTCTGGTCGACACTCCGCACGGCCGTGAGGGCCGCCCGTCGCAGGCGCTGACCCTGGACCAGGCGGCGGCGCTGCTGGAGGCGGCGGAGGACTCGCGGCTGCACGCGTACATCGTGCTGTGCCTGCTGACCGGCGTCCGGTCGGAGGAGGCCCGAGCGCTGACCTGGAGTCACGTGGACCTGGACGCTAAGACGATCTCGGTGTGGCGGTCGGTCCGTGCCCACGGCGACACCAAGACGAACCGGTCCCGGCGGACGCTGCGGATCCCGCAGGTCGCCGTCGAGGCGCTGCAGGCGCAGCTGCGGCGTCAGGCCGAGGAACGGTCGACAGCAGGGGAGCTGTGGCAGGAGCACGGCCTGGTGTTCACCACCACCGTGGGCACACCGTATGAGTCGCACAACCTGCGGCGGGACTTCCGACGGGTCACCGCGGCGGCCGGATTGGGTGCACGCTGGGTCCCGAAGGAACTGCGGACCTCGTTCGTCAGCATGATGAGCTACCAGGGCGTGCCGGTCGAGGAGATCGCGCGCCTGGCCGGGCATGCCAGCTCGCGTACCACCGAAGTGGTCTACCGGCGTGAGTTGCGCCCGGTGATCACGACCGGGGCTGAGGTCATGGACCAGATCTTCCAGCCGAAGCAGCGCCGGGAAGCTCCTGTCGAAGCCGTCTGATGAGTTACCAGGACGGACCGCGCCATGCCGATGGGAGAGCGGTCCGCGATAATGCGCTTTTCAAGACGAAGCGGTGAAACGGCCGCAAGCGGTCTCCGGCAACTCCTTGAGTATCAGTCGAGGTCACAAGGTGGCCGGGTGATGCCAGACGAAGCTAGATGTGCTGTCTGAGCTAGGTATTACGAGACTGGACGTAGCTGGGTGCGGCTGGGCAACTGTGGCCGCTGGCAGCCATTTAGGCTCCCAGTTCGGCTACTTCCCTGCGGAGGACGGGCCCGCCGCCGGGGTGGTCATCGGGGCGCCGCACGTGCCCATGCTGTCGTGGTGAGCGTCCTGACCCCGGCCGAGATATTGATCGCCGCGCGGCGGCTTGTAGGAGCACGACCCCACCTGCTGCCGTCGCTGGCATGGTGCATCATGAGGACCTGTGGCAGTTGTGCCGCGATGAGCTGACAGGTTATCTCAAGCCTCAGCTGAGGTGTCCTTAACGTCCAGCACGGGCGTTCTCGCGTGCCCGGATGTGATTCCGGGCGTGGTTATCTCCTGCCTTGTCC
>JAJKHX010000494.1 GCA_021154785.1 Nocardiopsis sp.
ACATCGTCCGCGACGTCCTCGGCGCGCGCCTGCGGGTCGTGCAGAAGGCGCGCCACCTCGGCCACGGCGGGGTCCAGCCGGGCGGCGTCGACCAGGGCGCCGGTCACGTCGAGGACACGGGCGGCGGCGGTCGCGGGGTCGAGCGTGGCGGACAGCCGGCGCGCTTCCGCCGACCGCAGGTCCGCCAGCTCGACGCGCTGGTCGCGCAGCTCGCTGAGCGGGATCCCGAGCACGGGGCCGCCGGCCGAGGGCCGGAAGCGGGCGCCGAGGATGACCGTTCCGGCGGCCATCGTGGTCGGCACCGGCCCGGTGTCCGGGCCCGCCACGAACGCACCCCGGCCCTGGGTCCAGATCAGGTCGGCGCAGCCGTCGGGCAGCACCAGGCCGGCCCGGTCCTCATCGCCGGCCACCTGCGCCCACAGGCAGGCGACGGAGTCCCGCAGCGCGGCGGGAGCGGGCCATTCGAGGTAGCCGGGCGGCAGGTGGGCGACGTCCACCCGTCCAGGATGCCACGACGGCCGTTTCGTTCAATACGGGCCGGGTGCGCCCGTGCTCTGATGGGCGGATGAATACTCCAGATTTCAGCGCGGCCGCCGCCTTCGTCGCCGACGATGCCCGGGTGCTCGACCGGCGCCGGTTCCAGCGGCTGTTCGAGGACGGCCCGGCGAGCGCCGTGCGGGACGCGGTGGCCGCCTACCGCAACGAGGACGGCGGGTTCGGCCACTCGCTCGAGCCGGACTGCCGGGCGCCGGGCAGCCAGCCCGCGGCCGCCGAGATGGCCCTGCGCATCCTGGACGAGGCGGACGCCTGGGACGAGAATCTGGTCCGGGGCGCCTGCGACTGGCTCGCCTCCGTGGCACCCGCCGAGGGCGGCGCGGCCTTCGTCGAGGCCCGGTCCCTGGAGGGCTGGCCGCACGCGCCCTGGTGGGTACCCGAAAAGGGGCATCCCGCCTCGCTCGTCACCACCGGCCTCATCGCGGGCACGCTGCATGCCCGCGGCTTCAGCCACTCGTGGCTCGACGGCGCCACCGAGGTGATGTGGAACCGGATCGGCAAGCTCGGCGATAGTCTGCCCACCGGAGCGGCGGGTGGCTACGACATGTTCGGCGTCCTCGCCTTCCTCCAGCAGGTGCCGGACCGGGAGCGGGCTCGCGAGGCGTTCGGCCTGATCGGCCCGCTGATCACCGAGCGCGGCCTGGTGGCGCTGGATCCGGAGGCACCCGGGGAAGTTCACGGTGTGCTCGCCTTCGCCCCCGAGCCGGACTCGCTCGCCCGTGTCCTGTTCGACGACGCGGCCGTCGAGGCGTACCTGGACCACCTGGCCCGGGGCCAGCGGGACGACGGCGGCTGGACGTTCAACTGGCCGGCCTGGTCGCCGGCCGCCGAACGGGACTGGCGCGGCTTCCTCACCGTCGACAACCTCCGCATCCTGCGGGCCAACGGACGCCTGGGCTAGCGCTGAGCCGCAGAGCTCAGCCGTAGAAGAGGGGTTCCATGACGGTGCGGGCGCGGCGGGCGGCGCGACGGTAGTCCTGCTCGAGGGCCTGGGCGGCGTCGCCCGGCGGGTAGCCGAGCAGGCGCGCCACGGCAGTCGCCTCAGCGTGCCGGGCTGGCAGGGTGTCCCCCGGCCGGCCGCCGACCAGGACGATCGCGTTCCTGATCCGGGCGGCGAGCTGCCACGCCGCGGTCAGCTCGGCGGCGGCGGCGGCGGTCAGCAGGCCGGCCTGGACCGCGGCGTCCATGGCGGCACCGGTCCGGGTGGTGCGCAGCGCGGGCACCGCGTGGGCGTGCTGCAGCTGCAGCAGCTGGACCGTCCACTCCACGTCGGACAGGCCGCCGGGCCCTAGCTTGACGTGCAGGGCGCGGTCGGCGCCGCGCGGGATCCGCTCGGCTTCCATCCGCGCCTTGATCCGGCGGATCTCGCGGACGGCCGCCGCGCTGATCCCGTCCAGGGGATACCGGAACTCGGCGATCATCCGGGTGAAACGGTCACCGAGATCGGCGTCGCCGGCGACCGGCTCGGCGCGCAGCAGCGCCTGCGCCTCCCACGGCGCCGACCAGCGCCGGTAGTAGGCGCGGTAGGAAGCCAGGGTCCGGACCAGCGGCCCCTGGCGGCCCTCGGGCCGCAGGTCGGCGTCTACGATCAGGGCCGGGTCGGGTACCGGCAGGCTGAGCAGCCTGCGCAGCTCGGCCGCCACCGCGTGGACCGCGTCCGAGGCCTCCTTCTCCGGCCGGCCGTGCAGCGGGTCGTGCACGAACAGCACGTCGGCGTCGCTGCCGTAGCCGCATTCGTGACCGCCGAAACGGCCCATCGCGATGACCGCGAACCTGGTCGGCAGCGGGCGCCGGTGCTCGGCGCCGGCCTTGCGCAGCGCGACCGAGAGCGCGGCCTCGAGCGACGCCCGGGTGATGCTGGTCAGAGCTTCCCCCGTCGCGGCCAGCCAAGCGCCGGTATCGGAGGGGCCGAAGGCCCCTGCCCCGGAGGGGCCGGAGGCCCCTCCCCAGGGGGGTACGGGGGGGCGGGCAGCCCCCTCGTGAGCAGGGGGGGTCTGGGGGGGATCGCTCCCCCCGGGAAAACACAGCACATCGGCGGCGGCGGTGCGCAGCAGCTCACGGCGGCGGACCGAACGGACCGCGGTCACCGCGGCCTCGGCGTCGTCCTCGTAGCGCTGGGTGGCCGCCATCATCTCGGCGCGCAGCCCGGTCAGGCTGCGCGCGTTCAGCTCGGTGTCGTTGGCGAAGATGGCGACCGCTTCCGGCGCGCGGAGCAGCAGTCCCGCCGCGTACCGGCTGGAGGCCAGCACGCGGGCCATCCGCTCGGCCGCCTTGGTCTCGTCCCGGAGCAGCCGCAGGTACCACGGCGAAGATCCGAGTTCCTCGCTGACCTGGCGGAACGCCAGCAGTCCGGCGTCCGGCTCGGCGGCGTCGGCGAACCAGCCGAGCAGCACCGGCAGCAGCGTGCGCTGGATCGCCGCGCGCCGGGACACGCCGGAGGTCAGCGCGTCGATATGGCGGAGCGCCCCGGCCGGGTCCGCGTAGCCGAGCGCCTCGAGCCGGGCCCGGGCCTCGGCCGGCGTCAGCCGGGCCGCCTCGGAGGGCAGCCGGGCGACCGCGTCGAGCAGTGGCCGGTAGAAGAGCTTCTCGTGCAGCCGCCTGACCTGGCGGGCGTGACGGCGCCACTCCTCGTCGAATTCGGCCGCCGGGTCCGAGCGGATCCCGGTGACCGAGGGCTGGAACCATTCCTCGTTCGGTCCGTCGTTGGAACGCATCGCCCGGCCCAGCCTGCGAAGTACGGCGGGGTCCTCGGGCAGGGCATGGGTCCGGCTCAGCCGGTTCAGCTGCAGCAGGTGCTCGGTGCGGCGCAGGAACCGGTAGGCGGCGCCCAGCTCGTCCGCGTCGGCCCGGCCGACGTACCCGCCGGCGGCCAGCGCGGTCAGCGCGGGCAGCGTCGCGGGCGACCGCAGCGTCTCGTCGGTACGGCCGTGCACGAGCTGCAGCAGCTGGACCGCGAACTCGATGTCGCGCAGGCCGCCCGGCCCGAGCTTGAGCTCGCGCCCGGCCTGCCGGGCGGGCAGCGACTGCTCCACCCGGCGCCGCATGGCCTGCACGTCCTCGACGAAGTGATCGCGGCGGGCCGCCTGCCAGACCAGCGGGCCCAGGGTGTCCGCGTACGCCTGGCCGAGCGCCATGTCCCCCGCGACCGGCCGGGCCTTGAGCAGCGCCTGGAACTCCCAGGTCTTGGCCCAGCGCTCGTAGTAGGCCAGGTGGCTGGTCAGGGTGCGGACCAGCGGGCCGGCCCGGCCTTCCGGGCGCAGGTTCGGATCGACCGGGAAGATGCTGCCTTCCGGCGTGGACCGCGCGCACACTCCGATCAGCCCGGCGGCGAGACGGCTCGCCGTGGCCAGCGCGGCGGTCTCGTCCTGGTCCTTGACTGGCTCGGCGACGAAGATGACGTCGACGTCGCTGGCGTAGTTGAGCTCGCGGCCGCCGCACTTGCCCATGGCCACCACCGCCAGCCGGCACGGCGTCGCGCCTGGGGCCAGCTCGGCGCGGGCCACGGCGAGCGCCGCCTCCAGGACCGCGGCGGCGATGTCGGCCAGTTCCTCCCCCACCATGTCCACCGTCGCGGCGCCGGTCAGGTCGCGCGCGGCGAGGTGCAGCAGCGCGCGCCGGTAGGCGGCGGCCAGCGCCGCCACGGACTCGGCACCGACGGCGACCGGCTCCTCCCGGTCGTCCGGGTAGGCGCCGACCGCGCCGAGCAGGCCGGCCCGCAGTGCGGATGCCTCCTGGCGGTCGGCGGCGCCGCGCAGGACCTCGACGTCCTCCGGGTGCCGGGCCAGGTGGTCGGCCAGCCCGGCGCTGACGCCGAGGACGGCGGTCAGCCGGTCGCGGTAGTCCTGCTCGGCGTGCAGGGCCGCGCGCAGGGCGTCCTTGCCGTTGCCGACGGCCTCCAAAAGGCGGGCCAGCCCGGTCAGGGCCAGGTCGGGATCGGCGGCCGCGGCGACCGCGCTGACCAGCGGGTCGGATCTGAGCTCGGCGGCGGTGGCGCCGAGGTCGCCCAAGAGCAGGAGCTCGGCTCGCGCGGCATCCGCGAATCCCATCCTCGCCAGCCACCCTGCCAGCGTGGTTCGCGAACCACTCACCCTCGTAAAGCTAACTGATACCGGCCCGGTTCGCTGCGCGGGTGAGCTCCTGGCCGCGTCCCGGTGGGCGGGACCGCTTATCAGGAATGATTTTCATTATCAGTATGTTGTAGAAGTCATGAGTCACAGCACACTTCGCCCCGTGATCAAGCTGAGGTCGACCGCTGGGACTGGCTACACGTACGTAACCAGGAAGAGCCGGAGAAACGATCCCGACCGTCTCGTCGTCCGCAAGTACGACCCGGTAATCGGCCGCCACGTCGAGTTCCGGGAAGAGAGGTAATCATGAAGCAGACAATCCACCCGGATTACCATCCGGTCGTTTTCCGCGACCGCGCGGCGAACTTCGCCTTCCTGACCAGGTCGACGGCGAGCAGCGAGCGCACCATCACCTGGGAGGACGGCAACACGTATCCCGTCGTCGACGTCGAGATCTCGTCGGCCAGCCACCCGTTCTACACCGGGCAGGCGCGCGTCCTCGACACCGCCGGGCGAGTGGAGCAGTTCCGCCGCCGGTACGGCAACATCAAGGGTGCCTGACCACCTCAGGCAGCCTAGGCGCCCCTGCGATCACGGGCCGTCCGACTCTGGAGTCGGGCGGCCCTTTCGCATGTCCTCACGGGATGAGTGTCATTGCCTGCCAGCGGTGCACGGCCCCGTTCAGGCGGGAGTGCCGGCGGCGGGACCGGCCGCGCCGAATGCCTCCCCGAGGGTGGCCAGGTCAGCGCGGTGCCCGGCCCGTTCGGCCGCGTGCTCCAGGAGCGGGAGCAGCTGGTCCAGGGCGGTGAGGATCTCGCGGCTGACCTGCTGCACCGGCCGCATCGCGTCGACCGAGACCAGGATCCCGCGGTCGCGGTACCAGCCCAAGATCGGCGCTGTCACCTGGTGGTAAAGCGCAAGACGCTGGGCGATGACATCCGCGGTGTCATCCGAGCGATGCTCCAGCGCGGCCCGCGCGAGCAGCCGGCGGGTGACCTCGGCATCGCCGGCATCCAGGTGCAGCGCCACGTCCGCGGTCATGCCGAGATCGACGGCGATCAGGTAGAGCGCGCGGGCCTGCTCTATGTTCCGCGGGATGCCGTCCAGGACGTACCCCCCGCCCGCCGCCTTGGCGGCGACCACCGCCTCCCGCACCATGTCCAGGATGACCTGGTCCGGGACGAGCTCGCCGCGGTCGAGATACTCCTGGACGGCCAGGCCCAGGCCGGTCCGCCGCGCGACGTGATCCCGCAGCAGTTCACCGGTCGCGATGTGCGGGATGCCGAAATGCGCGGCGATCAGCGTGCCCTGCGTGCCCTTGCCAGCGCCCGGCGGCGCGATCATCAGTACCCGCATCCTCATATCCTCGCCCTCATCATCGCGCCCGCTGCCCGCCGGGTCGGCCACGGCTGGCGCGCGAGGTCGAGGATATCGGCGACGAGCTGGTGCCCGCTCGTCCTAGTGGGCTCGGATCTGGGGGCGGCCGGAATCTCGGCCCTGCTGGCCGGCGTTGTACCGGACGCCGTGTGGTAGCCGCAGGCGGCGCGTCCTGGCGGCGCTGCGCGATGACCTAACGCCGGCAATCACGATCGAAACGAGCACCTGGTGAGCGTAGTGACCCACTTCCCGACCAACCAGGATCTCGATCCGGCCCGGCTGCGGACTGCCTTCGGGATCTTCCCGACGGGCGTGGTGGCGGTCGCCGCCGAGGTCGACGGCCAGCTCACCGGCCTGGCCGCGAGCTCGTTCACCTCGGTGTCGCTGGCGCCGCCGCTGGTGTCGGTGTCGATCGCGAACACGTCCAGGACCTGGCCGCAGCTGCGTCGCGCCGCCCACCTGGGCGTGACCGTCCTCGCCGACCACCATCGCGGCGCGGCGCGCCAGCTGGCAGGCCCGGTCGGGGGCCGGTTCGACGGACTGCGGGTGGCAGTGAGCGAGGACGGCGCCGCGACGCTGGCCGACGGGCTCGCGTCGTTCGACACCACCATCTACCGCGAGGTCGAGGCGGGCGACCACACCATCGTCCTGCTGCGGCTGCACGCGGTCGAGCACGCCGACGACTCGCTGCCGCTCGTGTTCCACCGCAGCGGCTTCGGACGCCTCCAGCACCCCGCCTAGACGAATTGAGCATCAGGTCTTTCGGTCCCCTTACGCAGCTGACGTCAGCTACCACTGCCGGCTCATTACCGGCCACAATCCAGATGCAGCCGGGGCACGGGACAAGATGAAAGGCGATGCAGTGAGTTCTGCCCAGCACGCCCGGCTCATCCGCATGCCGGGCGGCGAGTCGCCTGACGCGCAGCAACGCGTGATGTCCTGGTCCGCCTACGACCTCCAGGTCCGCGCCACCGCCCACTCCGCCACCAGCGGCCAGCCCGGGTTCGTGCCCGACGCGCACCTCGACCACTTGGACGACCTGGGCATTCAGGCTACGATCACCGCGGACGAACTGTGTACCGTCGGCCTGTGGGAGCGCGCAGGCGGCGGCTACCGCATCCTGCACCGGGACCTGGCACGCCAGCGCGAACACGAGGACCTGCCGGCCCTCGCCAGGGAACGAGAGCACCAGGCCAGAGCCTGGGCCCAGATGGCCAGGCCGATCGTGGTCACCCCGCCGTGCGGGGCCTGCGGAACCCCTGCTGCCCGCATCGAGCTCGTCGCCCCCGGACAGCTGCCCGCCCAGTGGGAACAGTGGCCCAGCACTGTGCAAGCCGCCATCGCCCGCGAACGCCAGCCCGGACAGTGGCACCTCCTGGTCGCCGGCCTCGCGGCTGGGAACGGCTACGGCGAACCCATCGATACGGCCCGGGCCGGGCAGATCGCCTGGGCGTTCCAGCCTCCCCTGCGCTTCGCCCAGGTCCACGAGGCAGGCGTCCACGGCGACGCCGGATTCTGCCCCGACTGCGACGCTCCCTACTGCTATCAGCACTGGCACGTATCCGAGACCGGACACGGCTCCTGCCCCCACGGCCACGCAAGAGCCTGGACGGGCACTGGTCGCCGTTAGCAGCTCAGGTCTTGCTACTCCCGATACGCCAAAGGTCAGTGCTGCCATCGGCGTTTCCCGTGGCCAGGGTCGTGCCGCCGGGGCCGAACGCCACGGCGTTCACGCTCCCGCCGGTGTCGCGGCTGAAGGTGGCGGCAAGTTTCCCAGTGGCGATCTTCCACAGGTAGGCTCACCCCGAAGTCGGACAGGTACACGGGCGGAGCCCGGCCGGGGCGCTCGTCCACCAAGATGTTGGCCGGCTAGACGTCACGGTGAACCAGCCCGGCCCGGTGCGCGGCATCCAGCGCGGAGGCTACTGGCGATATGAACTCGGCCACCCGTTCGGGATCTAGTGGGCCCTCCCCGGCCAGCACCGCCCGCAGGTCAGTGCGTCTCGCCTTGCCGGCTATGCCGTTTCGGTGATGGAGAAGGCGTTGCCGTCGGGATCACGGAAGGCGAACATGACGGGCACCCCGGGCCAGCGGAGCATCTCGTCGGCGTCGACACCGGCGCCTACGAGCGCCGCGTGAGCGGCTTCGGCGTCGTCGGTGGTGAACCGGATGCCGATGGCCCCGCGGGTGAGCCCCGGCGCCGCGGGCTCAAGGGTGACGACGGCGTTGCCGCCCCCAGGCGCGAGCTCGATCCACCGGCCGCCGTTGGGGGTCGGGTTGTCGCGCAGGACCCTGAAGCCGAGGGTCTCGGTGTAGAAGCGCAGGGCGGCATCCTGGTCGTTGACGGGGATGCTGACCGTGCGGATACCAGTGATGGGGGTCGAGGCGGCGGTCATCGGATGGTCCTTCGCGGTGTCGGGGAGAGGCGTTCGCCGAGGTAGGCGGTGAAGGTGCGACTGGGCGCTGTCATGCCGTGCCTCCGTACATCAGGTAGCCGGGCGTGGCGAGCTCCTGACCCGTCTCGAGCCAGGTCTTCAAGCCGGACAGGATCATCGGCCAGCCGCCGTACAGATGCGGGTCGGCGTCCTCGCGCAGCTGATCGTGGATGACGGTCAGCCGGCAGGAGTCGCCCGCCGGCTCGATCTCCCACGTCACCCGGCTCGTTCCCCCGGCGGCGATGTCGTCGTCCCACACCGCCCGGTAGGACTGCACCAGCGAGCAGCTCGCGTCGCGTCTGGTCGGACAGCGCCTTGAAGACCGGTTCCACGGCACCACAATAGGAAACCATTTGGTTTCATGTCAACCGGCCGGGTGAACACCTCCTCCATGCCGGCCTACGACGTGTCTTCGCATGGTCCCGGCGCCGGGCCGCGAGCGGTGATCGCATTACTGCCGGCGAAGGGGGTACGCTGCGCTGTTCACCGTGATTACTCACAGGAAGACACGAACATGGGAATCTTCTCGGTCAAGCCCCGGCAGCTGCCATCACGCATCGCCGCAGGTGCTTTCATCCTCAACTCCGGCATCGGCAAGCTGTCGGCCGATGAGGCGACCGCCGCGCAGCTGCACGGCTTCGCCGCCGGCGCGTACCCGTTCCTCGGCAAGGTCAAGCCGAAGGACTTCGTGCGGTTCCTGGCGGTGTCCGAGGTCGCGCTGGGCACAGCGCTGCTGATCCCGTTCGTCCCGGACGTGCTGGCCGGCGCCGGGCTGACGGCGTTCTCCGGCGGCCTGCTCGGCCTGTACGCCAGGACGCCGGGCATGCGTAAGGAGGGCAGCCCGTTCCCGACCCAGGACGGCATCACCCTGGCCAAGGACGTCTGGATGGCCGGCATCGGCGTCAGCCTGCTCGTCGACGGCATCACCGAGGCTGCCAGCAGCGACTGACCCGGCCCGTCAACACCGCGCCGGTTCTGACGGATCCGGATCAGGTGCTGCGCACCCACGGGTTATCTTCATCCGGCGCTAGCTCCGGTCCGTGCGTTTCCAGCGTGTAGAGGCGCAGCCGGTGGCCGTCCGGATCCGGCACGACAATCAGCCAGGCCTGGATGGCCGTGATGACCTCGGAGTGGGCGATGCCCTGACCGGTCAGGTACTCGTCCCAGGCATCGAGCGTGGCCCGGTCGCGGATCGCGATCGTGACCGGGTCGAATAGCCGGTGCCGTTCGGCCCTTTCCGGATCGAGCCGTAGCTCCAGGGCGGTGCCGAGTCCGGGAACGACGAGGATGTAGGCGTACAGCGAGCCGTCGGATGTGCGGCGGTGGTCCGCCTCGGGGATGCGGCGGGCCCCGAACGCGCGCTCATAGAAGGTCAGCGAGGTATCCAGGTCGCTGACCGGGAGCTTGAGGTGGTGAATCCCCTGCAGGGGCGGCGGCTGCGGTTCGTTGTCCGTCATGAGCAGCATCCTTCCGGGCCGGCCGCGCCTACCAGCCGCGGACCACCCGGTTGGTGAGACGGCCGACGTGCTCGACCTCGGCGACGATAGTGTCTCCCGGCTGCATGAACTCCGGCGGGTCCCGGAAGAACCCGACGCCTCCCGGCGTGCCGGTGGTGACGATGTCGCCGGGATGAAGAGTGACCGTCCGGGTGATGGCGGCGAGCAGCGCGGGTACCCGCACGGTCATCAGGCCGGTGCTGGAGTGCTGCCGCAGCCGGCCGTTCAGGTATGTGGCGATCTCGAGGTCGTACAGGTCGGGAATCTCGTCCTTGGTGACTACATGCGGGCCGACCGGCAGGAAGGTGTCGACCGACTTGGACAGCATGACCTGCATTTTCTCCCGCACCATCACCTCGCGGGCGCTCACGTCGTTCACGATGGTGAAGCCGAAGACCGCGTCCATCGCGGTCTCCTCGGTCAGCCGGCGGGCCGTCTGCCCGATCACCACCGACAGCTCGACCTCGTTCTGATGATGCTGGCAGCAGTCTGGCAGACCTCTCGACTATGCGGGCCTGCGGCGGGCCGTTCTCGCACCACCAGGAAGGCCGGGCATGCGGACTGTAAGTGGAACCTGCGCCTGCGCCTGCCGTATCGGGCTGTCGCTGAACGCGCCGGCGCTGAGCGAGGACGGCGGGAAATAATAGTTGCCCTCGATGGTAACCAGGTCGGACTCCGGGGCGTCAGCAGCGGCCGTGCCCTCGATGATGGCCTTCATGCACCGTTCCCTCTGAATGGCAAGTGGCCCGCTGCGTCAACTCCACGCTGGCCGTGCGCCTTCCCGGGCGGCCAAGCATGATCTTGTATCGCTTCAGGTGATTTGATCGCCGATCCGGGGGAAGAGCGCCGTCTCAGCGCGGCGTTCCGGGCGTCGGCAGGTGACAAGAGGTGATCATGGATGAGTCGCTGCGACCGGACACCGAGGAGGAAGCGGCGGTTCCGGCGGACGGCGGCGACCACCCGGGTACCGGCCTGACGGATGGTTAGCCGGCCGGCGGAAGCGGATGATGACCACCGTCGGCTGGCCCCATGGTCGATCGCGATCATCGGGACGGGGCCACGCGGGTTGTCCGTGCTGGAGCGGCTGCTGATCCGGCTGCGCCAGGTGCCTGCGGCCGCCGGCGTGGTGATCTGGGCAGTCGACCAGGTCGAGCACGGCAGCGGCCGGATCTGGCGGACCAGCCAGGATCCGTGGCTGGCCGCGAACGCCACCGCCGCCGAGCTGACGATACGCTCGCCGGACAGCCCGCTGGCGGCCGGGCCCGACGGGGATTCGCTGGCCGCCTGGAGCGCGCACCAGCCCGTCGGCCCTCGTTTCGGCCCGCACGACTACCCGCCCCGCCGTGATTACGGCCGGTACTTGCACCAGGTATTCGAGCAGTTGCGGGCCGCCGCCCCGGCCGGGGTGCGAGTTCGCCCGGTCCTGGGCGTGGCCACCGACCTGAGCCGGGCCGGCGGTGGCCTGGTGCTGACGCTGGACCACGGGCGACGGCAGCTGCGGGTGAACCGGGCCGTGCTGGCTACCGGGCACAGTGATCTCGAGCCCACCGCCGGGCAGCGGGCGCTCGCGGCGCACTGCGATCGCCATCCCGGGCTGCGCTACCTGCGGCCCTCGATCGCCGCGGACATGCCCCTGGACGAGCTGCCCGCCGGCGAGACCGTGGCGGTCCGCGGGCTGGGCCTGACGTTCTACGACGTCGTCGCCTGCCTGACCACCGGGCGCGGCGGGCGGTTCCAGCGGGAGGCCGACGGCCGGCTGCGCTACCTGGCCAGCGGCCGGGAACCGCGGCTGGCCGCAGGCTCGCGCAGCGGCCTGCCGTTCCTGGCCCGGCCCGAGCTCACCGGTCCGCCACAGCTCACCCCGCACCCCGTCGTGCTGACCGAGTCGCTGGTGGACCGCCTGCGCGAGCGCGCGGCCGGACAGCGCGGCTCCGGGCAACTCGACTTCTCCGCGGAGATCGAACCGGTCATCCAGACGGAGCTGGACCACGCCTACTACGGCTGCGCCGTGCAACTGCGCCGCGGCAGGCGGGCCGGTGAGCAGTTCCGTTCGGACTTCCGGGCCGCGGTGGGCCGCTGGGGAACGGTGGACCGGGCCCGCGTCGCCCAGCTGGCCGCCGGGCATGGAGTGCCGGATCTGGCTGAGCCGCGCATCGCGGCGCTGGCCCGCCCGTTCAGCGGGCAGACCTTCGCGCGGCCGTCCGCTTTCCGGGACCGGCTGACGTGCCTGCTGCGCGCGGACGTGGCCGCGGCGCGCGCCGGAACAGCGGCCAGCCCGCTGAAGGCGGCGATGGAGACCTTGCGGTCGCTGCGCCCGGCCCTGCCCGGGATCGTCGACTTCGGCGGCCTGCTCCCGCAGTCCCAGCGGGACTTCCTGAACCGGTTCGCGCCGATGAGCTTCCTGCTCTCCGCCGGGCCGCCGGCCGCGCAGGTCGAGCGGCTGGTCGCCTTGCTGGAGGCAGGCATCGTGGAGGTGCCCGGCCCGTCGGCGCGATTCAGCCCCGGTGACCGGCCCGGGTCGTTCGTGGTGTGTTCACCGGCCGTGCCGGGTTCCCGCCGGTTGGCCCGCACGCTGGTGGAGGCGCGCGCCCCCGGCGGCGACCTGCCCAAGGACACCAGCCCGTTGCTGCGCAACCTGCGCCGGACCGGCCTGATTAGTGAGTACGTCACCACCGATCCGGTCACCGGGGAGCGCTACCGCACCGGCGGGCTGGCCGTCACCGGCGCGCCCTACCGCGTGATCGACGCGGCGGGCCGCCCCGCCGAGGACCTCTACGCCATCGGTGTGCTCACGCAGAACACGCGGTGGTTCACCCAGGTCGGGACGGGCCGCCCGGGACAGGGCAGCCCGCTGTGCCGGGACGCGGACGCCATCGCACTCGCCCTGCTGGGCCCGACCGCTGCGGACGACACCTGGAACCTGGCCGGATGACCGCGAAAGCCCGTCGGCGCCTGACCGACGCCGGCGTGCCGCTCAAGTTACGCGCCGTATAACGGCCTGGAGCCTACGACGTCACCGTGTACGGGAGAGGCCTGCAGGGCATCGGTCAGCAGCGCGACCAGGGCCTCGAGCTGGATGTCGGCCGACGAGGAGATTTCCTCGTCGGATCCGTCCAGGGCCCGGGCGGCGAGCCCGGCCTTGCCGTCGATCAGGCCCGCGATGCGGGCGTCGATGGTCTGCGCGGCGATGATGCGCCACGCGGTGACCGGCTCGGTCTGCCCGATGCGGTGGCTGCGGTCGATGGCCTGGGTCTGCTCCGCGTCGGTCCAGGACAGCTCGGCCAGCACGATGTTCGAGGCGACCTGGAGGTTCAGGCCCACGCCGGCCGCGGTCAGCGAGCACACCGCGACCGCGACG
>JAJKHX010000495.1 GCA_021154785.1 Nocardiopsis sp.
CGGCTCCAGCGCGAGTGCCGCCCGCAGGGCCCGTTCGGTCTCCTCGGCGTCGACCTCGGCGTCCGGCGAAGCCCAGATGTGCGTCAGGTCGGCCGCGAGCAGGCCGTCCGCCGCCGGGCTGAGCACCGCGAGGCCGGCCCTGGCCATCGACAAGGCCTTCGATACCGAACGGGCGGCGGCGCGTGGATCCAAGCCGGGAAACAGTTCTTCGCAGGCCAGGTCGCGGCTGATTCGCCGTCCCGGGCTCACCAGCACGAGCTGGCAGAGCCGGCGGGCGGTCGGCCGCGGCCACGGGCCGGCGTCACGCCCGCCGGAGGTCACCGAGAACGGGCCGAGCAGCCTTACCCGGACCTGCGCCTTTTCCGCGGACACACCCTCATTGTCGCCTAGATCCGGCCCGCCCCGCGCGCGGGAACACCGCGGGAACAGCGCCTTCCTAACGTTCATGTCAGGACCACGAAAGGGGTCATGAGATGAACACGGGGTACCTGATCTACCAGGCCGAGCGTCCGCGCAGCGGCGCCGAGCAGCGGCAGGTCGACATCGTCCACGCCGAGCTGTCCCGGTCGGCGAGCCGGCGCTGGCAGGCGCTGACCGCGCCGGTGCGGGCCTGGCGTCGACGCGGGCGCCAGTCCGGGCTCCCGGCCGGATACCAGGCCGAGTGCCTGGCTAGCGAGGGCCTGACCGGGCAGCACGCCTAGGTGGCTTCGAGCCGGTGGTGCCCGCCCCGGGGGGCGGGCACCACCGGGCGGCTTCAGGCGGCCGGGTCGTCCTCTTCCCGGGCAGGCGGCCCGGCTTCGCGGGCAGGCGGCCCAGCGGGGGACGCCGCGCGCCGCTTGATGTCCTCGAGGCTCTCGTAGAAGGCCTGCCAGGCCCGGCTGAGGCTGGCGCTGGCGGGCAGGTCGCCATGGATGGTGCCGGGCGGTCCCGCCTGGCCGGTCAGCGCGGCGAGCGCCTCATTGGCGGCCTTGACCAGCACCGGGTCGGATGCCTCGATGGTCAGCCGCTCGCTGGTCACGTGGATGACCAGCTGCCGCCGGCCGGCTTCCTCGGGCAGCTCGTCGCTGGTCCCGGTGACGTCCATGCCGCGCAGCGCGTCCTTGGCCTGGTCGAGGTTGACGCCGAGGGCCGCGAGGGCCCGGGCGGCCGCGGTCCCGGGGTCGGCCAGGGAAGCGAGCAGCAGGTGGTGCGAGCCGACCGGCTGCGTTCCGGCCAGCCTGGTCGCCTCGCTGAGCGTGGCGTCGGCCGCCGGGGTGGCGTTCAGCCCCGGCTGCTCCCCCCTCAGCACCCCGAACTCAGCCAGGCCAGCCTCGCGGGCGCGCCGCCAGCGCCGGGCCGGGGCCGACTCGGGACTCGCCGGGGGCAGCAATGTCAGCACGGCCGTCCGGATAGCCGGGAGCCCGGCGTGCCGCTTCAGGATCTTGACCGCGGCGCCCTCGTCCTTGCCGCTTTCGCTCTCCTTGAGCGCGCCGAGCAGGAGGTGCTCGGTGCCGATGTACTCGTGGTGCAGCTGCAGCGCCTCGCGGAGCGCGAGTTCCAGGGTCTTCTTGGCCCGGGGGGTGAACGGGATGTGCCCGCTGGGCTCCTTCTTGCCGGCGCCGACGAGGTCCTCGACCTCCCGCCGGGTGCTCTCGAGGGATATCCCGAGGCTGGCCAGGGCGCGGCCAGCCAGCCCTTCGGGCTCGCCGAGCAGGCCGAGCAGGATGTGCTCGGTGCCGATGTAGTTGTGCCGGAGGGTCCTGGCTTCTTCCTGGGCCAGGACGACGACGCGCCGGGCGCGCGTAGTGAATCGCTCGAACATGGGCTCCAGCGTGCGACGTGCCTTTAACCCTGTCAATACCATGTTATTAATAGGATCAGGAGGTGGTCCGCGCATGGACTGGGAAGAGCGGCTGGACGAGTGGGAGCTCGAGCTCGAGCTGAGCGCCCGGCTGGAGGGCTCGGACTGGGTGACGCTCGAGCAGGCGGCCGCCGATACCGGCGCGTCCCGGGCCGCCCTGCGCAGCTGGTACCGGACCGGGCAGATTCCCTCCCGGCTGGTCGACGGCCCGCACGGGCCGCAGCGGCTGGTGCCGCTGGCAGTGGTAGCGGCCCGGGCCGAGGCCTCGCCGCGGCTGCGCCGCACCACCGAGCGACGGCTGGCCGACCAGGCCCAACTCGAGATCCTCCGCCACCGGGTCGACCAGCTCGAGCTCCGGCTCGCCGCACTCGAAGGGCGCCTGGAGACCGAATTACCAAACGCGGAATTTCATGATCCCGAAGGATTTACTACGTTTTTCGATATAAAAGTCTTCGTGATCATGGTGGCGTTATCCGGATGCGGGGTTGGTGGGGTTGTCGGGACGGTTGGGATTGCTTGCCGTCGCTGGAACCGGGAATGCCGGCGCTGGAGCGGGGCGGGCCGGCGCTGGCGCGGAGCGGGATGCGCTGCCGCTGGGGCTCGGAATTCGTGGTCGTGAAAATGGCGGGGATGGGCGGGCAGGGAATTGGCTGGAGAGGGCGGGAGGCAGGTTTTTCAGATGAAGGGGAACCCGGGTATCCAGGCGGATGGCGCGCTGGATCGGGATGCGCGGGGGTAGGGCGATAGGAGGCTGGCCAGATGTGTCGCTTCGGCTACTGGACTGCTATACACATGTGTCCTACGGTGGCTGTCATGACAGGTCGCCGGGGACGAATGCACCGGACGGGCCGCGGGCGGTGAGTCAGCCAGCCCCTGGTAACCGGGCGCAGGCTGATCCCGGCGCGGCGGCGCGGCGGCGGTTCGGGCTGCGCGACGAGCCCGCCGATGCCCTGGGCCGCCAGGCGGACGCGGTGGCGGCGGCCTGCCACGCGATGGCGGTGCGGTTCCACCAGGGCGGGCGGCTGGTGGTGTTCGGCACCGGCGGGGCCAGCGCCGACGCGCAGCACGTGGCGGTGGAGTTCGTCCACCCGGTCATCGTGGGCAAGCGCGCCCTGCCGGCCTTCGCGCTGACCGCCGACGTGGCCACCGTCACCGGCATCGCCGAACGCGACGGGATCGCCGCCATCTTCGCCCATCAGCTTCGATACCTGGCCAATCCGGCCGACATCGCGCTGGGCATCTCGGCCGGCGCCGAGAGCCCGAGTGTCCTGGCCGGACTTGAGACCGCCCGGGAACTCGGGCTGCTGACGGTAGCCCTGGTGGGCGGCGACGGCAGCGCGGCCAGCAAGGCGGCCGAACACGTCCTGGTGGCACACTCGGACGATCCCCGCGTGGTCAAGGAAATGCACGTGACCTTGTACCACGTCCTGTGGGAACTGGTGCACGTGTTCTTCGAGCAGCCGGGAGTCCTGGGTCCGGGGGTGGTCACATGACCGAAGGTCTGCCAGAGTGCATAGATGACGTGTGCATTACGTGCTCGGATAGGGCCGTCGAGGTCACCGTGGTGCGGCTGCTCGAGGACCAGATGGCGGTGGTCGACACCGGGTCGGGCGAGGAAACGGTGAGCGTGGCCCTGGTGACCGCCGGGGCGGGCGACACGATCCTGGTGCACGCCCGCGAGGCGATCGCCGTCCTGGGCGCGGACGCGGCGGCAGCGGAGGCGGGGCCGTGAGTGACGCCCTGGAATCGCTGTACCCGTTCCTGTACTCCGGCACCGGTGACCTGACCGCGGTACTCGGCCAGGTGCGCGCCTCGACCGTGGCCAAGGCGGCCGAGATCGGGGAGCTGCGCCGCGCGGTCGGCGCCCGGGACGGGGCGCGGATCGAGGAGTGCGCGCGGGCGATGGCGGCCCGGTTCGCCGCGGGCGGGCGGCTGTTCGCCTTCGGCAACGGCGGCAGTGCCACCGACGCCGCCCAGCTGGCGACGCTGTTCCTTGATCCCGGGGGCAGCGCTCCCCCGCTGCCCGCGTTCGGGCTGGCCAACGACACCTCGGTTATCACCGCGCTGGCCAACGACGTGGGCCCCGGGGTGATCTTCGCCCGGCAGCTGGCCGCGTTCGGCCGCCGCGGCGACATCGCGGCCGGCCTGTCCACCAGCGGGAACTCCGAGAACCTGCTGCGCGCCTTCGACGAGGCGAGCCGGCGGGGGATGCTCACCATCGGGCTGGCCGGTTACGACGGCGGCAAGATGGCCGAGCTGGACAGCATCGATTACCTGTTCGTGGTGCCGTCGTCATCGGTGCACCGGGTCCAGGAGGCGCAGACCACGATCTACCAGGTGCTCTGGGAGCTGACGACAGAGCTGACCGCGGAGGAGATGTCACATGTGCCTCGGCATACCCGGTGAGGTCATCGAGCTTCACCCGGAGCAGCCCGACCTGGCCAAGGTGAACGTGAGCGGGGTCCGGCGGATGATCAACATCGGCCTGCTCTCGGACGACCCGCCGGCCCCCGGCGACTGGGTGCTCATCCACGTCGGCTTCGCCCTGTCGAAGATCGACGAGCAGGAGGCGGCCGCCACCTTGCAGTACCTGGAGGGCGTCGGGCAGTCCTACGAGGACGAGCTCGCGGCCCTGAAGGAATCACTGATCGAGTTACAGGAGCGTGGGGAACGATGCGGTTCGTCGACGAATTCCGTGACGCCGACAAGGCCCACGCGCTGGCCGCGAAGATCGCGGCGCTGTGCGAGCCCGGGCGCCAGTACAAGCTGATGGAGGTGTGCGGCGGGCACACCCACACGATCTACAAGCACGGCCTCGAGGACTACCTGCCGGAGTCGGTCCAGCTGGTGCACGGGCCCGGCTGCCCGGTCTGCGTGATCCCGATGGGGCGGGTGGACGACGCGATCCACCTGGCCTCGCAGCCGGACGTGATCATGACGTCGTTCGGCGACATGATGCGGGTGCCGGGCAGCGGCGGCTCGTTCTTCGACGCCAACGCCGAGGGCACCAACATCAAGATGGTGTACTCGCCGCTCGACTCGCTCAAGCTGGCCCGGCAGAACCCTGATAAACGCGTCGTGTTCATGGCCATCGGGTTCGAGACGACGGCGCCGTCGACCGCGATGACGATGATCAGGGCCGCGGCCGAGGGGCTGACGAACTTCTCGGTGTTCTGCAACCACGTCACCATCGTGCCGGCCATCAAGGCCATCCTGGACTCGCCGGACCTGCGGCTCGACGGCTTCATCGGGCCGGGGCACGTGTCCACCGTGATCGGCTGCCGGCCGTACGAGTTCATCGCGCAGCAGTACGGCAAGCCGGTGGTGGTGGCCGGGTTCGAGCCGCTGGACATCCTGCAGTCCATCTACATGCTCATGGTGCAGCTGTCGCAGGGCCGGGCCGAGGTGGAGAACCAGTATTCACGGGTGGTGCCGTGGGACGGCAACATGGTCGCGCTCAAGGCCATCGGCGAGACGATGGAGCTGCGGCCCTACTTCGAGTGGCGCGGCCTGGGCTTCATCTCGCACTCGGCGCTGCAGGTCAGGGAGAAGTACGCCGCCATGGACGCCGAGCGCCGGTTCCCGGTGCCCG
>JAJKHX010000496.1 GCA_021154785.1 Nocardiopsis sp.
CAGGCTGCAGCCCGGCACGTTGTACGCGGCGCTCACGCGGCTGGTCGAGGGCGGCCTCATCGAGCCCACGGGCCCGGACGGGCGCCGCCAGCCCTACCCGCTGACCCCGCCGGGCGAGGAGGCGCTGCGGGAGCACCTGACCATGCAGCGCCGGATCGCGGACCTGGGCCTGCGCCGGCTATCGGCGGGCCTGGTGACACCGTGATCGCTGACCTGGGAACGATCACATCGAAGCTGTACGGGCGCTGGGGCTGGAAGTGCATACCGCCCCTGGTGCTGGGCTGGGTCGCGCTGTGGCCGGTCGGCCTCGCCTGGCTGGCGCTATCACTGGCCGGCGCCTGCCGGGATCGCGACCGCAGCTCGCAAGCACGCGTTGAGCGCCGGGTCGCGCGGCTGCTGGCGTTGTACCCGCCGCGCTGGCAATCCCGGTACGGGCAGGAGTTCGCCGAGTTGCTGCGGGAGACGATCCGCAGTGGCCACGGCGGCCCGCGGCTGACCCTGAACGTCGTGCGCGAGGGCACTGCGGCCTGGTGGCAGACCCCCGAAGGGCGCCGGGCCCTGCTGCCCGCCACCTGCTGGTGGATGTGCTGGATCCCGCTCGTGGCTCAGGGCCTGGCACCGCTCATCATGAAAGCCAGCGGCGGGACCTACCGCTCCTGGTTCGCCGCTCTCTACCTTCCCGGCGCCCTGCAGTGGCCGGCCATCGCGGTCATGCTCACCGCCGGATCCGCGATGCTGGGCGTAGCCATACGCGGAACGCCGGCACTCCGCCAGAACGGGTAGGAGATCAGACGGTGATCGTGAGCCGGTTAGACCCGGCGGGCTAGATCTTCGGCGCGTCCGGGTCGTCCTGGTCGCCGACGAAGTGGATGTCGAACGGCTTGTTGGTGATGAACAGGAACGTGCAATCCTCCTCCAGGGTCGCACCGTGCTCCATGATCCCGCCCTCGGGAAACCACACGAAGCTCCCGGCCGGGTACCGGCCCTGGTGGGTACGGAGTGTGCCTTCGAGGACGTAGATGCCGTGCGCACAGGAGTGGCTGTGCCACGGGTTGGTGAAGCCCGCCCGGTAGACCATCTTGAGGATCGTCATCCCGGTCTCCGGGTCGCTCATCAGCGGAACGTGCTCCAGGTTCGCCTGGATGTGCTCGATAGGGAACAACTCCCAGGGGGCCGTGGTCGTGTCCACGACGGTCAGCTCGACAGGGATGGCTTCGGTCATGACTGCTCCCAGGGGGTGGGGTGGTCAGGGCTTACGGGTATCTTGCCCGTAATCCGCCGGTAGTGGCTCGCGATCTGGTCCCGGGTTTCCTGCGCGCCGAACATTCCCGCGAACTCGTCCCTGCTCCGCTCCACCGCCACGTCGAGCGGCTGGTTGAGCCACAGGTCGAAGAGCCGCCGCTGGGCGGCGGTGACCGTGCGGGTATGCGTCGCGGTCCGCTCGAGCAGGCGCCCGGTCGCCTCATCAAGAAGGCCCGGCTCGCTGACGACGTTGGCGATGCTGTGCGGCGGGAGCTGGTCGAGGGTGTAGAGATCACCGGTCAGGATCATCTCGCGGGCCTTGCTGAGGCCGACGAAACCGGGCAGCAGGGCCGCGTCGATGACGGACGGCACGCCGACCTTGATCTCGGGCAGGCCGAAGGCCGCCGTCGTGGCAGCCACCCGGAGGTCGCAGGCCAGGGCGAGCTCGAACGCCCCGCCCAGGCAGTACCCGCTGACCGCGGCCACGGTGACGACCGGCGCCCGCCGGATGGCGCGCATGATCCCGGCGAGCTGCCCGATGAAAGGCTTGGCGCTGGCCCGGTCCATGCCGACGAACGTCTCGATATTCATCACCGCGCTGAACGCCTTCGTCCCGGCACCGGTGAAGACCAGACCCCTGACACCGGGGTCGAGGTTCACGATGACGTCCAGGAGCCCGGGCAGGTCCTCGGCGTCCAGCACGTTCAGCTTGCCCGGACGGTCGAAAGTTATCCACAGATGTGGATCGCGACGCTCGACGGCGATGTACCTCAACAGCTGCTCCGTTCGGTCAGGAATCGAGAAGCCCCGGTCACCGGGCCGTGCCTAGCATGAAGTTTGTCCCGGTCAAGATCTATGGGGAAGGCATTCCGATGACGGATACGAAGAAGCCGGCCACGAGCACCACCGCGCGCGGCCAGGGGTACGACGGGTTCACCGACGACGAACGTGACGCGATGAAGGAGCGCGCCAAGGAGCTGAAGGCGTCCGCGCGCCGCAGCGGCTCCCGCACGTCCAAGGCGGACGAGGAAGGCGACGTGCTCGCGAAGATCGCCGAGATGGCGGACTCGGACCGGGCGATCGCCGAGCGGCTGCACGCGATCGTCAAGGACTGTGCGCCCGAGCTCGCGCCGAGAACCTGGTACGGGATGCCCGCGTACGCCAGGGACGGCAAGGTCGTCTGCTTCTTCAAGCCCGCGCAGAAGTTCAAGGTGAGGTACGCCGAGCTCGGCTTCAACGACGCGGCCCGCCTCGACGACGGCGCCATGTGGCCGACGGCCTACGCGTTGACCGAGCTGACCTCCGACATCGAGGCCAGGATCGCCGAGCTGGTGAAGCGGGCCGCCGGCTAACCCCCCGGGCGGTCAGCCTCGCCTCGTGGCCGGCGCCAGCTGTTGGTAACCTCGCCGGCATGGCTGACTCCGGTTCGGTGATCGACTGGCTGCTGGACTCCGATCCGTCGATCCGCTGGCAGGTGCTGCGCGACCTGCTCGACGTCCCGGAAGCGCAGTGGAGGGCGGAGCGGGCCAAGGTGGCCACCGAGGGCTGGGGAGCCCGGCTGCTCGCCTGCGAGGACGAGGACGGGCAGTGGGCGGGCGGCGCCTTCATCCCGCGTGACTTCGAAGCCCGCGAGTGGCACCAGGTGGGCCAGCCGTGGACGGCCACGTCGTTTTCGCTGTCACAGCTCCGGGAGTTCGGTCTCGATCCCTCCTCGGCCCCGGCCCGGCGCGCCGTCACGCTGATCGGCGCCAGCTCGCGCTGGGAGGAGGGCGGCCAGCCCTTCTGGGAGGGCGAGGTCGAGGAGTGCATCAACGGCCGGACCGTGGCCGACGGCGCCTACTACGGGGTCGACGTCTCGCCGGTGGTCGCCCGGCTGACCGGCGAGCGTCTCGACGACGGCGGCTGGAACTGCGAGCGCGCCAACGGCTCGGTGCGCACGTCGTTCGACACGACCATCAACGTGCTGGAAGGGCTCCTGGAGTACGAGCGGGCCACCGGCGGCACCCCTGAATCCCGGGCGGCGCGCACGTCGGGTGAGGAGTATCTCCTGGAGCGCCGCCTGTTCCGCCGGCTTAGCACCGGCGAGCCGGCCGACGAGCAGTTCCTGTGTTTCGCGCATCCGACCCGGTGGCGCTATGACGTCCTGCGGGCCCTGGATTACTTCCGTTCCGCCGCGATCCTGACCGGCGGCGCACCCGACCCGAGGCTGGGCGAAGCCGCCGGGCACGTTCGGTCCAGGCAACTGCCGGACGGGCGCTGGCTGCTCGACTGGACCCCGCCCGGCCGGGTCTGGTTCGAGGTGGATGACGGAGAGGGCCAGCCGTCCCGCTGGGTGACCCTCCAGGCGATGCGCGTGCTCAACTGGTGGGACCAGGCAGCTAATCGACCCGGCTGAGCTCGAAGGTGACCTCGTAGGTCATGAGCGCCAGGCCCGGAAGGCCGCCACGGCGTAACGCAGGGCGTCGTCCGCTTCGGACGTGATGATGAGTACTTCGACCGGCTGCCCGGGCATGCCAGATGGCTGCGGACATACCCCATGGAACGCGCTATCTGGCCGATGACCATTTCCGATGGCCGTCCCCGCTTTAGTTCCACGACGACCAGCGCATCGGTCACCTGATCGATGCACAAGAAGTCAAGACGGCCGATGGGCGTAGTAAATTGATGCCCTGACGTGCCATCCGGGCCTTCGCAGATCCGCAATAGCCGACCACAGTTCAGCAGGCCTGCGCACCGACGTGGTCTTCAGCGCCCCAGGCCATGACCACCGACACGGCCGCGTCGTTCGACGGCGACCTGATGCGGCTGGCCGGCTCCTCGGCCTGCCCGAGGCCGGCGCTGACCGGAGCGGCTAGGCGCCGGCCTGGGCGAGGGCGCCGCTGAGGTCATCCCACAGGTCTTCGATGTGCTCGCATCCCACGCTCAGCCGCAGGAAGCCGGGCGGCAGGTGTTCCTGCCCGGAGAGCCTGGCCCGGCGCTCGATGGTGCTTTCCACGCCGCCGAGGCTGGTGGCCGACCGGACGACGCGGACCGCGGCGCAGACGGTGCTGGCGGCGGCCGCGGTCGGTACCTCGAACCCGAGCACGGCGCCGAATCCGGTCATCTGCGCCGCTGCCTGCGCGTGGCCGGGGTGATCGGCCAGGCCCGGGTACCGGACCCGGGTGACAGCGGGGTGCCCGGCCAGGCGGCGGGCCAGTTCCCCGGCGCTGCGTTGTCCCTGTTCCAGTCGCAGGGCCAGGGTGCGCAGGCCGCGCATGACAAGGAAGGTCTCCAGCGCGCCGGGAACCGCCCCGGCGACCTCCCGGCGGCGGCGCAGCCGCTCGCCGAGCTCGGGGCGGCCGGCCACCGCGACGCCGAGGAGCAGGTCGGAGTGGCCGCCGAGGAATTTCGTCGCGCTGTGCACGGTGAAGTCCGCGCCGAAGGCGATCGGCTGCTGCAGCAGCGGGGTGGCGAAGGTGTTGTCGACCGCGACCAGGGCGCCGCCGTCCCGGGCGGCGGCGCACAAGGCGGGCAGGTCGGCGATGTCGAGCAGCGGATTGGTCGGCGATTCCAGCCACACCAGGTCGGCCTGGCGGGCCGCGGCGATGGCGGCGGCCGTGTCGGTGATGTCGACCAGGTCGACGTGCCAGCGTCCCTGCTGCTGGCCGTCGGCCAGCAGGGCGTGCACGCCCGCGTAGCAGTCGGTCGGTACTACCACCCGGGCACCTGCGGGCAGCGGGTCCAGCACCGCCGCGATGGCGGCCATGCCCGAGCCGAACGCGACGGCGTCGCCGCCCTCCAGTTCCCCGATGACCTCTTCCAGCGCCTCCCAGCCGGGGGTGCCGTCGCCGCGGGAGTACTCCCGGCCGCCCGTCCCGTCCTGGCCGCCAGCCCGGAAATTCGAGGCCAGGACGATGGGCACGTTCAGCGGCTGGCCCGGCTCATCGGCGGGCCGTCCGGCTGCGATCAGCGCCGTCTGCGGCCGCCGCGCGGGACGGCCCGCGGACCGCGGAGATTGACCACTCATTGAACCTCACCCTGCCCGTAATGTCAGATACCGCGTATGGCGGCTACTCGGCGGAGACTACCGAAGGAGTGCGGCGTGACCCTCCCACGACCCACGTACGACCCCGAACTCGGCGCTTTCCTCGAGGCGCAGTACTGGGCGTCCCCCGAGCCGGCCGCGGCGTTGTCGTCCGGCACCTTGCCGGATATGCGAGAGACGCTCGCCACCGTCAGCCCTTCGATCGACGCCACGATCGCCGGCAGCGGCGTGGAACATGTCGAACTCTCCGTCCCGCAAGAACCGGCAGTCACCTTGTCGGTGCTCCGCCGTCCCGGTGTCGTGACGCCCACGCCGTGCGTCTACTACGTCCACGGCGGCGGAATGATCATGGGCGACCGTCAGACCGGCGCCCCGATCTTCTCCCGCTGGGTCGACCTCTTCGGCGTCACCGTGGTGTCGGTCGAATACCGGCTCGCTCCGGAACACCCTTACCCGGCGGCGGTCAGCGACTGCTACGCGGGACTGCGATGGGTCGCCGGCCACGCCGCCGAGCTCGGCATCGATCCGGCCCGGATCGTTATCGCGGGTAACAGCGCCGGCGGCGGCCTCGCCGCCGCGACCACGCTGATGGCCCGCGACAACGGCGGGCCGGCGCTCATCGGCCAGCTGCTCAGCGCCCCCATGCTGGACGACCGGGACGCGACCGTGTCCACCCGCCAGTTCGACGGCCCGGGCCCGTGGCATCGCGGCGACAACCGGTTCGGCTGGACCGCCTTGCTCGGCGCCGCGCGCGGTACCGCGGACGTATCGCCGTACGCCGCGCCCGCCCGCGCCACGGATCTGAGCGGCCTGCCGCCGGTGTACCTGGACGCGGGCTCGGCCGAGGTGTTCCGCGACGAGATCGTCGACTACGCGTCGCGTATCTGGGCCGCGGGCGGGCAGGCCGAGCTGCACATCTGGGCCGGCGGTTTCCACGGCTTCCAGCTGGCCGGCGAAACGCGCGTCGCCCGGGCGGCGCTGGCCGCCCGGGACAGCTGGCTGGCCCGTCTCCTGGCCGGCTGACATGGACGTGGAGGAGCTGCGGCATGCGCTGGGCGCATCGTGCTCGAGGCGGCGATGATCGACGGCCGCCTCACGGCGGCCACCCTGAGACACCGTCATGTTCCGCAAGACAGCAACTCGAACTTATTTTCGTGAGATACTGACCGCACCCGACCGCCGCTGAGCCGAAGGGAACGCGATGTCTGCCCGATTCCAGCTCGTCATTGACTGCAAGGACCCCGAGCCGCTGGCCCGCTTCTGGGCGGCGGCGCTGGGATACGTGCTCGAGCCGCCTCCCGAAGGGTTCGCTACCTGGGATGACTGGCGGCGCGATATCGGGCTGCCCGACAGTGAGCTGGGAATCGGCGCGGACAGCATCGTCGATCCTGACGGCGGCGGCCCCCGCATCTGGTTCCATGCGCTGCCGGACGCCAAGGTGGTCAAGAACCGCCTTCACTTCGATATCCGGGCCAGCGGCGGCGACCGGAGCGTCCCGCTCGCCATCCGCGCACAGCGAGTCGACGCCGAGGCCAGGCGGCTGGCCGATTTCGGGGCCACGATCACCGGGGCCCTGAGCGCCGACGGCCTCGATCACTACGCGGTCGGGATGAAGGACCCCGAGGGCAACGAGTTCGACATCAACTAGCGTCTCGGGTACGTCCGGTGGGAACACGGCCTGGTCATCGACCAACGGGCGGAGACCGGCGACCAGGGCAGGGTTCTCGCCGAGTATGCGGACGAGTGCTGCTACCTCACCAGGGGCCTCAGCGGATGACGACCGGCACTGCCCTGTGGACAGGCTGGGGAGAATCTGTGGAAAACATGCCTAGCCGTCCGGTTCGCGGTCATAGACTCCGGTGCCGTGACTGTCGAGGCCGTCTTCCGCCGTGAGTACGGTCGCTGCGTCGCCACCCTGATCCGCTTCCTGGGCGATATCGACGCCGCCGAGGAAGCGGTCCAGGACGCGTTCGCCGTGGCGGTCGCCCGGTGGCCGTCAGACGGCGAGCCGCCCAATCCCGGTGCGTGGATCGTCACGACCGCCCGCAACCGGGCCATCGACCGGCTGCGCCGCGAGTCGGTCCGTGACGAGCGGCACGCGCAAGCGCACCAGCTGTATGGCGCCGCCGCGCAGGTCCCGGGGCGCAGTACCCCGGCTCAGGAGGAGGAGACGGTGCCCGATGACCGGCTGCGCCTGATTTTCACCTGCTGTCATCCGGCGCTGAACCAGCCCGCCCAGATCGCGCTGACCCTGCGGTTGCTCGGCGGGCTCGAGACGCCGGAGGTCGCGCGGGCGTTCCTCGTCCCCGAGGCGACCATGGCCCAGCGGATCGTCCGGGCCAAGCGCAAGATCAGGGACGCCCGTTTGCCCTATCGCGTACCTGCCGAAGCCGAACTTCCCGCCCGCCTCCAGCCCGTCCTCACCGTCGTCTACCTGATCTTCAACGAGGGCTATGCGGCGACGGCCGACTCGCTGATGAGGCTTGATCTGTGCGCCGAGGGAATCCGGCTCGCCCGCGTGCTGACTGAGCTGATGCCCGGCGAGGCAGAGGCGCAGGGGCTGCTGGCGCTGCTTTTGCTGCTGCATTCCCGCAGCGCCGCCCGCGTCACGGACGGCGGCTCGCTGGTCCGCCTGGCCCAACAGGACCGGAAGCTCTGGGACCGGGACCTGATCGCCCAGGGCCAGGCCATCGTGCGTGCGTGCGTGCAGCGCGGCCGCCCCGGCCCGTACCAGATCCAGGCCGCCATCAACGCCGTCCATTCGGTTGCGCCCAGCTTTGACCGCACCGACTGGCACGCCATCGCGACGCTCTACGACCAGTTGTACGCGCTCACGCCGACTCCCGTCGTCGCACTCAACCGGGCCGTCGCGCTCGCCGAGGTCCGCGGGCCCGCTGCCGGCCTGGCCGCGGTGGACGAGCTGTGTTCTCCGGCCCTGGACAGCTACCACCTGTTCCACGCGTCACGCGCCGACCTGCTGCGCCGCCTCGGCCGCGACGAGGAGGCCGCGGCCGCCTACGCCACCGCCCGCGCTCTCACCGCGAACCCGGTCGAACAGGCCTTCCTCGACACGCAGCGCGCCGCGCTCAGCCCGTGACGCGGATCGAGGCTCTCAGCGGTCCATCAACGCGAAGACACCCCAGCCGAGGTACTCGCGCCGGTAACGGGCGTACCGCGCCGGACCGGACGTGAGTTCAGCGCGCATCTCATCAGCCAGTTTGTCCTGGGGATTCGCATCGAGCCAGCGGCGGATGTTGAGCCATGACGCCGCGGCGTAACGGTCCCAGCCGTCCTGATCTGCCAGCACCATCTCGACGACATCACAGCCGAGCAGGCCGAATGACTCGATCAGCTCCGGCAGCGGGAGCCAGCCCTCCTTGCCGGTCCCGTAGCAGCCTTCGACGGTGGCCTGATCGGGAGGCTCGCGACGCCAGTACGGTTCGCCGACCAGCATGATGCCACCCGGGCTGAGGCTGCGCCGCAGCAGCTCGACCGTCCCGGCCACGCCATCCCCGATCCAGGTCGCCCCGATGCACGCGGCGACACCCACCGGCCGTTCGGCGACGTAGCCCGCCGCGTTCCCGTGGATGAACGTGACCCGGCCGGCGACGTCCAGCTCGACGGCACGTGCTCGCGCGGCTCCGATGAACGCGGTACTGATATCAACCCCGGTGCCGGTCAGCCGGTGATCGCGCGCCCAGGTGCACAGCATCTCCCCGGACCCGCAGGCCAGGTCGAGCATGCTCGTTCCCGGTGGCAGATACAGCGCGCGGCCCAAGGTGGCCAGCTTCTCGCTGGTGAACGGGTTGTGGATGCGATGACTGCTCTCTCGGATCACAAAGCTCCGTGGAAGGTCATCCATACTGGCCGGTCCTTCGCGGCAGGATCCCAGTGGCCACAGGCCAGAACCTACCGGGCCGCCCCTACGCGGCGCATCCCTATTACGCCTGGCATGACGGGAGCGGGCGCCAAGGCTGTCACGTGCGGATGGGCTGGGGATAGCCGGTGGAAAGAGACAGGCCGATCGGTGCGGGCAAGAACGCTGGCTCCGGCCGTCCGTGGCTGGCTTCCGGCGTCAGGATGCGCCTAGTTCCAGAGCGGGATTGTGCATGATCTCCCACAGATGCCCGTCGGGATCCTGGAAGTATCCCGAGTAGATGCCCCATGGGCGGTCGCGCGGCTTGTCGAGGGCGGTTCCGCCGGCCGTGTCGGCGCGGGCGATCAGGGCATCGACGTCTTCGCGACTGGCCACGGCGTGCCCGATGCTGAACTCACCGCTTTTTGACGGCGCGAACGGCACGCCCGCGTCCTTGGCGAGCTCCGAACGGGGATAGACCGTGAGGATCAGCCCGCCGGCGAGATGGAACATGGCTATGGCGCCTTCGGCTCCGCTCTGGTCGTCATGGAACTCGGTGCCCACCACACCGGCCGAGTCCAGGCCGAGGCCGTCACGGTAGAAGGCCAGCGCCCGGCCGAGGTCCTCGACCGCGAGGGTAATCACGTGGATGCGAGGTTCCATCTCTTCGCTCCTTTCTGCCGGGCCTGCACAGACCAGGATGGCGCGCGAAGCTGATCACGTCTTGAACGAATCGGCCACCTACTGCCCCCGCCCGCCCCGGCCCGGGCACCGACGGCAAGCCGGCTCAATGCTCCACTGAACCGCCCAGGACCGGCTCGATGTTCCACCGTGCCGGCCAGCAGCGCCCATCTGGGAGTCGTCCCGGATCCCGGAGCCGCTCACGGCGAAGAGCCGCGCCCACATGACCCAAGCCGACCGGAGGCGGCAGCGAGCCACAGTCGGAGGAGGCAGTGAGCCACAGTCCATAAAGCCTGAAGGAAGCTACGCCAGGCGAAGGGGTGATCTACGGACCACGCCCTGAACGCCTGCTGCCGTGCGCCGCTGCTGTACACGGGGAGATGCGTTCGAAGAATGTGTGGAGCTAAGGGGACTTGAACCCCTGACCCCTTGGATGCAAACCAAGTGCTCTTCCAGCTGAGCTATAGCCCCGAGATGTCTTCCGCCCCAGGGTACCCGGTTAGGGCGCGTCCCTGACAAGGACGACGCCTAACTACTTGAGCAGCCGGGACAGCCGCCGGTCGGCCAGCGGCTTGCCGCCGGTCTGGCAGGTCGGGCAGTACTGCAGCGCCGAGTCGGCGAACGAGACCTCCCGGATGGTGTCCCCGCACACCGGGCACTCCTGCCCGGCCCGGCCGTGCACGCGCAGCCCGCTCTTCTTCTCGCCCTTCAGGTCGGCCGCCGCCAGTCCGGCCGAACGTTCCATCGCCTCGCCCAGCGTGGACTTGATCGCGTCGTACAGGGTGGCCACGTCGGCCGGCGTCAGGCTGGCCGCGAGCTTGTAGGGGGACATCTTCGCGGCGTGCAGCACCTCGTCGGAGTAGGCGTTGCCGATGCCGGCGATGATGTGCTGGTCCCGCAGGACGCCCTTGACCTGGGTGCGGCGCCCGGCCAGCAGGCCGGCCAGGGTGTCCGCGGTGAAGTCGGCGGCCAGCGGGTCCGGGCCGAGGGTGGCGACGCCGGGCACCTCGGCCGGGTCGCGGACCAGGTAGACCGCGAGGCGCTTGTGCGTGCCCTGCTCGGTCAGGTCGAAGCCGGAGCCGTCATCCAGCCGGAGGCGGAAGGCCAGCGGGCTCTTGCCCGGCTTGGGCGGCGCCGAGGGCAGGTCGTCGCGCCAGCGCAGCCAGCCCGCCCGGGCCAGGTGCATGATCAGGTGCAGGCCCTGGTCGGTGGCCAGGTCGAGGAACTTGCCGTGCCGCCCGGTGCCGGTGATCACGTGGCCGGTGAGGGCGGTGAGCGGCGGATCGAACGTCTTCAGCACGGTGAACGAGGCTGCGTCGGCCCGGGCGATGGCGTGGCCGGTGGCGTGCTCGCGCAGGAAGGCGGCCAGCGATTCTACTTCCGGCAGTTCCGGCATGCTTCCCAGTCTGCCACGTGCCGGGGCTCTTCTAACCTGGCCGCAGGAGCCTTCGTAACCGGCTGGCCTGCGCGGCTATCAGATCGGGCAGCTCGCCGATGCCGGCCAGCAGGTGGGTGGCCCCGGCCCGGCGGAGCCTGCTCGCGTCGTCGACGTCGCTGAGCACGCCGACGACCAGACCGGACCCGGCCCGCCGGGCGGACAGCGCCCCGCCTTCGGTGGAGGTCACCATGGCCACCTCACGCACGTCGGCGATTCCCAGCCGCAGGACGGCGGTGAGAACGAGGTCGGGCCAGGGATAACCCCGGTCCACGTCGTCCGCGCTCAGCACCAGGTCGGCGCGATGCTGCCAGTCGAGGTGCGCCAGCAGCAGGCCGAGGGCGGGCTTGGGCAGGGAGGACATCAGGCAGATCTTGATGCCCGCCGCGGAGAGCTTGGCCAGCGCCTCGTTGACGCCGGGAAGCGGCAGCACCCCGAACCGGTCCACGGCCGTCTGGAACGACCGCTCGAAGGCATGGTTGGCGGCCTGAGCCCGGATCTCGTCCTCGGGGAACAGGCTCCGGATGACGTCGGCGGGCGGCCACCCGCGCCTCCGGTCGAACTGGACCATCGACCTGACGTAGGCGGCGGTGCCGGTGACAACGCCCTGGGTGGCGATCGCCTCGGCGAACGCGCGTTCCAGGACGCTGCCATCGGCCGCGACCGCCCCGACCACGTCACAGCAGACCAGCGATACACCGGTTGTATCGCTCATCTGCGTACCTCCTAGCGCCGGCTCGGCTTCCCGGCTGCTGTCGGACATTTACCTCCGACCGCGGTTCAGTCCTCGTCGGCTGCGGTGGCCTCGGTCCACAGGTCGAGTTCCGCACGGTCGGACTGGACCTTGCGCCAGACGGCGAACGCGCCAAGCCCGAGCACGGCGAGCGCGATGAGCTTCTTCACAGCGAGGAATCCTCCAGCTCGATGACATCGAAAAGCGGACCGGCGGAAATGAACACCCCGCCCGCCGCAGGTGTACGGCAGCTTAGCAAAGCCGTTCTGTCAGCCTAGTCGGCCGGCGAGCGTGCCGCGCAAGCCGGGCGAACCCGGCGAGAGATGTCTTAGCTGGTAAAGGAGTGATTTGTGGGGTTACGTGGACTTGAACCACGGGCCTCGTCCTTATCAGGGACGCGCTCTAACCGACTGAGCTATAACCCCATGCCACACAACGGCATATGCACCTGACCTGCGGAAAGAGGCGCGACCATTATCCTACCGTACCCGCGAGGCGCGTTGTGCCGTGGTGTGCGGCCTTGCCATCGCGGGAGTATCCCGTCCGCCCCCGCGATGCTACCGCGCCTTTCCGGTCCGGCGTTACTCGGTTTCCCGCAGGGTTACCTCCACGCCGCCGACGAGCCGCGAGGTCAGGTTGTACACCACGGAGCCGATCGTCGACATCGCGGTGATCAGGACGATGTTGAGCGAGCCGAGCAGGGCGGTGTAGCCGAGCACCCGCGAAGCCGAGAACCAGGCCTTCGCGTTCACGCCCGTGGACCCCTGGCTGGACGTCAGGCTCGTCACGACGCGCTGGAGGGAATCGAACACGCCGAGCCCGGACAGCGCCCCGTAGAGCACGCTGACGGCCACGAACAAGATCACGAAGGCGACCAGCGACACCACGAAGCTGAACTTCATCACCGACCACGGCTCGACCCGCGCGATGGTCAGGTGGGCCTGCCGGGCCGACTTCTTGGACTGCGCCTTCTGCTGGGCCTTCGGCCCGGTACCGCCCTTGGCCGGACCGCTTCGGGACTGGCCGAAGGTTACCGGGCCGCTCTTCGCCGGGCCGCGCACCGGGGCCTCGGCCGCCGCGGGCTTGCCCGCGGGGGCCGGCGGGGCAGTCCTGGCGGTCGAGGAGGCCGGGGCCGGGGGCGGGTTCTTCGCGGTCAGGCCCGACCGCAGGAAGGCCCGCGCCGGGGACGACGGCGAGTCGGCCGGCGGGTCCGGCATCTCCCACGCGAAGGCGGCCGGCGGCATGGACGACGCCTCGGTCGCCGGGGGAGCGGCGGCACTGGTCCCAGACGACACGGAACCAGACGACACGGGGCTGGAGGCTGGCGTGGCCGCGGTGGTGTCGCCGGACAGCCTGGCCGCCGTTTCCGCGGGATAGGCGATCGTCGGATCATCGAGGGCCGGCTTGGCCGGAGCCGAGGGGGGCGGGCCAAAGCTGGTGGCGGCCGGCTCGGGATCCGGGATCTTGGTGCCCCGCGATGACCCGATGCTGTCGGCGGGAAATGCGGGGATGCCATCCACCGCCGTCGCGTCCACCGGAACCGGGCGAGCCGCTCCCTTGGCCGCCGAGTCCCCGTTGGCCTTGGCGTCACCGGCCGGGGCGTTCTTGGCCTGGACATCTTGTGTCTCGTCCGCGGGCGCGGTCTTCGCGGGGCCGGGCTTGGCGGTGGCCGCTTTGCGGGCCGGCTGCCGGGGCGGTGCCGTGATGTCGGCCGGCTGCGCCTCCTCGTCTTCGAGCAGGTCGTCGCCAGTAGCCCGCGAGGTCACCATGGTGGGTGAGCCTCTGCCCGGGCTACCGGGCCTATCCGTGCGCCTGTCCAAGCCGTCCTCCCTCTGATCCAGACCCTCACGAGGTTATCTCCGGACGCGACGCCCCTATGACCACCTATGCGAAGAAAGCCGCGTTATGACGATCTTCGCCATACCTATGGGACGCTCCTGCCCCCGAAACCGTTGCCCGTCAGTCAGCCTGAAAAGTCAGTCGTACTAGCTGACCTTACACAATCGCCCGGATTACTCCTCCGCCTCGTCGTCCTCGCCCGCGCCGTCCCCGGCGTCCCCGAGCTCGGCCATGACCGGGTCCGCCTCGTCCGCCGATCCGGCTGAATCGATGGAAATGTCCTGGTCAGCAGGCTCCCCGCCGTCTTCGAGAGCCTCCTCGGCCTGCGATTCGGCGTTGAGTGCCAGGCCCACCACACTGTCTCCGGAGGCGAGGTTCATCAGCCGTACGCCCATGGTTTGCCGGCCGGACTGCTTGACCTCGGCCGCGCTGGTCCTGATCACGCCGCCCGCGGAGGTGATCGCGAAGACCTCGTCGCCGGCATGCACCATCAGCGCGCCGATCAGCTCGCCGCGGGCCTCGACGATCTTGGCCGTGACCACGCCGCGGCCGCCGCGGCCCTGCACCGGGTAGGCGTCGGCCGGAGTGCGCTTGGCGTAGCCGCCGCCGGTAGCCACCAGCAGATCGCCGCCTTCCCTGACCACGTACATGCCGAGCAGCGCGTCGCCGTCGTTGAAGCGCATCCCGATGACGCCCGAGGTGGCCCGGCCCATCGGCCGCATCGAGTCGTCGTCGGCGTGGAACCTGATGGCCTGGGCGCTCTTGCTGACCAGCAGCAGGTCCTCCTCGGGGGAGACCAGCCGGGCCGCGATGACCTCGTCGTCCTCGCGCAGGTTGATCGCGATGATGCCGCCGGACCGGGGCGAGTCGAAGTCGGTCAGCCGGGACTTCTTCACCAGCCCGCTGCGGGTGGCCAGCACCAGGTACGGCGCCATCTGGTAGTCGCGGATGGCGAGCACCTCGGCGATCCGCTCGTCCGGCTGGAACGCGAGCAGGTTGGCCACGTGCTGGCCGCGGGCGTCGCGGCCGGCGTCGGGCAGCTCGTAGCCCTTGGCCCGGTAGACCCGGCCCTTGTTGGTGAAGAACAGGATCCAGTGGTGGGTCGAGGTGATGAAGAAGTGGTCCACGATGTCGTCGGTGCGCAGCTGCGCGCCGCGGACCCCCTTGCCGCCGCGCCGCTGCGCGCGGTACAGGTCGGTCTTGGTGCGCTTGGCGTAGCCGCCGTAGGTGATCGTGATCGCGACGTCTTCCTCGGCGATCAGGTCCTCGTCGGCCACCTCGCCGTCATAGGCGACGATCTCGGTGAGCCGGTCGTTACCGAACTTGTGGACGATCTCGGCCAGCTCGGTGCCGATGATCTGCCGCTGCCGCTCCGGTGAGGACAGGATGTCCTGGAGATCGGCGATCCTGGCTTCCAGCTCGTCCCGCTCGTTGACCAGTTCCTGCCGCTCCAGCGCGGCCAGCTTGCGCAGCTGCATATCGAGGATGGCGCGGGCCTGGATCTCGTCGATCTCCAGCAGCCCCATCAGGCCCTGCTGGGCCTCGGCCGCCGAGGCGCTCGCCCGGATCAGCGTGATGACCTCGTCGATCCGGTCGATGGCCTTGAGCAGCGCGGCCACGATGTGGAGCCGTTCGGTGGCCTTGCGCAGCCGGAACTGGGTGCGCCGGACGATGACCTCGATCTGGTGGGTGACCCAGTACCTGATCATCTGGTCCAGCCGCAGCGTGCGCGGCACGCCGTCGACCAGGGCGAGCATGTTGGCGCCGAACGTGTCCTGCAGCTGGGTGTGCTTGTACAGGTTGTTGAGGACCACCTTGGCGATGGCGTCCCTCTTCAGCACGATGACCAGGCGCTGCCCGGTCCGGCCGCTGCTCTCGTCCCGGACGTCGGCGATGCCGCTGATCTTGCCGTCCTTGACCAGTTCGGCGATCTTCTGGGCCAGGTTGTCCGGGTTGACCTGGTAGGGCAGTTCCCTGGCCACCAGCTGGGCGCGGCCGCGGGCGTCCTCCTCGACCTCGACCACGGCCCGCATGACGATCGAGCCGCGCCCGGTCCGGTAGGCGTCGCCGATCCCGCGCCGGCCGACGATCAGGCCGCGGGTGGGGAAATCCGGGCCCTTGACCCGCTCCATCAGCGCGTCCAGGAGTTCCTCGTCGGACGCCTCGAAGTTGTCCAGGTACCAGGCGACGCCGGCCGCGACCTCGCGCAGGTTGTGCGGCGGGATCTTGGTGGCCATCCCGACCGCGATGCCCTCGGAGCCGTTGATCAGCAGGTTGGGGAACCGGGCGGGCAGGACCTCGGGCTCCCGGGAGCGCCCGTCGTAGTTGTCCCTGAACTCGACGGTGTCCTCGTTAATGTCCCGCAGCATCTCCATTGCCAGCGGGGCCAGGCGGCACTCGGTGTACCGCATGGCGGCGGGCGGGTCGTTGCCGGGCGAGCCGAAGTTGCCCTGGCTGTCGATCAGCGGCATCCGCATCGACCAGGGCTGCGCCATCCGCACCAGCGCGTCGTAGATCGCGCTGTCGCCGTGCGGGTGGTAGTTGCCCATGACGTCACCGACGACTCGCGAGCACTTGAAGAAGCCGCGGTCGGGCCGGAACCCGCCGTCGTACATCGCGTACAGGATGCGGGTGTGCACCGGCTTGAGGCCGTCCCGCACGTCGGGCAGCGCCCGCCCGACGATGACCGACATCGCGTAGTCGATGTAGCTGCGCTGCATCTCGTACTGGATGTCGACCGGCTCGGTACGGTCGTGCCCGCCGCCGCCACCCGTGGCATCGGTAACTTCAGTCACTTTTGTGTAGTCCTCAGATTGTGTGCTGGCGCCCGGCCGGTCAGATGTCGAGGAACCTGACGTCCTTGGCGTTACGGGTGATGAACGAGCGACGGGCCTCCACGTCCTCGCCCATCAGCACGGTGAACAGCTCGTCGGCCTGGGCCGCGTCGTCGAGTGTGACCTGGCCCAGCACCCGCTGCGCCGGGTTCATGGTGGTCTCCCACAGCTCGTTGGCGTTCATCTCGCCGAGGCCCTTGAACCGCTGCACGCCGTCCCGCGGCCGCGGGTCCTTCTTGCCCTCGGCGATGCCGGCCTGGATGACCCGGGCCAGCTCGGCCTCGGAGTAGGCATAGCCCGGCTCGTTGCCGCGGCCTTCCCACTTGACCTTGTAGAGCGGCGGCTGGGCCAGGTACACGTACCCGGCCTCGACCAGCGGCTTCATGAACCGGAAGAGCAGGGTCAGGAGCAGCGTCCGGATGTGCTGCCCGTCCACGTCGGCGTCCGCCATCAGGATGATCTTGTGGTAGCGGAGCTTGGTGAGGTCGAATTCGTCGTGGATCCCGGCCCCCAGCGCCGTGATCATCGACTGGACCTCGTTGTTCTTGAGCACACGGTCGATCCGCGACTTCTCCACGTTGATGATCTTGCCGCGGATCGGCAGGATGGCCTGGAACTTCGGGTCCCGGCCGCCCTTGGCCGAGCCGCCGGCCGAGTCGCCCTCGACCACGTAGATCTCGGACTTGGCCGGGTCGGTGGACTGGCAGTCGGCCAGCTTGCCCGGCAGCGAGGTGGAGTCGAGCAGCGACTTGCGGCGGGTGAGGTCGCGCGCCTGGCGCGCCGCGATCCGGGCCCGGGCCGCCTGGCTGGCCTTGTTGATGATGTCCTTGGCCTCGCCCGGGTTCCGGTCGAACCAGTCCCGCAGGTGGTCGTTGCAGGTCTTCTGCACGAACGACTTGGCCTCGGTGTTGCCGAGCTTGCCCTTGGTCTGCCCCTCGAACTGCGGCTCGGCCAGCTTGACCGAGACGATCGCGGTCAGGCCCTCGCGCACGTAGTCGCCGGTGAGGTTGTCGTCCTTCTCCCGGAGCAGCTTCTGGTCCCGCGCGTACTTGTTGACCACCGTGGTCAGCGCGGCGCGGAAGCCCTCTTCGTGCGTACCGCCCTCAGCCGTGTTGATGGTGTTGGCGAACGTGTACACCGACGGGGTGTAGGAGGCGTTCCACTGCATCGCGATCTCGGCCGCGATGCCGTCGCCTTCCTCGCCGAACTCGATGACCGTCGCGTGCACCGGCTCCTTCGAGCCATTAAGGTGCCGAACGAAGTCGGCGATTCCCCCGGCATACTGATACCGGGCTTCCCGCGGCTCGTCCCCGCGCTCGTCTGTGATCGAAATGGCCAGGTTCCGGTTGAGGAAGGCCATTTCCTGGAGCCGGCTGGACAGCGTCTCGAAGTTCCACTCGGTGGTCTCGAAGATGTCGCCGTCCGGCCAGAACGTGATGATGGTGCCGAGGTCGGCGGTCTCGGTCCCGCGCTCGAGCGGGCCCATCGGGGCGCCGCGGTCGTAGGCCTGAGTCCAGACGTAGCCGTCCCGGTGCACCTCGACCTCGAGCAGCACCGACAGCGCGTTCACCACGGACACGCCGACGCCGTGCAGGCCGCCGGAGACCGCGTAGGACTTGCTGTCGAACTTGCCGCCCGCGTGCAGCGTGGTCATGACCAGCTCGACCGCCGGGCGGTGCTCGATCGGGTGCTCGTCAACGGGGATGCCGCGGCCGTTGTCGTGTACCCGGACTCCGCCGTCGGCGAGGATCGTGACTTCTATCGCGTCGCAGTAGCCGGCCAGGGCCTCATCTACCGCGTTGTCCACAACCTCGTAGACAAGATGATGCAATCCTCGCGGACCGGTCGAGCCGATGTACATTCCCGGGCGCTTGCGAACGGCCTCAAGCCCCTCGAGAACCGTGATCGAGCCTGCATCGTAGGACAAACCGAACTCCATCCTGCTTCTTCAAGCGCAGCCCCAGCCCCCCGCGATGTGGCCATCTGTGCGCGAATTTATTTTACCTTCAGGCACCGACAGCCACGGTCGTCTTTCCCGTGGTGTCGCGCCTGCCAGGCATTATCCGTACGTGTCGCCGGGTCCCTGGCTGCCCGGAACCCGCCATCCGCCGCGCTGCCGCGGCCCGGCCGGCCCGCGGACCTTGACCCGGCGGACCGACCCGTCGCCGAGCTCGGCGTTGAGCCGCTTGACGAGCACCGGCGCGAGCAGCCGGACCTGGGTGGCCCAGGCGGTCGAATCCGCCGTGACCGCCAGCTCGCCGTCGGCGTAGCTGTCCGGCTGGGTGTGCGCGGCCAGGTCCGCGCCGACGATGTCGGCCCACCGGCCGAACACCGAGCCCATCGCGGCCCGCTGCTGCCAGCCGTGCGCATCGAGCAGCCCGCCGATGGCGCTGGCCAGCAGCTGCGGATCCTCCCGGCGGGGCCGTCCGCGCCGGCCCGCGCCGACCGACCCGGGCGCGCCGGAGTGGGCGTCCGCGGATACACCGGCTCGTTCGGGGTCATCGTTGTGGTCTTGTCCCTGTCCGCGGCCGAAGCCGGCCGGGATGTCACCCCGGCTCCGTGCGTCCGCCTTGGCCACGGCGAGCGCCTCGACCGCCAGTCGCGCCCGGTCCGGGCCGTCTCGTTCCGGCCGCCCGGCCCGGTCGGCCTTAGCCGGCACGGGTGACGCTGCCCGCGCTGACGGCGAACCGCACGCCGTCGAGTACCGCCGGGATGTCGGCGGGCACCGCCGCGGTGATCAGGACCTGCTCGGCCCCGGCCACCAGCGCGGCCAGCCGGTCCCGGCGGCCCGCGTCGAGCTCGGCGAACACGTCGTCGAGGATCAGCACCGGGTCTTCACGCCCCTCGCGGAGCAGCGCGAAGCTGGCCAGCCGCAGCGCGAGCGCCAGCGACCAGGATTCCCCGTGGCTGGCGTACCCGCGGGACGGCAGGCCGCCGACGGACAGCTCGAGCTCGTCCCGGTGCGGTCCGACCAGGCACACGCCCCGGTCGAGCTCACTCGCCCGGACCTCGGCGAGAGCCTTGAGAAGTGCCGTCTCGAGCGCGGGCACATCTTCGAACTCATCACTATTATTCAACGCTGAGCTGCGGTAAGACATTCCGCACGCCTCGCCCGCCGGGCCCGCGGAAACCGCCTCGTAGGCGGCCGCGACGTGCGGCCGGAGCGCGTCGGCCAGGCGCAGCCGGCCGGCCAGCAGCGGGGCGCCGGCCCGGGCCAGCTGGCCGTCCCACGCGTCGAGCGTCGCCGTCATCGCCTCGCGGGCCGCGCCGCGCAGGTGCCCCTTGGACCCCGCCGACTTGAGCAGCGCCGTGCGCTGCTTCAGCACCCGCTCGTAGTCCGCCCGGACCCCGGCGTAGCGCGGCGCGGTCGCCGTCAGCAGCTCGTCGAGGAACCGCCGCCGCTCACCCGGGTCACCCTTGACCAGGGCCAGGTCCTCCGGCGCGAACAGCACCGTCCGCAGCGCCCCGAGGACATCGCGCGGCCGCGGCATCGGCGTCCGGTTCAGCCGGACCCGGTTGGCCTTCCCCGGGTTGACCTCGATCTCCACCAGCGCGTCGCCCTGAGCCGCGGTCACCGCCCCGCGCAGCACGGCCCGCTCCGCTCCCCGCCGCACCAGCGGCGCGTCGCTCGCCACCCGGTGACTCCCCAGCGTGGAGAGATACCCGACCGCCTCCACCAGGTTGGTCTTCCCCTCCCCGTTTTCCCCGCTGAACGTCGTGACGCCAGGCGCCAGCGCCAGACTGAGCTCCGGGTAAGACCGGAAGTCAGTCAGCGCCAGCCGGGTGAGGTGCACAGACCGAGCGTACGGTCTCCTGCTAGCCGGCCGAGCGGATGGGCATCAGGACGTAACGGTAGTCCGGGTCGCCCTCGCTCTTGCCGGTGAGGACCGCGGGCTTGGTCGGCGAGGTGAAGGAGATCCGGGCCGTATCGGAATCCAGCGCCCCGATGCCGTCGAGCAGGTACTGCGGGTTGAACGCGATCTGCAGGTCCTCTCCGTCGTACGCCGCCTCGAGGACCTCGACCGCTTGGGCCTCTTCCGAGGCGCCGGCCTCGAGGACCAGCTGCCCGGCGCTGAAGGCCAGCCGCACCGGGGTGTTGCGCTCGGCCACGAGCGCCACCCGCTTGACCGCCTCGGCGAACGGGGCGGCCATGAGCTCGGCGGTCGCGCTGAACTCGCTCGGCAGCAGCGACTGGTACTTGGGGTACTCGCCGCTCAGCAGCCGGGTGGTGGTCTGCCGTCCGGCCCCGGCGAAGCCGATCAGGCTGTCCCCGCCGAGCGAGATCGACACCTCGGCGCCCGAGGTCAGGGCCCGGGCGGTCTCGCCGAGCACCCGGGCGGGGACCAGCACGGCCGTGTTGAGGTCCGGCTGCGTCGGGTTCCACCGCAGCTGGCGGACGGCCAGCCGGTAGCGGTCGGTGGCGACCAGGGTAAGCGAGTCGCCGCTGATCTCGATCCTGATGCCGGTCAGCGCGGGCAGCGTGTCGTCGCGGCCGGCCGCGATCGCCACCTGGGAGATGGCCGAGGCCAGCGCGTCGCTGCCCACCGAGCCGGTGAGCGGCGGCATCTCGGGCAGCGTCGGGTATTCCTCTTCCGGCAGCAGGACCAGCGTGAAGGTGGCGCTCCGGCACTTGAGGGTGGCCCGGGTCCCGTCGGTGACCAGGTCGACCGGCTTGGCGGGCAGCGACCGCACGATCTCGGCCAGCAGGCGGCCCGAGACCAGCACCGCGCCTTCCTCGTCGGTGATCACCGGCAGGATGGCCTGCGCGGAGACCTCATAGTCGAACGTCGAGAGCGTGAGATCGTTCCCCGCCAGCAGGCGCATGCCGGCCAGCACGGGGGCGGTCGGGCGGGCGGGCAGGGCGCGCGCGGTCCAGGCCACGGCGTCCGCCAGATGATCACGCTCAACCTGGAGCTTCACGAAACTGCCTCCTGGGTTCGTCGGGTCGTGAAGAGAACTTTGGTGTCGGTGCGCGCGTTGCCGGGTATGGCAGCGGTGGCGCCAGGGTCGCAACGCACAGGACCTACTTGATGTTGGTCTTTCCTTATTGAGAGAACCGTCATAGTCATAGGTGCGGTGGATACTGGGGAGAACCCGTGTCGCCGCAGGTCGGCCGCGAGTTGCAACCCACAGGGGATGTGGCGGGCCGGGGGACGGCGCGAGCCGCCTTGTGACCGCCGCCCGGTGTCCCGCGGACTTGCCACTGGTTGTCCCCCGGTTATCCGATGATCATCCACAACGTTTTCCACAAACTGTGCGCATAGCAGTCCGCGAGCCGGCTCAGCCGGTGCGCGCTTGTTGCTTGATGCGGTTGGTCAGCTCGGTGACCTGGGTGTAAATCGAGCGGCGTTCGGCCATCAGCGAGCGGATCTTCCGGTCGGCGTTGATGACCGTGGTGTGGTCGCGGCCGCCGAACTGCTGGCCGATCTTCGGCAACGACAGATCGGTGAGCTCACGGCACAGGTACATCGCGATGTGCCGGGCGGTGACGAGCACCCGCGATCGCGATGTCCCGCACAGGTCCTCGATGGAGAGCCCGAAGTAAGAGGCCGTCTGGCCCATGATCGTCGCGGCGGTGATCTGCGGCCCCTGGGCCTCGGGGATCAGGTCCTTGAGGACGATCTCGGCCAGCTGGAGATCGACCGACTGGCGGTTCAGGCTGGCGAACGCCGTCACCCGGATCAGCGCGCCCTCCAGCTCCCTGATGTTGGTGGAGATCCGGCTGGCGATGTACTCCAGCACCTCGGGCGGCGCGTTCAGGCCCTCCTGGATGGCCTTGCGGCGCAGGATGGCGATGCGGGTCTCCAGCTCGGGCGGCTGGACATCGGTCAGCAGTCCCCACTCGAACCGGCTGCGGAGCCGGTCCTCCAGCGTGACCAGGCGCTTGGGGGCGCGGTCGCTGGAGATGACGATCTGCTTGCTCGCGTTGTGCAGGGTGTTGAAGGTGTGGAAGAACTCTTCCTGCGTGCCTTCCTTATTCTCCAGGAACTGGATGTCGTCGACCAGGAGCACGTCCACGTCGCGGTACCGGCGCCGGAAGCCGTCCTGCTTGCCGTCGCGGATCATGTTGATGAAGTCGTTGGTGAACTCTTCCGAGCTGACATACCGCACCTTCAGGCCGGTGTAGAGCGTCTGGGCGTAGTGCCCGATCGCGTGCAGCAGGTGGGTCTTGCCCAGGCCGGAGTCACCGTAGACGAACAGCGGGTTGTAGGCCTTGGCAGGCGCCTCGGCGACCGCGACCGCAGCCGCGTGCGCGAACCGGTTGCTCGAGCCGATGACGAACGTCTCGAAGGTGTACTTGGAGTTCAGCCGGGTGCCGCCGAGCCGCTGGGCCGAGGGGATCCCGCCGGGGGCCCCGTGCGTCACCGGGCGGCCCTGATCCTGACGATCGGGCTCGCCGGCGCCGTCGTGGACCGGGTGGGCGCGCGGCGCGGCCGCCTGGGGCTCGGGTACCGGGTCCGGGCCCGACCCCAGCGCGGGCAGCCCGGCCGGAGGTGTCATGGGGCCCGGCGGGGCCGGGTCGACGGTGACGGCGAGCTGGATGTCGCGGCCGAGTTCCTGGGACAGCGCCTGGGTGACCAGCGCGCGCAGCCTGGTCTCCAGCTGTTCCTTGACGAACTCGTTCGGCGTGGCGATGAGGGCGGTGTTCTCGACGAGGCCGAGCGGCCTCGTGAGTTTCAGCCAGGCCCGCTGATGTGGCTGGATTTGCAGGTCAGCTAGCCCGTCGAGGGATCGTGCCCAGACTTCGGACAGGTCTGAATTTGCCACCTGTTTGCGCTCCCCTCGCACCCAGTCGCGAGCCGCGCTCACGATCCACAAAACAATCCACATGTTGTGCACGTGGCTTCCCAGCTGCGCACCGTAACTACCCAGTCTGGGGAGAATAGCTTTCCACAGCCTAAGTCGCGACGGCGGGGCACGACTGCCAAACGGCGGGGTTCCAGGTGGTAGCCTGTGTTGATGCCGAGCACCACGCGCTGTCGTTGCGTGCTCAGGCAAGCGTCCTGACGCGAGCCTTGGCCAAGCCGAGCCCGATCCTCTACCTGGAGTTCCAGTGAGTAAGCGCACGTTCCAGCCGAACAATCGGCGCCGCGCGAAGACGCATGGTTTCCGGCTGCGCATGCGCACTCGCGCCGGGCGCGCCGTCCTCGCCGCTCGCAGGCGCAAGGGCCGCGACCGGCTGAGTGCCTGATCCTTCCCCCCCAGTCCCGGATGCGCCACGGCGCGGAGTTCACGCTGGCCGTGCGCACCGGGACCCGAGCGGGCAGGCCCCGCGTGGTCGGTCACCTTCTGGTCCGCGATAACGAGCTTCATCGGCAAGAACCGGCCCGGGTAGGATTCGTGGTCAGCCGGGCCGTGGGCTCGGCGGTCACCAGGAACCGCGTGAAGCGGCAGCTACGCGCGCTGATGCGCGGGTACCTTCAGTTGCTTCCTGGCGGTAGCCTTCTTGTGGTGCGCGCAAATGCCGCGGCCGCGCACGCAAGCCATCCGGATCTGGTTGCGGATCTGGATTCGGTAATCAGCAGGTTGCTGCGGCGGCAGGTTGGGGCGCGCGTCGGTAATGCCAGATAGAGGCACTGCTCAGGGTCCGGCCAGCACCGCGCCAGACAAAGCCACGGTGCCGGCCCGGTTGCTCATGCTTCCCATCGGGGCCTACCAGCGGTTCATCAGCCCGATGCTCGGGCCGCGGTGCCGCTTCGCGCCTTCATGCAGTGCGTACGCGCTGGCCGCCTTGGCCGAGCACTGCGCTGCCCGTGGCCTGTGGCTCGCGGTGGCGCGCATCGCCCGGTGCCATCCGTTTCATCCCGGCGGCTATGATCCGGTGCCTGCCAGGAAACCCGCTAAGGTCGCGAGGAGCTAGCAGTGGCCGTGCTCGACCCGCTGAACAACGTGGTGGCATGGGTCATCATGCGGATACACGCCGGCCTCGGCGCGCTCTTCGGCGCGTCCTCCGGCTGGGCGTGGGGACTGTCCATCGCGTTTCTGGTCATCCTGATCCGGCTGTGCCTGGTCCCGCTGTTCGTCAAGCAGGTGCACGCGCAGCGGAAGATGGCTCAGCACGCGCCCCAGCTGCAGGAACTGCGGAAGAAGTACAAGGGCGACAAGCAGCGTCTCAACGAAGAGACGATGAAGTTCTACAAGGAGAACGGGGTCAACCCGCTAGCGGGCTGCCTCCCCATGATCCCGCAGATGATCGTGTTCTTCTCGCTGTTCAGCGTGCTGCGCGCCATCGCCGACTGGGTGCCGGGGACCACGCCCAAATACGGGCTGACGGTGCCGGTGGTGGAGAGCGCGCGGGCGGCGACGATCTTCGGCGTCCACCTGGACGACAAGCTGCTGTTCGCGCACCCCACGCCGCCGTTCCACGTCGCCATCGTGATCGCGCTGACCGTGGTGATCAGCGCCACCACGACGTTCATGACGGTCCGGCAGAGCGCCAAGCGCGGGCTCATGCAGACCAACGTGGACCCGGACAACCCGATGGCCCAGTCGCAGAAGTACATGCAGTACATCGTGCCGTTCTTCTCGCTGACCGGCCTGTACTGGCAGTACGGCCTGGTGCTGTACTGGGTGACCACTAACCTGTGGACGCTGGGCCAGCAGTACTTCATGTTCAGGAACTGGGAGCCGCTGCCCACCGCCGCCGCGGGCGCGACGGCCGCCGCCAACACGGGTGCCCCGGTGCGGACCGCGCAGAGCTCGTTCCGGTCCGGTACCTCGCGGATGGGCTCGTCCGGGCAGGCCCCGGCGCGCCCGGCTAACGGCGCCGCCAGGACCGCGGGCGCGGCCAAGGCGGCTGGTGCCGCGAAGACGGCGGGCGCGGCCAAGGCGGCTAACGGCGCGCGGAACGGGACGTCGACCGGGCGGACGTCCGCTGCGGCCGCGGCGCGCATCAAGGCCGCCAGCGCGTCCGGCGGTACCCGGGCCGGGACCTCGTCCCGTCCGGCGGCCACGTCGGGCAGCACGCCCAAGGCGACGCCGGACACCGGGCAGGACGGCACGGCCAAGCGCGGGCTGCTGCGACTGGGCCGGGCGAAAGCCGAACCTGAGCCCCAGGATGACGTGCCCACCACTAGGGTGGTGCGGCAGCAGCCGGTACGGCAGACGAAAAGCAAGCGGTCGGGCAAGTAGTGAGCGTCATCCGGCCGGGCGGCCGCCGCCGCTTAGACGGCGGCGTCCCCGCGTAGACATCGATACCGGTCGTGGAATGGCCCGCCTCGAAGGGCCCAGACTTGAAGGACATGAGAAGCACAGTGGGAGGTCCGGTCGTGAGCCAGCAGGACGTTGAGGTCACCGACGCCGAGGAGGTCCTCGATGACGCCGAGGACGGCCAGGACGTCGACGACGCCCAGGACGCTGAGGACGCCGGGGCGTCGGACGGCGACCAGCTGAACGACCTCGAGCTCGAGGGTGACATCGCCGCGGATTACGTCGAGGGCCTGCTGGACATCGCCGACCTGGATGGCGACATCGACATGGACGTCGAGGGCGACCGGGCGATCGTCTCGGTGGTCGGTGCGACGCTGGACGAACTGGTCGGCGACGACGGCGTGGTCCTGGAGGCCCTGCAGGAGCTGACCAGGCTGGCCGTGCACCGGCAGACCGGCACCCGGGCCCGGCTGATGCTCGACATCGGCGGTTACCGTGCGCGTCGCCGCGCCGAGCTGTCCGACTACGGGCGGAGCGTGGCCGAGGAGGTCGCGCGCAGCGGCGAGCCGAAGGAGCTGGCCGCCATGTCGCCGTTCGAGCGGAAGATCGTGCACGATGCGGTAGCCGAGGCGGGCCAGCGGAGCGAGTCGGAGGGTGAGGAGCCCAACCGGCGAGTGGTGGTCTACCCGGCGCCGTGACACCCCCGTCCTCCGCGACCGGGGAGGGTGGTGGCCGGGAAGGCCGGTCTGTCGTGGATCACGATTTCGATGCGCCGCCTGCGGTCGACTCAAATACCGATACTGATTTCCCCACAAGTGTGGGTATTTCTGTGGACAGTGCGGCGGTTCCTGTGGACAAAGCCGGTTCTGGGAACAGCTCTGAGACCGGTACCGTCGAGGCGGCTGATCTACCGGCCGTGCCGGACGGCGCGGCCGCTGTCTTCGGATCGGCGCTGGACCAGGCCGTGGCATTCGCCGGGATGCTGGCCACCCAGGGGGTCGAGCAGGGCCTGATCGGCCCGCACGAGGTACCGCGGCTCTGGGACCGGCACCTGCTGAACTGCGCCGTGGTAGCCGAGCTCATCCGCGACCGGTCCCGGACGCTGGTCGACATCGGATCGGGGGCCGGGCTTCCCGGCCTCGTGCTGGCGATGATCAGGCCCGAGCTGAAAGTCACGCTGCTCGAGCCGATGGAGCGGCGCTGCCGGTTCCTGGCCGAGTGCGCCGCCGAGCTCGGCCTGGACAACGCGAGCGTGATGCGAGGCCGGGCCGAGGACACCAGCCTGCGGGCCGGCGTGGCCACCGCCCGGGCGGTGGCACCGCTCGACCGGCTCGCCGAGCTGGCGGTCGGCCTGGTACGCCCGGGCGGGATGGTGCTGGCGATAAAGGGACGAACGGCCGCGGACGAACTGAAGAAGGCTCGTCCGGTCCTGCGCCGAATAGATGCTCGCGGCGCCGAGGTTGTGCGGGTGGGGCAAGGTAAGGTCGATCCTGCGACGACCGTCGTGCGGTTCTTCGCGAGATAGGGCAGGGCATAGGTGGCGCTCAGCTATTACCGGCAGAGCCCAGCCGGTCTTCAGGCGGCGGACCGGAACGCAGGCGGTCTGGGCTGGCCCGAAGGGCCACTGGCGGGCCGGGCTAATGGCCGCTCACACCCCTCGGCCGGAGGGATCGGCTGGCCGGTGAGTCCCGGTGGTCAGGGGACCGGTGGTCAGGCGCCCGGTGGTCAGGGGCCCGGTGCGGGCCGAGAAGCGAGAGGCGTTCAGGTGGACCACGGAAGGTCTGGAGCCAGCGACAGCGAGGTGCTGGGAATTCCCGGAATCTCCGGGGCAGGATCCCCGGAGCCGGCGGCGGCCGAGGTTTCAGGTAAAACTAGATCGGTGGTCGTCCCGGAGATCCGGCCGGACCCGCTGGATACTCCGATAGCACGGGCCGCCCAGGCGGCCGTGGTCGGACGCAGCGAACGCCCGCCCTGGCCGCGGCCTCCCCGGTGCCGGATCATGACCATCGCCAATCAGAAGGGCGGCGTGGGCAAGACCACCACCGCGGTGAACCTGGCCGCCAGCCTGGCGCAGCACGGCTCGCGGGTGCTGGTGATCGACCTCGACCCGCAGGGTAACGCGTCGACCGCGCTGGACGTCGATCATCACGTCGGTGTCCCCTCCGTCTACGACGTGCTGGTCGACGGCCGCCCGCTGGCCGAGGTGATACAGCCGGCCGGTGACATACCCGGCCTGTTCTGCGCGCCCGCCACCATCGACCTGGCCGGCGCCGAGATCGAACTGGTCCCGGTGGTGGCGAGGGAACTGCGGCTGACCCGGGCCCTGAAGTCGTTCGACACCTCCGGCCTCGACTACGTGCTGGTCGACTGCCCTCCGTCCCTCGGGCTGCTGACACTGAACGCCCTGGTGGCCGCCGAGGAGGTGCTGCTGCCGATCCAGTGCGAGTACTACGCGCTGGAGGGCGTCCAGCAGTTGCTGAACACGGCCGAGCTGGTGCGGGTCAACTTCAATCCGGGCCTGCACGTGTCCACGGTGCTGCTGACGATGTACGACGGCCGCACCCGGCTCGCTTCCGATGTGGCCGATGACGTGCGCAAGCATTTCGGTACCTCGGTGCTGAGCACTATCATCCCGAGGAGCGTCCGGGTGTCTGAGGCGCCGAGCCGGGGCCAGTCGGTGATTGCCTATGACCCGGCCTCGAGCGGCGCGATCGCGTACACGGAGGCGGCTCGCGAGCTGGCGATGAACTCAGCGGGCGTGAGCTAGCAGGCCAGCGGCGCGCGGCTCACGGGTTCGGCTGGCGGGTTGGACTGGCAGGTTGAACTGGTGGGCGCGGTCAGGACGGCGCGGTTAACCAGCACGGGTGAGATCGGGAGAGGCAGTGGCTCAGCAAAGGCGCGGACTAGGCCGGGGACTCGGCGCTCTGATCTCGGAATCCCCGCGGCTGGCGGAGGGTGACGCCATGCGCGGACCGGAACAGGCCGGATCCGCGGACAACGCGTCGCCGGCCGAGATCCTGGGTGCCCTCTACAAGGAGATCGAGGTCTCCTCGATCACGCCGAATCCGCGGCAGCCCCGGCGTACCTTCGACGAGGACGCGCTCGAGGAACTCGCCGAGTCCATCAGGCAGGTCGGCCTGCTTCAGCCGGTGGTAGTCCGCGCGGCCGGACCTGACCGGTACGAGCTCATCATGGGGGAGCGCCGCTGGCGCGCCTCCCAGCGCGCCGGCCTGACCGAGATCGGCGCCATCGTCAAACAGACTCAGGACAACGAGCTGCTGCGCGATGCCCTGATCGAGAACCTGCACCGCCAGCAGCTCGACCCGCTCGAGGAGGCCGCGGCCTACCAGCAGCTGCTCGACGACTTCGGCGCTACCCACGAGCAGCTCGCGCAGCGGATCGGCCGCTCCCGGCCGCACATCAGCAACACCCTGCGACTACTCAACCTCCCCCCGGCCGTGCAGAAGCGAGTCGCGGCTGGCGTGCTCAGCGCCGGCCACGCCCGTGCCCTCCTCGGCCTGAACGACTCGCTCGCACAGGAGCGCCTGGCCAGCAGGATCGTCGCCGAGGGACTTTCCGTCCGCAACGTCGAGGAGATCGTCTCGCTCGGTATGGACGACGCCCCTCGCAAGCGGGCTTCCAGTGGCCGTCAGCCCGTCGCCCCCGGCCTTCTCCGGCTGGCCGACCGGCTGTCCGACTTCTACGAGACCAGGGTCAAGGTCGAGCAGGGCCGTAACAAGGGCAAAATCATCATCGAGTACGCCACGCTCGACGACCTGGAACGCATCGTCAACGCTATGAACCCGGAATCTGCCGCCGGTTCGCAGGACGTCTTACCGGGACTCGGAGCCATGGGATGGTGACCCGTCCAGGACCCGGAGCCGTTCGTCAGTGACCCGCTAGGCGGATCGGAACGCAACACCATGCTGCCGAACGTCCTGTACGCACCGCCCCGGTCGCGCTGAACGTGCCACCGGCAAGACGATGATTCACGTGAAACAACATGGCTGTCATTCACAGTTGCGAATGCAGCGAGTGCACCAGAGTCAGTGAACGTCGCCCGGCCGGGGCGGGCGGAGGCTGGACCGGGG
>JAJKHX010000497.1 GCA_021154785.1 Nocardiopsis sp.
CGGCGGGGGCGGGGCTGGCAGTGGGGGCAGGTGTAGGAGGAGCGGTTCATGAAGGAGTCGCGGCGGACGGGGGTGCCGCAGCGCGGGCAGGGGAAGCCCTCGCGGCCGTAGACGGCGAGGGAGCGCTCGAAGTAGCCGCTCTCGCCGTTGACGTTGACGTAGAGGTCGTCGAAGGAGGTGCCGCCGGCGACCAGGGCCTCGCCGAGGACCTCGCGGACGGCGGTCAGCAGGCGGCTCACCTCGGGCCCGTTCAGGGTCTCGGTGGGACGGGCCCAGTGCAGCCGGGCCCGCCACAGCGCCTCGTCGGCGTAGATGTTGCCGACGCCGCTGATCAGCGACTGGTCCAGCAGGGCGCGCTTGACGCCGGTGTGACGGCCGCGCAGCCGCCGGGACAGGGCGGCCGGGTCGTAGGCCGGCTCGAACGGGTCGGGGGCGATGTGCGCGATCGGGGCGGGCAGCTCGGCGCCGTCGCGCACCATGCACATGTGGCCGAACGTCCGCTGGTCGGTGAAGCGCAGGTCGGGGCCGCCGTCGGCGAACGTGAACAAGATCCTGACGTGCGGCGAGAGCGGCCGCTCGGATTCGCCGACGAGGAGCTGGCCGCTCATGCCGAGGTGCGCGAGCAGCGCGTCCTCGCCGACCGACAGCCACAGGTACTTGCCGCGCCGCCGGGCGCGGTCCAGGCTGCGGCCGCCCAGCGCGGTCTCGAACTCGGCCGCGCCCCCGGGCTGCCTGCGCACGGCGCGCGGGTGCAGGACGCGGACGGTCTCGACCGTCCGGCCTATTACGTGATTTTCGAGGCCGTGACGGACCGTCTCGACCTCGGGCAGCTCAGGCACCCGCAGTCAGCTTTCCTGGCCCGGGCCTTCGCCGTTGCCGCTGGGGTCCTCGTTGCCGCTGGGGTCGCCGGGCCCGGAGGCTCCGTTACCCGAGGCCAGGTCGTCTCCGGCCGCTTCGGCGGTGATGGCCCGCCAGGCCGCTTCGGCGGCCTGCTGCTCGGCCGCCTTCTTGGTACGCCCCACCCCGGAGCCGAGCACCCGGCCGCCGACCCGCACGACCGCGCGGAACGACTTCTGGTGATCCGGGCCGCTCTCCTCGACCTGGTAGTCAGGCACGCCGAGCATCTTGACCGCGGTGAGCTCCTGCAGCGAGGTCTTCCAGTCCAGGCCCGCGCCCAGCCGGGCCGACCGGGCGATCACCGGGTCGAACAGCCGGTGCACCAGCGCGCTCGCCTCGGGCAGCCCGCAGTCGATGTACACCGCGCCGATCACCGCTTCCAGCGTGTCGGCCAGGATCGAGGGCTTGTTCCGGCCGCCGGTGACCTGCTCGCCCCGGCCCAGCCGCACGTAGTCGCCCAGGTTCAGCTCGCGGGCCACCTCGGCCAGCGCGCCCATCTGGACGACCGCGGCCCGCAGTTTGGCGAGCTGGCCTTCGGGCAGGTTCGGGTAGCCGCGGTAGAGGTGGTCGGTCACGACGAGGCCGAGCACCGAGTCGCCGAGGAACTCCAGCCGCTCGTTGGTGGGCGGGTTGTCGTTCTCGTACGCGTAGGAGCGGTGCGTCAGGGCGCGCTCGAGCGAGGCGGGCATGATGGGCACGCCGAGGGCGTGCCTGAGCTCAGCGGGATCTTTTCTGGCGTTCACGCCGCCATCCCATGACCGGCTCACGACGCCCAACGCGTCCCTCCTCCAAGCACTCGCTGATGATGCCCGGCCGGAGGCGAGCTATAACCCGCCGTATCGGGCCGGAACCAGTCAGCTTCCTCAGGATGATGGGTTGATGACCTGGCGCCGCCGGTAGGTACCGCAGGTCGGGCAGGCTACGTGCGACAGCTTCGGCGAGTGGCACTGCGGGCAGCTCACCAGCGAAGCCGCGGTGGCCTTCCAGTTGGAACGTCGGGATCGGGTGTTGCTGCGGGACATCCTCCGCTTGGGAACCGCCACGTCAGCCCTCCTGTAGGTCGATGGCGCCGGCGCGCCGGTTGTCTTTGGTGTCGGCAAGCTGCTTCAGGGCGGCCCACCTCGGGTCGGCCGCCTCGTCGTGCCGGTGATCCGGACCCGCGTCGGCGAGCGGCGCGCCGCACTCGACGCACAGCCCGGGACAGTCCTCCCGGCACAGCGGTGACATCGGCAGTGCGAGCACTACCGCGTCACGGAAAGCGGGTTCCAGATCGAGCTGGTCACCGTTGAGGTGGTAAAGCTCCTGCTCGTCCTGCTCATCTTCTTCGTCGTGCCTGTCATGCCTATCATGTTTGCCCTGCTTGTCGTGGCGGCCGTCAGCGTACAGGTAAAGCTCCTGGAAGCTGACGGTTACCGACGAGGTCACCGGGGTCAGGCAGCGCGCGCACTCGCCCGCGAGCGGCGCGGTCGCGGTCCCGGTGGCGAGAACGCCCTCGGAAACCGCTTCGAACCTGACCTCAAGGGTGACGTCGGCCCCTACGGGCACGCCGATAAGCTCGAGGTGCAGATCCTCGGGTGCGGGGATGGTTCGCGTCTGGGTCAGCGCGTTACCCGCCTGGCGGCCGAGCTGGCGCATGTCAAAGACAAACGCCCCTCGGGGTGCATGTGTGCGTGTGCTGGGCATGACAGTGTACTCAAGGTCGAGCGGATGGGAGACCGAGCGCATAGCCTACCGGCGGTGCGCGGTATTCCCAACTTGACCACGGCCCGCGCGTATTCCCGCCCGGCCGGGAACCGGCCCTACTCCTCCTCGGCCAGGCGCTCGCGCAGCAGGCCCAGGACCAGTTCGGGGACCAGGCCGCTGACGTCACCGCCGTACCGGGCGATCTCCTTGACCAGGCTGGAGCTGAGGTAGGAATACAGCGGGTTGGTGGTCATGAACAGCGTCTCGACCTTGGCCATCCGGTAGTTCATCTGCGCCATCTGCATCTCGTACTCGAAGTCGCTGACGGCTCGCAGCCCCTTGATCACGGCGGTGATCCCGTTGGCCGCGCAGAAATCCACCAGCAGGCCGTGGAACCGCTCGATCCGCACGTTGCCGTAGCGGGCCGTGACCTGGCCCAGCATCTCGACCCGTTCGTCGACCGTGAACAGGCTTTTCTTGGTGACGTTGATCAGCACCGCCACGATGACCTCGTCGTACAGGCCGGCGGCCCGGCCGATGATGTCGAGGTGACCGGCGGTGACAGGATCGAACGAACCTGGGCAGACTACGCGTTGCACGCGGCGGCACCCCTTCTGCTCATCGGCGAGAATCGGTCATTGCGCTTATTCCGGCCCGAGGCCGTACCAGAAGGTCGCCTCCCCGTAACGGCGCTCCCGGTCGGGCACGAACCCGTCCGGCCAGCTCACCGGCCCGGACCGGGTGGCCCGTTCCACGACGACCAGGGCCCCGGGCGCCAGCCAGCCGGCTTCGGCGAGCAGGACCAGGACGCGCTCGACGGCGGCGTCCGCCAGCGCGTACGGCGGATCGGCGAACACCACGTCGTACGGGTTCCCGTCCGGGCCGCGGGCCAGCACCCGCTCCACCCGGTCGGTCACCAGGACGGCGCCCGGCAGCCCGATCGAGGAGATGTTCTCCTTGATCACCCGGACGGCCCGGGCGCCCTGCTCGACCAGCAGCACGTGCCCGGCTCCGCGGGAGAGGGCCTCGAGGCCGACCGCGCCCGAGCCGGCGTACAGGTCGAGTACCCGCGCACCGTCCAGCGGGCCCGCGACCGAGGAGATCGTGGCGAACAGCCCTTCCCGGGCCCGGTCGCTGGTCGGCCGGGTATCCCGGCCGTCCGGGACCGCCAGACGACGGCCGCCGGCCTGGCCGGCGATAACGCGTGGCACCCCTTAAGTGTGCACGCCCGCTGGCCGGCCTGCCCACGGGTCCCCCAGGTCATGCGGGCGGGAGTGGGTCAGGTCTTGTCGAGGTACTCGGCCTGGACGCCGAAGAGCTCGTCGATGGCGGTACGCAGGGCGGGATGCGCGGTCAGGTGAGGATCGGCCGTGACCAGCTCGGTGGCGTCCTCGCGGGCCTGCCCGATCAGGTCCTCGTCGGGCAGCAGGCGGAGCAGCCGCAGGTGAGAATGGTGGCCCGCCTGGGCCGCGCCGAGGACGTCGCCCTCGCGGCGCTGCTCGAGGTCCAGCCGGGACAGCTGGAAGCCGTCCAGGGTGGCGGCCACCGCGGTAAGCCGCTCGCGCTGCGGGCTGGCCGGGGGCGCCTCGGTGACCAGCAGGCACAGGCCGGGGAAGGCGCCGCGGCCGACCCGGCCGCGAAGCTGGTGCAGCTGGGAGACGCCGAAGCGCTCGGCGTCCATGATCACCATGGCGGTCGCGTTGGGCACGTCGACGCCGACCTCGATCACCGTGGTGGCGACCAGGACGTTGATCTCGCCCGCGGCGAAGTCCCGCATCACCTGGTCCTTCTCGTCCGGATGGAGCCGGCCGTGCAGGATGGCGAGCCGCAGCCCGGCCAGCGGGCCCGCGGCCAGCGTCCCGGCCACGTCGAGGACCGACAGCGGCTGGCGCCGGGTGCCGACCACGCCGCGCGGGACGCCGCCGGTCATGTCCACGTCGCCGAAGTCGTCCGCGGGAGCGTCCGGGCCCAGGTCGTCCGCGTCCTCGTCGTCGGCGCCCGGGCTGGAGTCGCCCACCCGCGGGCAGACCACGTAGGCCTGCCGTCCCTGGGCGACCTCCTCCCGGACCCGTTCCCAGGCCCGCTCCAGGAAGTGCGGCTTGTCGGCCGCGGGCACCACGTGGGTGGCGATGGCCGAGCGCCCGGCGGGCAGCTCGGTCAGGGTGGAGGTCTCCAGGTCGCCGTACACGGTCATGGCGACCGTGCGGGGGATCGGGGTGGCCGTCATGACCAGGACGTGCGGCCGGTTGCCGGCCGCCTTGGCGCGCAGCGCGTCCCGCTGTTCCACGCCGAACCGGTGCTGCTCGTCGATCACCACCAGGCCCAGGTCGGCGAACTGGACCTGCTCCTCGAGCAGGGCGTGGGTGCCGATCACGATGCCGGCGTCGCCGGTGAACACGTCGGCCAGCACCGCGCGCCGGGCGGCCGCGCCGACCGAGCCGGTCAGCAGGGTCACGCCGGTCGCGTGCTCGGCCGCGCCGAGCTGGCCGCCGGCAGCCAGCGGGCCGAGCATGGCGGTGATCGACCGGTAGTGCTGCTGGGCGAGCACCTCGGTCGGCGCCAGCAGGGCGGCCTGGCCGCCCGCGTCCACCACCTGCAGCATGGCCCGGATCGCGATCACCGTCTTGCCCGAGCCGACCTCGCCCTGCAGCAGCCGGTGCATCGGGTAGGCGCAGGCGAGGTCGGCCGTGATCGTCTCCCCCACCGCGACCTGGCCCGCGGTGAGGGCGAACGGCAGCCGGGCGTCGAACTCGTCGGCGATGCCGCCCGCGACGCGCGGCCGCGGCATGGCCGGCATGGCGGCGGCGGCCAGCCGGCGCTGCGCCAGCGCGGACTGCAGCATGAAGGCCTCGTCCCACTTGAGCCGGTGCCGGGCCCGCTTCAGGTCGTCCGGGTCCAGCGGCCGGTGGATGGCGCGGATCGCCTCGGCCCGCCCGATCAGCGAGCGCCGCTCCCTGACCTCGGCGGGGATCGGGTCCTCGCCCACGTCCAGCGGGTCGAGCACCGTCCGCACCGCGCGCGTGATCACCCACGAGCTGGCCTTGGCGCTGGCCGGGTAGACCGGGATCATCTCGGTGGCGAACTCGGCCGCCAGCTCGGGAGTCAGGTCCGCGTTGGGCGGCGCCCCGGGCAGCATCTCGTACTCCGGGTGCACCAGCTGCAGGCGGCCGCGGAAGTTGGACACGGTGCCCGCGAACATGCCCAGCGTGCCCGGCACCAGCCGCTTGATGGTCCACTGGGACTTGGGGGACCGGAAGAAGAACGTCAGCAGCAGCTTGGCGCGGTCGTCGGTGATGACGACCTCGCCGCGGGCGGCGGCGCTGCCCCGGCCCGGCATCGGGTGAGTGCTAACCCGGTCGACCCGGGCCAGCACGGTGACGTGGTCGCCTTCGCGCAGGGAGGACAGGTCGGTCAGCTCGCCGCGGGTGTAGTAGCGGCGCGGGTAGTGCCGGAGCAGGTCGCCGACGGTCTGCATGCCGAAGGCCGCCTCCAGCGCCTTGGCCGTTTTCGGCCCCATCGGCCGGGTCAGCGGCTCGCTGAGCGTAGTCACATGTGGCAGCATATGAAGCGCCTAGGACATTGCGCTTGGTTCGCCCTCGGGGCGTGGCATCGGGTAGGCTTCGACGGCTGCCCTACTCCGCCATGGATACCGGGCCCAGTGATTCACGTACAGCTGATAAGCACTAGAACGTCCCGTCATCAAACCTCAGGAGCGAACCGTGGCTTCCGTCTGCGACGTATGCGGTAAGGGGCCGGGTTTCGGCAACAACGTCTCGTTCTCGCACCGCCGCACCCGCCGTCGTTTCAACCCGAACATCCAGCGGGTCCGTACCGTGTCCGGCGGCACCCCCAAGCGCCTGAACGTGTGCACCTCGTGCATCAAGGCCGGCAAGGTCACTCGCTAGGCCCCTGATCACCACGACGGGCCCGTCGTCCGGGTTCCGGCAAGCACCCGCTCAGGCGAAGTGATCCCAGCCGGGGAGTCCCGCTCTCGGCTGGCCGTCGAGAACGACGCCGCCGCCCGCGTCGCCGGCCGGCTGGCGCACCGCGCCGATGACCGTCCACCGCGGCGGGAGCCGGGTGCCGTCCGGGAACGCCGCTGCCAGGGCGTGATCCTCGCCCCCGGTCAGCACCCAGGTCAGCGCGTCGGTGCCGGCGGGGCGGGAAACCTGGCTCGTTCGGTCCAAAGGGTTGTGAAGGACGGCTGCGGCTACGGCGCGGGCGGCGTGCTGGAGCCGGTCACCTGGCCGCAGGCGGGCGGAGTCCAGGTCGATCAGCACGCCGCTGGCCCGCGCGATATGGCCCAGGTCGGCTAGCAGGCCGTCGCTGACGTCGATCATCGCGGTGGCGCCCAGGGAGGCCGCCTCCGGGCCCGCGTCGTACGGCGGGGCGGGTCGTAGCTGCGCGGCGACCAGCGGATCTTCGGTCAGGCCGGCCTGCAGGAGGGCGAGGCCGGCGGCGGCGTGGCCGAGCGGCCCGGCCACCGCCACCAGGTCGCCGGGGCGGGCGCCGGAGCGCAGCACCGGGGGCCGGCCGGCCAGGTCGCCGAGGCCGGTCACGGCGAGCAGCACCCGGTCGGCCTGGGCGGTGTCCCCGCCGATCACGCTGGCGCCAACGCGGGCGCACTCGGCGGCCAGGCCTTCGGTCAGCTCCCGGGCCCAGCTGACCGCCAGGCCGGGCGGGGCGGCCAGCGCGACCAGCAGGGCGGTCGGCACGGCGCCCATGGCCGCGCAGTCGGCCAGGCTGCGGGCCGCGGCCTTGTGCCCGACGTCCGCGGCGGACGACCAGTCGCGGCGGAAGTGCCGGCCCTCGAGCAGGAAATCGGTGGTGGCGACCACCCGGCCGTCCGGCGTGGCCAGCACGGCGGCGTCGTCGCCGATGCCGACGAGCGTCCGCGCGTTCGGCGGCAGCCCGGCGGACACCGTCCTGATCAGGCCGAACTCCCCCAGCGAGGCTAGCGTCGGCGGCTCGTTCGGTGTGATGTCCCACCTCCGCCCCGGCGGGCGCGCGTTACATGGTCTGGACCACTACGGTAGCGTGAGCGAGGCGGGACACCTGTCCCGCCATCCCCGGGAGGAACCTCATGGTGGAGGCTTACATCCTCGTCCAGACCGAAGTCGGCAAGGCCGCCGACGTGGCCTCGCTCATCGGCAAGATCGGCGGCGTCACGCAAGCCGAGGACGTCACCGGACCCTACGACGTCATCGTGCGCGCCCAGGCGGACAACGTCGACGAACTCGGCCGGCTGGTGGCCACGCACATCCAGTCCGTGCCCGGGATCACCCGGACGCTCACCTGCCCCGTGGTGCACATCTGAGCAGCTCGGCGGCCAGCGGCGCGCTGTGCGGGCCCAGCCCCAGCCCGGTCGCGCCGCGCAGGTCATCGGGCGTGTCCACGTCCCGGCGCAGCCCCGGAATGCCGTCCAGGGCGAGCTCGGCGGCGCCGCCCGCGGCGTGCCGCGCCCGGGAGGCCAGGCCGAACACGGGCTGGAAGGCCGCCCCCGGGCCCGCCGTGTACAGGGTCGTGCCGTCTCCGGCCGCGTCCGCCACGAACGCGGACGGCCAGGCCGCGGCGGCGTGCAGGGCCTGGGCGAGCTCGGCCGGGCGCAGCGCGGGCAGGTCGGCGGACAGCGCGGCCCTCCCGGAGCGGGGCCAGCGGGCGGCGGCGTACCCGGCGCCGTGCCGCAGCGCCGCGTTGAGGCCGGCCCGCGGCTCGTCCGGAATGACGAGGGCGCCCAGGGCGGCCAGCGCCACGGCCGCGACCTGGTCGTCGGTGATGACGATCACACGGGCGGCCGGGCCGGAAGCGAGCGCCGCCGTCACCGTGTCGCAGGCGAGCGCGAGCGCGAACTCGGCCCGCCGCGGCCCGGTGAGCTCCGCGAGCCTGGACTTGGCCTGCGTGAGCAGCTTGACGGGCATCAGCACCGACCAGGTGCTCGGGACATTGTCGGTCATCTAGTTGATCCTGCCTCGACACCGGACCGCACGAACCAGGAGACTAGCTCCATGACCACGCGTACTGGCGCTGGCCAGCCTACGTCCTACACGTACTCGCCGGGCTGGCGGCTGTTCTCGCGGATCATCCTGCACCCGGGGCTGCGGCTGCTGATGAGGTACCGCTGGTCGGGCAAGGAGAACATTCCCGCGACCGGCGGCATCATCTTGGCCCCGAACCACCTGTCCTACGCCGACTGGCCCGCGATCGCCCTGTTCAGCGACGGCTACGCCAAGCGCTACCCGGTGTTCATGATCAAGTCGCCGATCTTCGAGGTGAAGGTGATCGGGCCGCTGATGTACAAGTTCGGCCAGCTGCCGGTGTTCCGCGGCCGGGGCGACGCGGGCCTGGTGCTCAAGAAGGCCGAGCAGGCGCTGCGGGCCGGGGCCTGCGTCATCGTCTACCCGGAGGGGACCGCGTCCCGCGACCCGGACCTGTGGCCGATGGTGGGCAAGACCGGCGCGGCGCGGCTGGCGCTGAGCACGGGGGCACCGGTGGTCCCGATCGCGCAGTGGGGCGCGCAGGAGGTCCTGCCCTACGGGAGCAAGAAGCCGCACCTGTTCCCGCGCAAGACCGTGCGGATGGTGGCCGGGCCGCCGGTCGACCTGTCCGCGTACCAGGGCCAGCGGCTCGGTGCGTCGACGCTGCAGGCCGCGACGGCCGACATCATGGCCGACATCACCGCCCTGCTGGCCAAGATCAGGCAGGAGACGCCTCCCGCCGCACCCTGGGATCTCGACGCGGGCGGCCGGGTCCCCTTGGACCGAACGAAGTCCCCTCCCGCCCCGCTGCCGACCGCCAGCCCGGCTGGGGGCGAGCCTGATACCGGCACCGCTGCTGGCGGCGCATGAAAGCCGCCGTGCTCGGGGCGGGCTCC
>JAJKHX010000498.1 GCA_021154785.1 Nocardiopsis sp.
GATTCCGGGAATTGCGTACCCGGCTACGGATCTCGCTCTAGCCACGGCCTCCAGCTACCCGGCACCGCCCGATTTATCCTTCGCCGCCAGGCAACAACATCATCACGGCGGCGGTCCCCTGGCGGTCGTGGCCGCAGCCTCAAGCCGTCCCTCAAGGACATCACGGCATTACCTTTCGCCGTTAAAACGACTAATAAGTCTCGTGCGCCCTTATGGTGTGATCCGGTGCGGAAACACGCGGTCCGCGGTGTTTGGGTCGATCGTGCTCGCCTGCAGTGTCTTCCTCCTCGCCGGCCACGCGACGCCTGTCATCCCGCAATGCCGCTTGGCTTGCCCCAGTCGCGTTTCATGATCGCGGGCAGTTTGGGCGTCTATGCGGCCGAAACTGCCCGCGATCATGCAGTCAGCCTGGCGGCCGCCGGAAACGTCCCGTCTGCCGGGATGCGCTGGCCCTCACCGATCCCTGGCTGGCGATCGCCGGTGCCGCGTACCCGGCCGGGGTCGGACGAGACGGGCACTTCTTCGTGGCCGACCGCCGCAACGCCCCGGCCGGGCCACCCGGCCCCCGGTGACGGGCCGCCGGCCCCAGGTGACGGGGCCACCCGGTCCCATGTGACGCGGGTCACGGGAACGTCGCCTGCCCGGGGGTCCTCTTCCCTGGCGTGAGGTCCTGCCCGGGCCGTCCCGGCCGAACTCACCGATGTCCCCGCCCCGGGAGATCCGCAGCTAGCCGCCGCCGTCCGCGACGTGCTGGCGCGGCTCACCCCCGAGCACCGGGCCGTCCTCGTCCTGCGTGACCTGGAGGGACTGGACGAGCAGGCGGCCGGGGCCCTGCTCGACGTGCCCGCCGGAACCGTGCGCTCGCGGCTGTTCCGGGCCCGGCGCAGCTTCAGGAAGGCGTGGTCGCCGTGAACCAGGACTGGCCCGTGGCCGAGCTCGACCCGGTCCGCCGGATGCGGGTCCTCGCCGCCGCGACCCCCGGGGTGGCCTACGCGGAGAAGCTCATCCCGGTGCCGTTCGGCGCCGTGTGGGCGGCGGCCAGCGACCTGGAGCATGAATTCCCCCGCATGGTTACTGACCTGCGGTCGTTCGAGATCACCAGCAGCCGGGGGGAGCGGATGACAGCCCGTGCCCGTGGCCGGCTCGGCCAGCGCGCCCGGTTCGACGTGGTCCTGCGCCCAGGCTGGTGCGTGATGCAGAGCCGGCTCCTCATCGGCGGGATGGCCGCCGTCCCGGAGGCGGACGGCACCCGGTTCGCCTTCCTCGGCGGCCTGCGCCTGCCGGGGATGCGGCTGCTCGACCCGGTGCTCCGCCCGGCCGTCCGGCCGCTCGCGCTGCGGCCCATCCGGCAGCTAGAGCGCCGGCTCCGGTCCCGCTGACCGGGTGCCCCGGCCGCCGGGGATCTCCGGGCGCGGTCACGGGATGATTCTGACCGGGCGGCGCGTTGCAGCTAAGTGACACGACATATCGTGTTAGTTATTGAGGCTTGTGGAACAGCCCGGGGTCTTGAGAGGTGAGTACGATGACCGGTTGGTACGCGGAGCGGACGCCGGGCAGGTCGGCTAAGGGCGTGATCGCCGTGGCCCTGCTCGCGCTGGTGCTGGTGGCGGCCGTACCGGTGGCCCTGCTGGCCGGAGTGGTCATGATGGTGCTGGGCCACGTCGTCGGCGGCCTCGCGCTGTTCGGCGGCTCGATCCTCGCCGCTGTCATCGCGGTAGCGGTCGCGGGCATGAGCGGGCTGCGGCACCTGCGCAAGCTGGTCGCCCGCGGCTTCGGTGCCGGGCCGCTGGACGGCAGCGGGTACGCCGGCGCCGCCGAGCCGAAGGCCAGCGACTACACCGGCGTCGTGCAGCTGGACCGCAGCGAGTACACCGAAGTTCGCTGACCTCAGCCGGCCCGTGGTGGCGGCGATCCGTCAGCCGGTGGGCGGCGTTCAGGCGCCAGCCGGCCCTGGCAGCTGCTCAGCCGCGCACCACCAGCTGGTCCGCCCGTCGACCGGCGCCGTGCGCATAGGTGCGTGATCACGCGGGCAGGTGGCTCCGCGGTGCCGGTACGGGATGATCGTCAGGTTATGCACCCCGCCGCTCCGCAGGGCCGCCCTGATCGCGTCGCGGCTGGCCCGGAGCAGCCGGCTCTGCTCCGCCGCGGTCAGGCTGCGGGCCGTCCGCGCGGGGTGTACCCGGGCGCGCCACAAGATCTCGTCGGCCAGCAGGTTGCCGATGCCCGCGATCCGGTGCTGATCCATGATCCGCGCCTTGACCGGCGCGGCGCTGCCCGCCAGCGCGGCCCGGAACTGGGCTGGCGTGATCAGCTGGGCGTCGGGCCCCAGCTCCCCGACGGGCGGGTCGAGCCGGACGCGGCCGAGGCGCCGCGGGTCGACCAGCATGAGGCGGCCGCCGTCGTCGAAGGTCACGGTGAAGCGGGCCCAGCGGTAGTCACCGGGCGGGCGGCCGCGTTCCCAGTAGTCGCCGCCGTCGATCTCGGTCCCGTCCGGGTCGGCGATCACGATCTTGCCCGACATGCCGAGGTGGATGCCGAGCGTGACCTCGTCCGAGACCGAGCCGGTCTGGCACCACATGCTCTTCCCCTGCCGCATCGCGGTCACGAACTCACCGCCCAGCAGCGCGTGGCGGATTTCCCCCGGCGCATGCGGGCGGCATACGAAGGAGTCGGAGTCGTCGACGTCAGCGATGCGCCGCCGGAGCCCGTGGCGCTCGATGACGGCCCGGGCCGATTCCACCTCGGGAAGTTCAGGCATGTCACCTTTCCCGTCGCCGCCTAGCCAGCTAGCCGGCTAGCCACTTGATCGTTTGCAGTGCCCCGGTCTTAGGGTTGAGTCCGTGAGCGACTTGAAGAACCGTGTCCATGATCTCCCGCCCGCCCTGCTCGGCGACCTCGAGGCTCTCGTTCGGATCCAGTCCGTCAGCGCCGACCCCGAGCGCCGGGACCAGGTAGAGGAATCGGCCCGGAAGACGGCCCAGCTCCTGACGGCCGAAGGCGTCCGCGCCGAGATCGTCCGGGCCCGCGACGGCGCCCCGCCGGCCGTGATTGGCGAGCGGAAGGGACCCGAGGGCGCTCCGGTCGTCCTGCTGTACGCGCACCACGACGTCCAGCCGGAGAACGACCCGGCCGACTGGGACAGCCCGCCGTTCGAGCCCACCGTCCGCGGCCCGCGCCTCTACGGCCGCGGCGCGGCCGACGACAAGGCCGGGATCGCGGCGCACGTGGGCGCGCTCCGCGCCCTGGGCGATGACCTGCCGGTCACCGTGCGGTTCTTCATCGAGGGCGAGGAAGAGGTCGCTTCCGCGACCCTCCCCGAGCTGCTGCGCCAGTACCGCGACCAGCTGGCCGCGGACGTCATCGTCATCGCCGACTCGGGAAACTGGGACATCGGCGTCCCCGCGCTCACGACCAGCCTGCGCGGCCTGATCCGGGTGGACGTCGAGGTGCGCACGCTCACCCACGCCGTCCACTCCGGCATGTGGGGCGGCCTCGTCCCCGACGCCATCATGGCGCTCACGAAGCTGCTGGCGACGCTGTGGACCGAGGACGGCAGCCCGGCCGTCGAGGGTCTCGTCTCGGCGCCCGCCGCCGACGTGGACTACCCCACCGAACGGCTGCGGGCCGAGTCCGGCGCCGCGCCCGGGACCCGCTGGATCGGCACCGGCTCGGTCGTCGAGCGGCTGTGGTCCCGGCCCGCCATCACCGTCACCGGCCTGGACGCACCGAAGGTGGCCGGTGCCTCCAACACCCTCGTGCCGGTCGCCCGGGCGCGGATCACCATCCGCCTGGCCCCCGGTGACACCAGCGCGAACGCGATCACCCGGCTCACCGAGCACCTGGACAAGCACGTCCCCTGGGGCGCCCAGCTCACCGCCACGGTCGCCGACTCGGGCGAGCCGACGGTGCTGCCCACCACCGGGGCGGCCTACGACGCCGCCCGTTCCGCCTTTGCCGAAGCCTGGGATGGCGTCACGCCCGTCGACATGGGCGTCGGCGGATCGATTCCGTTCATCGCGGAATTCCAGGAGATGTTCCCCGGCGCGAGCATCCTCGTCACCGGCGTGGAGGACCCCGATACCCGCGCGCACGGCCCGAACGAGGGCCTGCACCTGCCGGAGTTCGAGCGCGTCGTCCTCGCCGAAGCCCTGCTGCTCCAGCGCCTCGGCCGCGTCTAGCCTCGTGGCACCGACAGGGCGAAGAGCACGTCATACCGGCCGGTGCCAGCCGAAGCAGCCGGTCCGGCGCTCGAGGGCTCGTTCAGCGTTGCTCCTCCGGTGCAGGTGCCCAGCGTGCGGAGGCCGGGAATGCCGCCCAGCCGCGATCATCTGCCCAGCTCAGCTGGGGGTATGCGACATTAGTGGGACATTGATGCTCTGGTCATGCCCGGATCAAACCGCTTTGATGCTAAAAGCCCCAGGTCGAGGCCGGTTGGAGGGGAATCGGCGTCGTGCCCGGGTTGCGGTGACCGATGCGGACAAGCCGGAGCTCAGCTATCCACGAGACTTCGGCTCGGACTCCTCGGGCCCCTCGGACTGCGCCGAGTCCGGGGGAGGGCGAACGCCCGCGCCCGCGAGCATGGCGCGCACCTTGCCGGCGGCGTCGTGATTCCGCAGGTCCTCGAAGATGACGAGCGCTTGCCGCCAGGCCTCCCGGGCCTGCGTGAGATTGCCGGCCGCCTGGCGGGTCTCGCCGAGGTGGGTGAGGGCTTCCGCCTCAGTGAAGCGGTCGCCGGCTTCCCGGTGCAGGCTGAGCGCGCGCTGGTAGCAGGCGGCGGCGTCGCCGAGGTTGCCCATATGGTGCTCCGCGTACCCCAGGCTGTCCCACACATATCCCTCCAGCCAGTGATGGCCGACTTCCGTGCACAGGGCCAGCGCCTGGCGGCAGAACACGCGGGCCTGTTCGTAGTCGCCGAGAAGGCCGTACGTCCAGCCGACGTTGTTGAGCGCCGCGGCCTCGGACGCCTTGTCGCCGATGGCCCGGTACAGGCGCAGCGCCTCCTGGGTGTGCTCGAGCACCTCCCCGGGGCGGCCCTGGGCTTCGGCCAGGGCCGCCAGATTGTGCTGGACCTTGGCTTCGCCGAGGCGGTTGCCGAGCCGGGCGTACAGCGTGAGGCTCGTGC
>JAJKHX010000499.1 GCA_021154785.1 Nocardiopsis sp.
ATATGCGCTCGGCCCTTCGCTCGGCTCCGGCCGCGGCCGGCCGGTGGCTGCGGTCGATCCGGCCGGAGCGCGCCCATCTGCGCGCGGACCTGGTGGCCGGGCTGACCGGTGCGGTCAGCGGACTGCCCGATGGAATGGCGGCCGCGGTCCTGGTCGGAGTGAATCCGGCGCAGGGCCTCTACGCCAGCTTCACCGGGCGCATCGCCGGCGGTCTCAGCTCCAGCACCCGGCTGATGGTGATCACGACGACATCCGCGGCCGCGCTGGCCGCGGGCTCGGCCCTTCAGAGTGTCCCGTCGGCCCAGCGCCCGGCGGCCGTCCCGCTGCTGGTGGTGATGGTCGGCATCGTCCTGGTCGCCGCCGGGATCGTCCGCCTGGGCCGCTACGCCAGGTTCGTTTCCCACTCGGTCATGACCGGATTCCTGACCGGTATCGCGGTCAACATCGTGTGCAGCCAGGTCGCCGGTCTCACCGGGGCTCCTGCCCACGGCGACTTCCCGCTGGCCAAGGCGCTCAGCGTGCTCATCCATCCCCGCGGCATCGACCTGGCGACGCTGCTGACCGGGCTGGGCGCGCTGGCCATCCTGGCGGTGCTGGCCCGCACCCGCTTGGCCGTGGTGAGTCCGCTGATCGCCCTGGTGATCCCCACGCTCGTGGTTGTCCTCGCCAGCGCTGGCACCGTGGCCAAGGTCGGCGACCAGGGCGAGCTCCCGCGGGGCATCCCGCTGCCGCGGCTGCCCGACGTGACATTCCTGTCGTTCAGCATGGTCACCGGCGCGCTAGCCATCGCGGCCATCCTGCTCGTCCAGGGCGCCGGTGTCGCGGAAGGCACCCCCAACCCCGACCATGCCCGTTCGGATCCGGACCAGGACATCATCGCGCAAGGCGTGGGCAACCTGGCCACGGGTTTCTTCCGTGGTATCCCCGTCGGGGGCTCGGTCGGGCAGACCGCGCTCAACGTGGCCGCGGGCGGCCGGACGCGCTGGGCGGCGATATGGTCCGGCGTCTGGATGCTGGTGATCCTGGCCATATTCTCTGGGCTCGTCGCGAAGTTCGTGGTTCCGGCTCTCAGCGCCATACTCGTCTTCGCGGCCATCGGCTCGCTGCGCCCGGGTGAGATCGCCACCATCTTGCGCAGCGGCCGCATCTCCCAAGTCGTCGTCATTACCACCTTCGCCGCCACGTTGTTCCTGCCCGTCGCCGCGGCCGTCGGCATCGGGGTGGCCCTGTCGCTGGTGCTGCAGCTCAACCAGGACGCTATGGACCTCACCGTGGTCGAGCTCGTCCCGAGAGACGACGGGCGCTTCGAGGAGCGCCCGCCGCCGCCGTCGCTGACCAGCTTCCACGTCACTGTCCTCGACGTTTACGGCAGCTTGCTGTACGCGGGCGCGCGCACGCTGCAGGTCCACCTGCCGGAGCCAGGCGAGGCGCGCTCGCCCGTCGTGGTGCTGCGGCTGCGGCGCCGCACCTCCCTGGGATCGACGTTCGCCATGGTGATCGCCGATTACGCCGGCCAGCTGGCCGGCTCAGGTGGCCGGCTCTATCTCAGCGGCCTCGACTCGAGCGTGACCGAACAGCTCCGGCGCACCGGCCACGTCGACGGCCCGCTACGCGCCTTCGAAGCGACCCCGGTCGTCGGCGAGTCCACCCGGGCGGCCTACCTGGACGCGGAAGCGTGGCTGGTCCGGGCAAATCACGGATGATCACCGGCCGGGATCGTCCGGCCGGGGAGCGGGCGGTCGCGTTTCGGCTGGGTCGTCTTCATCCCGGTGCCTCACCCAGAGCGGATGATGCACCGGCCGGCCCGTCGAGGCATTATCGAATACATGGCGGAGAGGAGCCGGTTATGGCTGCACAGACGGTGGAAGCTCCGGCGCGGGCCGCGGGTCGTTACCAGCTCGACACCGAGGTGGGCCGGCTCAGCCCGGCCGAGCGCGCGGCCCGGGGCAAGGCGGCGCGGGCCGAGGTGCCGCGTGACAGCCACGCGGAGTTCGACCCGCCGTCGGACCGGCCGGACCCGATCTCCCTCCTGGAGGAGCAGGCGCGGGCGCGGGTACCCGAGCTGATACCGGTGCGGTGGGGGCGGATGATGGTCTCCCCGTTCACCTACTACCGCGGCGCGGCCCTGCCGATGGCCAGCGACCTGGCCGCCACCCCGGTGTCCGGGCTGGCCGTGCAGGCCTGCGGCGACGCGCACCTGTCCAACTTCGGCCTGTTCGGCTCGGCCGAACGCCGCCTGATGTTCGACGTCAACGACTTCGACGAGACCTTGCCCGGCCCGTGGGAATGGGATGTCAAGCGGCTGGCGGCGAGCCTGGAAGTCGCCGGCCGGGACAACGGCTTCCCGGGCAAGCAGCGCCGCGAGATCGTCACGGCCGCCGTCTCCCGCTACCGGCAGGCCATGCGCGAGTTCGCCGCCATGACCAACCTGGACGTCTGGTACGCGCACGCCGACATCACCCAGTTGCGGGCGCAGTTCGACTCCCAGCTCCGGGCCCGGCAGCGCAAGTACCTGGACAAGGGCCTGGCCAAGGCGCGGACCCGGGACAGCATGCAGGAACTGGCCAAGCTGACCCGGGTGGCCGGCGGCCGCCCGCGCATCGTCTCCGATCCGCCGCTGCTGGTCCCGGTCGACGAGCTGATACCGGCGGAAAGGGACCGGGCCAGCGTCGAGGAGGAACTGAAGGGCCTGATCGCCAAGTACCAGCGCACGCTGGAGACCGATCGCCGGTACCTGCTGCAGCAGTTCGAGTTCTGCGACATGGCCCGCAAGGTCGTCGGGGTCGGCAGCGTCGGCACCCGCTGCTGGATCATCCTGATGCTCGGCCGCGACGAAACTGATCCGCTGTTCCTGCAGGTCAAGGAGGCGGAAGCATCGGTCCTCAGCCGGTTCGTCGGCGCCAGCAAGTACGCCAACCAGGGGCAGCGCGTGGTGGCCGGCCAGCGGCTGATGCAGGCGGCCAGCGACATCTTCCTGGGCTGGCAGCGTATCGAGGCGGGGCTGGATGGCCGGACCAGGGACTTCTACGTCCGGCAGTTGCGGGACTGGAAGTTCTCCATCGAAATCGGCCTCCTGCGCCCCGAGGGACTGCAGCTGTACGGCGCGCTGTGCGGCTGGACGCTGGCCCGGGCGCACGCCCGCTCCGGGGACCGCATCGCCATCGCCGCCTACCTGGGTGGCTCGGATGTCTTCGACCGCGCCATCACGAAGTTCGCGGCCGCCTACGCCGATCAGAACGAGCGTGACTACCAGTCTCTGGTCGACGCGGTGAAATCCGGGCGGATAACCGCCGAGCACGGCATGTGACCTCCGGGTATCCCGAGGCTGGCGAGCGGAGCTGGCGTGGTACTTGACCTGCTGCTCATCGGGCTGGGTATCGCCCTCGAGCCGTTTCCGCTGACGGCCTTCATCCTGGTGCTGGGGGCCGAGCGGGGTATATGGAAGGGCCTGGCGTTCATCCTCGGGTGGCTGGCCTGCCTGGTTGCCGTGATCGCGGCCGTCGTCGTGGCCACCGGGAACAGCCCGCCCAAGCCGCAGACCGTGCCGTCGACCGCGGCCCTGGCCGTCAAGCTGGCCGTGGGCGTCGTCCTGATCGTGATTGCCCTGCGCAAGAAGCGCCGGATGGGCCGCCCCCGCAAGCCGGCCGCCTGGCTGGCCCGGCTGGACCGACTCTCGCTCCTAAGCGTAGCCGGGCTCGCTGCGTTCCTGCAGCCCTGGACGCTGGTGGCGGCCGGCGCGGCCACCATCACCCAGGCCAAGCTGGCCACCGCGGGCAGCTACCTGGCTCTGGTCCTGTTCTGCCTGCTAGCTACGTCGAGCTTCCTGTACTTGGAGCTGTACGCCACGTTCGCCCGCTCCGGGGCCGACGCCACGCTGAAGCGCCTGCGGGACTGGCTGAGCACCCACCAGGACCAGGTGGTCATCGCCGTCTGCCTGCTGCTCGGCCTCTGGCTGGCGGGCAAGAGCCTCTACCTGCTGGTCAGCTGACGCGTGCGGAGCGAGGATCTGCCCGCGCCGCCGGCCCGCCCCGGGACCGGCGAGAGCCGCTGGCCGATGGCCCTGGCCGTGCTGGCCGCCGGAGGTCTCCGCGCCGCCCTGCCGTCTCAGCTCAGGAGCGGAGATGCCCGCTGGGTGTTCGTCCTGGTCGTCGTGGTGCTGCTCGCCGTACTCGGCATCGGTGATCCCGGCCGCATCGACCGCGACTCCACCTGGCTCCGCGCGGCGACGGGAACGCTTATCGGCCTGATTTCCGCCGCGAACGCGACCGCCGCGATACGCCTGGTGGCCGGGATCATCGGAGCGGCCACGTTCAGCGCCAACGCCAACGTCCTGCTGGCCAGCGGCGGCGCGATCTGGCTCAGCAACGTGATCATCTTCGGCCTGTGGTACTGGGATCTCGACCGCGGCGGCGCGGCGGCCCGCGCGCGCGGATCGGGCCTGCCGCCGGCCTTTATCTTTCCCGAAATGACCAACGCCGAGTACGTGGCGCCCGGCTGGTACCCGAAGTTCCTGGACTACTTCTACCTTTCGTTCACCACGTCGGCGGCGTTCAGCCCCGCCGACGTCTCGGCCATCAGGCCCTGGGCCAAGCTGATGATGATGGCCGAGCAGGCGATCTCACTGCTAGTCGCGATCCTCGTCGTCTCCCGCGCCGTCAACATCCTCAGGTAGCCGGCCACGATCCGCGGGTAGCCGGCCACGGCCGGAGGGGCCGGTCCGGGGCTTCGGGTCCGGGGCCCGGTAGGCGGTGACCAGGCGGGCCACCAGGGTGGCCAGGAACACCTGGCCGGTAAGCGCCTCCATGACCGCGATCGAGCGGCCGCCGCTCTCGGCCGCGGTGAAGTCCCCGTACCCCAGGGTGGTCAGCGTGGTGAAGCTGAAATACTGGAACGTCTGGGTACTGACGGGCTCATGGTTGGCGAAGAAGTCATGCTCCCCCAGCTGCTGGATAGCCGCGTAGCAGGCGGCGAACATCAGCCCGACGATCAGGTAGGCGCTCAGGGCGCCGTAGATGCTCTGTATCGTGACCGAGGGCTTGACCAGGACGCGGCGCACGACCAGCACCGCGGTCAGCAACAGCAGCAGGGCCTTCCACAGCTCGGCCGCGCCGGTGCCAGCGGAGGTACCCGTCAGCGTCGCCCCGAACGCGGCGGCCGAGCCGGCCACGGTGACCGAGCCGATGATGACCGGCCACCGGCCGGGCAGAAGCGAACTGCGCAGCGCCAGCAGCAGGACCGCCGAGAACAGGCCGATCTGCGTCTCGGTCGCCAGGTGCGCGCCGTTGAACGCGGAGAACAGGTAGGTCCCGACGAGGACCACCAAAAGGAGGCCGTACCGGCCGCCGCCCTCTGGCGGTCCGGTACGGCCCCCGCCCCCCAGCCGGGCCAGCACATTTATGCCATGGCCCCGCGGCTGGTCAACCCCCGGCGGCGGACCAGCCGGCATCGAATGGCTGAGTGCTCAGGTGGCGCTTCCGCCGTGCAGGGCGTCCTGGAGTTCCTGCTCGCCTTCCTTGGACAGCGAGGTCTTGATGACCGTGCCGCCGTACTTGCTCATCGCCTCGACGGCCTTGTCCGGGGTGACCTTCTCCAGCATCAGGAACAGCGCCGAGGTTCCCGGCTGCAGCTTGCCGCGAACCTGGTCCTGGAACTCCTTGTCGATGCCGGACTTGGTGATCTTGCCCATGAGCGCGCCCATCCCGGCGCCGACCGCCATCCCGAGGACCGGGACGAAGAACAGCAGGCCGAACAGCATGCCCCAGAACATGCCCCAGGTGGCTCCGCCACCGACCATGTGGTGGCTGGTGTGGGTGTGGTACTTGCCCTCCTTGTCCCGCACGATCAC
>JAJKHX010000500.1 GCA_021154785.1 Nocardiopsis sp.
ACCGGCAGCGGGGGATCCCGCCGGCCAGGCACCGCGGCCTGCCGTCGCCTTACCTGACGATGATCGTCACGCTGGACGAGCCGCTCAGCATCGAGGCGCATCCCGACCCGGGGCAGCCGCCCGGCGAGTTCGGCACCCTACTCGGTGGCCTGCACTCGGCCCCGGCCCTGATCAGGCACGACGGCGCGCAGTCGGGCATCCAGCTGGCGCTGAAGCCGCCGGGCGTGCGGGCGCTGCTCGGCCTGCCGGCCGGCGAGCTGGCCGAGGTCGACGTGCCCGCCGAGGCCGTCCTCGGCGCCGTCGGCGCCGAGCTCCGCGAACGGGTCCGGAACGCCGCCGGCTGGCCGGAGCGGTTCGCTGTGCTGGACGAGATCTTGCTGCGGCAGCTGCTGACCGCGAAGGACGAGGCCGTCGCCCCTGAAGTGCTGTGGTCCTGGCGGCAGCTGCTCCAGGCCGGCGGGGCCGTGCGGGTGGCCGACCTGGCCGCCGGGACCGGGTGGAGCGGGCGCCACCTGGCCAGCCGGTTCCGGGCCGAGATCGGCCTGACGCCGAAGGCCGCCGCCCGGGTCGTCCGGTTCGACCGGGCCCGGCGGCGCCTGGCCGAGCAGGCCGGCCCCGGTGCCGGTCAGGACGGCGGCTACCAGCTGGCCGGCCTCGCGGCCGACATGGGGTACTTCGACCAGGCTCACCTGGCCCGGGAGTTCCGCGCGCTGGCCGGCGTGGCGCCGAGCCAGTGGCTGGCCGAGGAGTTCCGAAACGTCCAAGCCGGGAACTGGGCCGATGACGGAGGCTGAGGTTAACCGAAGTCAAGGAGGCACATCATGCCGGCAACACCCGAACCCCAGGTCTGGCCCACGCTGCGGGCGCGCGACGCCCGGGCGCTGATCACGTTCCTGGTCGACGCGTTCGGCTTCGAGGAGACGGTCGTCTACGGGGACGGCGACCGGGTCGATCACGCGCAGCTCTCGTGGCCGGAGGGCGGCGGCGTCATGCTGGGCTCGGTCCGGGAGGGCGACGAGGACGCGCACGGCCAGCCCACGCCGACCCGGCCGGGCACCTTCGGCGCCTACGTGGTCACCGACCACGTGGACGCCGTGTACGAGAAGGCCAAGGCGGCCGGGGCCGGGATCATCTCCGAACCGCACGACACCGACTACGGCTCGCACGACTTCGCCGCCTGCGACCCGGAGGGGAACCGCTGGTCGTTCGGCACCTACCGGGGCGAGCCGCGCAAGGAGGGGTAACTCCCAGGCATGGGACCAGGGGTTACCACGGGCGCATAGCCCGCCGGCCCGGGGGTAACGTGCGGCGTATGCGTGCCTGGCATGTGGAGAGCCCCGGGCCGGTGGCCGGCCACCCGCTGCGCCTGCACCCGGACGACGAAGTACCGCGGCCAGGACCCGGCGAGCTGCTGCTCCGGGTCCTGGCCTGCGGCGTCTGCCGGACCGACCTGCACGTGACCGAGGGCGACCTGCCGCCGCACAAAGCCGGCGTGACGCCCGGCCACGAGGTCGTGGGCGAGGTGGCCGCCCTCGGCGAGGGCGCGGACGGGTTCAAGGAAGGCGACCGGGCCGGCGCCGCCTGGCTGCGCTCCACCGACAACACCTGCAAGTTCTGCCTGCGCGCGGCCGAGAACCTGTGCCCCGCCAGTACGTACACCGGCTGGGACGCCGACGGCGGCTACGCCGAGTACCTGACGGTCCCCGCGGCCTACGCGCACCGGCTCCCGGACGGCTACTCGAACGAAGAGCTGGCCCCGCTGCTGTGCGCCGGCATCATCGGCTACCGCGCCCTCCAGCGGGCTGAGCTGCCGGAAAACGGCCGCCTCGGCATCTACGGCTTCGGCGGCAGCGCGCACCTGGCCGCCCAGGTGGCGCTGGCCCGCGGTGCCACCGTCCACGTGCTCACCCGCGGCGAGAAAGCGAAGCAGCTCGCCACCGAACTCGGCGCGGCGTCCGTGGGCGACGCCGACGGCAGGCCGCCGGAACCGCTGGACGCGGCGATCATGTTCGCCCCGGTCGGGGACCTGGTGCTGCCCGCCCTCCAAGCGCTCGACCGGGGCGGCACGCTGTCGGTCGCGGGCATCCACCTGTCCGACATCCCGCCCCTGAACTACGAGCAGCACCTGTTCCAGGAGCGGCAACTGCGCAGCGTCACCGCCAACACCCGGGCCGACGCGCGCGAGTTCCTCGGTTTCGCGGCTGACCACAAGCTGGAAGTCACCGTGCACCGGTACCCGCTCGACGCCGCCGACCAGGCGCTGCGCGACCTGAAGGCCGGCGCCTTCGATGGCGCCGCCGTCCTGGTTCCCTGAGCGTTTGCTGATGGTCTGCTGCGCATCCGCCCAACCCAGGAAGCTTTCCGGTGATCACGGTGTCTCGACTATTGGGCATACTGGGCACCACAAGGAGCCGCTATGAGTAAGCAAGCCACGCCGCCGCCGCCTGGCGACAAGCCCAAGCCAACCGCGCCGCCGCCGCCGCCCACGTGGCGGAACTGGATCTGGCCGATCATGCTCGTCGTGATCTTCGCCCTCTGGTTCCTGCTGCCCACCCGCTCGCCGTCGACCAGCCTGAGCTACACCCAGTTCCTGTCCGACGTTTCCGCCCACCAGGTCAAGACGGTGCAGCTCGGCGCGGTCGGCGCGACCAGCAGCGGCACGCTGACCAACGGCAAGAAATTCACCGTGGTCATCCCGCCCCAGGCCGGGCAGAACCTGCTCACCACGCTGCAGGACGCCAAGGTGCAGGTGTCCGCGGCCCCGACCGGCCAGGGCTTCGGCACCGAGGTGCTGATCTACCTGATCACCTTCGGGCTGCCTATCTTGCTGTTCGTCTGGTTCTTCCGCCGCCTGTCCAAGGGCGCGGGAGCCGGCATCCAGGGCGCGCTCGGCGTCGGCAAGTCCCGGGCCAAGGTCTTCGACGAGGAGCGGCCCAGCACCACGTTCGCTGACGTGGCCGGGTACGAGGGCGCCAAGTCCGAGATCGCCGAAGTGGTGGACTTCCTGCGCAAGCCCGACCGGTACACCCGGGTCGGCGCGCTGGTGCCCCGCGGCGTGCTCATGGTCGGCCCGCCCGGCACCGGCAAGACGCTGCTCGCCCGCGCCGTCGCGGGCGAGGCGGGCGTGGTGTTCTTCTCGGTCACCGGGTCGAGCTTCGTCGAGCTGTTCGTCGGCGTCGGCGCGTCCCGCGTCCGTGACCTGTTCGAGCAGGCCCGCAAGCGCGCGCCCGCCATCATCTTCATCGACGAGATCGACGCCATCGGCCAGCGCCGGGCCGGCTCGGGTGCCGTCGTGTCCAACGACGAGCGCGAGCAGACGCTCAACCAGCTGCTGGCCGAGATGGACGGCTTCGAGCCGTCGGCCGGCGTGGTGGTGCTCGCGGCCACCAACCGGCCCGAGGTCCTCGACCCGGCCCTGCTGCGGCCCGGCCGGTTCGACCGCCAGGTCACGATCCCGCTGCCCAACGTCACCGAACGGGCCGCGATTCTCGCCGTGCACGGCCGCGGCAAGAAGCTGGCCCCGGACGTGGACCTGAACGCGGTGGCCCGCGGCACCCCCGGCTTCTCCGGCGCCGACCTGGCCAACCTGGCCAACGAGGCGGCCATCTTCGCGGTCCGCGACAACCGGGAGACGATCACCGCCGAAGACTTCAGCGCGGCCAGGGACCGGATCATCCTGGGCCGCCGCGAAGGCTCCAACGTGCTGCTGCCGGAGGAGAAGCAGGCGGTCGCGGTGCACGAGTCCGGGCACGCCCTGGTGGCCGCGCTGGCCGATAACACCGACCCGGTGGCCAAGGTGACGATCCTGCCGGCGGGCCAGGCGCTCGGCGTGACCGAGCAGCTGCCGCTGGTCGAACGGCACATGTACACCGAGGACTACCTGCACGACTCGCTCGCCGTCCGCCTCGGCGGCCGGGCCGCCGAGCTGGTGGTGCTCGGCCAGGGCTCCACCGGCGCGGCCAACGACCTGGCCGGGGCGACCGACCTGGCCACCAAGATGGTCAGGGAGTTCGGCCTGTCCAAGGCGCTCGGCCCGGTCGGGTACCCCGAGGGCGGCTCGGTGTTCCTCGGCGGCGGTGGCGGCCCCATGTCCAGCCGCCCGTTCGCCGAGGCCACCCAGGCCGAGATCGACAAGGAGGTCGCCGCGCTGCTGCGCCAGGCCGAGCAGCGCGCGGTCGCGCTGCTCACCGACCACCGCGCCGAGCTCGACGCGCTGACCAGCCTGCTGCTCGAGGTGGAGACGGTCGACGGCTCCGAGGTCTACCGGCTGGCCGGCCGCCCGGACAAGTCGAGCACCGTGCCGTCGGTGCCGCCCATCACCAGCGTCCCGGCGCACGTAGCGAGCGCGGCCGACCCCGTCACCAGCGGGGCCGACACCGAATAACTTCATCCCGAACGGGCTGCCTGACACGCCCCGGGGACACCCTGCCCGGTGTCCCCGGGCGTCGTCGTATTCGCGGCGTAATCCGCTGAAACGGACGTGAGAGGCGGTCCCTGGGCCGGTGTACGCTCGCCCTTATGGCGTCGGCCCTGCCTGCACACATCCCCAGCCCGCCGATCAGCAGCTTCAACATCGGCCCGCTGGTCGTTCACTTTTACGCCCTGTCGTACCTGGTCGGTATCGCCCTGGCGATCATCATCACCCGGCGGCGGTGGCGCGCCGCCGGCGGTGACCCCGACATCGTGGGCGACATCGCGCTGTGGAGCGTCCCGGCCGGGATCATCGGCGGCCGGATCTACTTCGACATCACCACGCCGATGGACATCCCGCACGTCTGGTACGGCGTGTTCGCGGTGTGGGACGGCGGGCTCGGCATCTGGGGCGGCATCGCGCTGGCCACCGTGGTCGGCCTGTGGCGGCTGCGCCGGCTCGGCGTGAACCAGGCCCAGTTCATGGACGCGGTGGCGCCCGCCCTGCTGGTGGCGCAGGGCATCGGCCGGATCGGCAACTACTTCAACAAGGAGCTGTTCGGCCGCCCGACGTCGCTGCCCTGGGGCCTGGAGATCCCGTTCCAGTACCGGGCGTCCGGCGGGATTCCCGCCAGGTACCTGAACGCCAGCACGTTCCAGCCGACCTTCCTCTACGAGCTGATCTTCGACTTCGCCTGGGCCGCGGTGCTGGTCTGGCTCGGCCACCACCGCAAGATCAAGGCCCCGGGGCTGTTCGCGCTGTACGTGTTCGGCTATTCGGCCTACCGGATCTTCGAGGAATCGCTGCGCATCGACTCCTCGGTCTACTTCCTCGGGCTGCGCCTGAACACCTACATCGCCTCGGCCCTGGCGCTGATCGGCCTGTTCTGGTTCTGGCGCAGCCAGCGCCGCCCCGCCCCGGCGGAGAGCGCCGGCCCCGGTCCCGCTGCGGCCGCCGCGAACCTGGACGCCGGCCCCGACGCCGAGGTAGAGCCGGACGTCGTCCGCTCCGATACCGGAAATTCCAGTTCTGGACTATCCGGATCCGGAAAATCCGAGCCCGAGGCGGCGCCGTCGGGCCAGGCCGCTTCCGAACCATGACCATCGCGGTCGCCCCGTCCGAGTGGGGACCGAACCTCGACGCGTTCGCCGTCCGCAACCTGCGCGTCACCCAGCCTCCCGCGCACGGCGACGGTCCGGCCGACCTGGCCGCGCTGGAGCGTCTGCTGCCACCGCGATCCCGGCTGCGACTGATCGCACCACGGGTAACTGCTTCAGCAGACCTGGTTATCGTGGACCGTAGCCCGCGGAAGAGCCAGTGGTTAGAACGCACCCGCCCGCTGGCTCCTTCCAGTCCTGCGTTTCCGGGCTTCCTTTCATGATCGCGAAGGGTTCTTAGTCCGGGCAGACTAAAAACCCTTCGCGATCA
>JAJKHX010000501.1 GCA_021154785.1 Nocardiopsis sp.
CCCGTTGGTCGGCTCGTCCAAAAGCATGAGGCGAGGGTCGTGTACCAGCGCCTGGGCCAGCTTCACGCGCTGCTTCATGCCGGTGGAGTAGGTGCCGATCAGCAGGTAGCGCTCCTCGTGCAGGCCGACGTGCCGCAGCGACTCGGCGGCGCGTTCCTTGGCCACCGTGGGCGGCAGCCCGGAGATCCGGCCCAGGTGGGTGACGAACTCGGTCGCGGTCACGTCGGACGGGAGGCAGTCGTGCTCGGGCATGTAGCCGAGCAGCATCCTGATCGCCTCGCCGCTGGCCGTGCAGTCGCGGCCGAGCACCCGGGCCTGGCCGCTGGTCGGCAGGCTCAGGCCGAGCAGGATCTTGATCAGCGTGGATTTGCCCGCGCCGTTGGCGCCGACCAGGCCGGTGACGCCGGGGGCGAAGGAGGCGGTCAGGCTGTCGAGCGCCGTCACCTCGCCGGGATAGGTCTTGGTCAGCCCCCTGATCTCGATGACCGGGGTCTCGGTGACGGCAGCCCCGGCGGGCGGGGCGGCCTGGGTGGATGGCATGTGTGTTACCGTGCCATCACGGAGCAGGCCACGGCATCGGCCGCCAGGGTGAACTCCCCTCGTCTCGCGGGATCGCGGCTGGGTGCGCGTTTGCCGCGCGGCGTACGCCTGCAGGATGACGCCCGCTCCGGCGATGACGGTTACGGTAGTTCCGTGCGTACCATTTCGGGGGTTCCGCCCGCGCGGCCGCGGCCGCCGCTGACCAAGCGGCTCGGTTCCCGGCACTGGGCGGCACTGGACTACATCGTCGGCGGGGTGTTCGGCCTGATCCTGCTGACCACCCTCAAGCGTGGCGTGGTCCAGGCTATCGAGAACCCCTACGGGCTCGTGCCCTACCATGTGCTCGCGCTGACCTGGCCGCTGGCCCTCTTCCTGGTCATCATGATGGTGGTGGCGGTCGGAATGCGGCGCCGTCGGCCGGCGTTCATGCTCGGCCTGCTGCTGGCCGGCTCGGTCGTGGTGACCGCGCTGACCGGCCCCGAGGTGGGCGCGCTGGCCTACTTCCTGCCGGTCGCCTACGTGCTCTACCTGGTCGCGGCGACCTACGAGCACCGGCAGGCCGCGGTGCGGGTGCTCATCGCGGTCTTCGCCACGCTGCTGACCGACGGGGTGCTCCTTCGCCTGACCGGAGGCGGCTTCGTCTTCAGCGGGCCGATCGTCTCGGCCACGCTGTGCGTGATCATCGCCTGGTTCAGCGGCTACATCGTGCGGCAGCGGCGACGGTATGCGGTTCAGCTGCAGGACGAGGCGGCCAGCAAGGCGGTCGCCGAGGAGCGCCTGCGCATCGCCAGGGAACTGCACGACGTGGTGGCGCACAGCATGAGCGTCATCGCGGTCCAGGCGGGCTACGGCCAGTACGTCATCGACACCCAGCCCGCCGACGCGCGCACCGCCCTGGGCGCCATCCAGACCACCAGCCGGGAAGCCCTCGACGAGATGCGCCGGATGCTCGGCGCGCTGCGCCAGGCGGACCAGAGCGACGCGGGACTGCGGGGCAACGCTGGCCTGGAGGCCGAGACGGGCGAGGCCGCGGACGGCGGGACCGGAGACGGCCGGACCGGAGACGGCCGGGCCGCCCGAGGGGGCGGCGGGACGGTCCCGCTGTCCCCGGCGCCGGGCCTGGCCGACCTGGACCGGCTGGTCGCCCGCACCGCGAGCGCCGGCGTCACCGTGGACGTGACCCGCTGCGGGACGGTCAGGGAACTGCCCGCCAGCATCGACCTGTCGGCCTACCGGATCGTCCAGGAAGCGCTGACCAACGTGGTCAAGCACGCGCGGACGAGCGCGTGCCAGGTGCTGATCGGCTACGGCCGCGACGAGCTGGTGCTCGAGGTGACCGACAACGGCGCCGGGCTGCCCGCGATGGCCCTCGCGGGGGATGTCGCCCCGCACCACGGCCTCCAGGACGCCATCGGCGGGAGCGGGAGCGGGCACGGGCTCATCGGGATGCGCGAGCGGGTGAGCCTGCTCAGCGGGGAGTTCAGCGCCGGCCCGCTGCCCAGCTACGGCTTCCAGGTCAGTGCCCACATTCCGCTGCCGCGGGGAAAGTGACCAGCCGGCGATGACGGTCCCGGGCGGGAAGACGCTACGGGTGGTGGTGGCCGACGATCAGGCCCTGGTCCGGGTGGGTTTCTGCGGCATCATCGCGGCCACGCCGGGGTTCGCGGTGGTCGGCGAGGCGGGTAACGGCGCCGAGGCGGTGCAGGCGGCCCGGCAGGCCAAGCCCGACGTCATCTTGATGGACGTGCGGATGCCGGTCATGGACGGCATCGAGGCGACCCGGCGGATCACCGAGAGCACGGACGTGCGGGCGCTCATCCTGACTACCTTCGACCTGGACGAGTACGTCTTCGCCGCGCTGCGGGCCGGGGCGAGCGGCTTCCTGCTCAAGGACACCCTGCCCGCCGACCTGCTCACCGCCATCCGGGTGGTCGCCGGCGGCGACGCGCTGCTCGCGCCCAGCGTCACCCGGCGCCTGATCGGCGAGTTCGCCCGGACCTCACCGGGCACCGCTCCCCCGCCAGATCAGCCCGGGCCACGGCCCGGGGCCGGGACGCCGGCTGAGGATGACCGCGGTCAGGCCCGGGACCGGCTGCGGCGGGTGCTGACCGAGCGCGAGTTCGAGGTGCTCGCGATGGTGGCCCGCGGGCTGTCCAACGCGGAGATCGCCGAAGCCCTGACCATCAGCCCGGCCACCGCCAAGACCCACGTGGCCCACCTGCTGACCAAACTGGACGCCAGGGACCGCATCCAGCTGGTCATCATCGCCTACCAGTCAGAGCTAGCCCGGGGGGAGGTGTTAGCCCGGGGCGCGCCTAGTGGGAGAAGTTGCCGCGGTAGTACTCGAAGACGAAGCCGATCGCGGCGACCATGGTGAACAGGCACCCGATCAGGAAGAGCCACCAGCCGACGGCGAAGCCGAGCGAGGCGGTCGCGGCGGCCAGCCCCATCCACAGTGGCCACCAGCTGTGCGGGCTGAAGAAGCCGATCTCGCCGGTGCCCTGCTCGATCTCGCCGACGTTGTCGTCTTCCGGGCGCTTAGGCAGGCGGCGGCCGGTGAACAGCACGTAGAAGCCGGTGAGCAAGGCCAGCCCGACCGCGAACGCGAGCGCCGCGGTCCCCGTCACCTCCTTCGAGGTGTACCAGTACACGATGTCCGCGCCGCCGAAGAAGATGCCGCAGCCGAGGAATAGCCAGCCTTCGACCTTCATCTGGGATACCTACTCTCGGGTCTCGATGGCCGCCGCCGGAATCTTCTGCTCGACGCCGCGCGAGGCCCGGCCCCACTTGATGTCCGGGTAATGCGCCTCGAAGGCGGGCCGCTCCGACCGGATCCGCGGGAGCCGGTAGAAGTTATGCCGCGGCGGCGGGCAGGAGGTCGCCCACTCCAGTGAGCTTGCGTAGCCCCACGGGTCTTCCTCGGTCACCCTCACCCCGTGCTTCCAGGTGATGTACACGTTCCAGAAGAACATGAGCACGGACAGGGCGAGCAGCCAGGACCCGACACTGGAGATGATGTTGAGCGTGGTCACGTTCCCGGGCAGACCGGGGTAGATGGCGGTGCGCCGTACCTGGCCCTCGACGCCGGTCCAGTGCTGGACCAGGAACGTCAGGTTGAAGCCGATGAACATGACCCAGAACTGGACCTTGCCCAGCCGGCTGTTCAGCATCGTGCCGGTCATCTTCGGCCACCAGAAGTAGAAGCCGGCGAACATCTCGAACAGCACCGTGCCGGCCAGCACGTAGTGGAAGTGCGCGACCACGAAGTAGCTGTCGGAGACGGCGAAGTCCAGCGGCGGCGAGGCCAGGATGATGCCGGTGACGCCGCCGAAGACGAACGTGGTCAGGAAGCCGACCGTGTACAGCATGGGCGGCTCGAAGGTGAGCTGCCCCTTCCACATGGTGCCGATCCAGTTGAAGTACTTCACCCCGGTGGGCACCGCGATCAGGAACGTCATGAACGAGAAGAACGGCAGCAGCACCGCGCCGGTGGTGAACATGTGGTGTGCCCACACGGTCATCGACAGGCCGGCGATCGCGATCGTGGCCGCGATCAGCGTCTTGTAGCCGAACAGCGGCTTGCGGCTGAACACCGGGATGATCTCGGTGGCGATGCCGAAGAACGGCAGCGCGAGGATGTAGACCTCGGGATGGCCGAAGAACCAGAACAGGTTCTGCCACATGATCGCGCCGCCGCTCTGGGCGTCGAAGACGTGCGCGCCGAGGCGCCGGTCGATCTCCAGCACCAGCAGCGCGGCGGCCAGCACCGGGAAAGCCATCAGCACCAGCATCGAGGTGAGCAGCGCGTTCCAGGTGAACATCGGCATCCGGAACATCGTCATGCCGGGCGCGCGCATGCAGAAGATCGTGGTGACGAAGTTGACCCCGCCCAAGATGGTGCCCAGGCCGGACAGCACCAGGCCCATGATCCACATGTCGGCGCCGATACCGGGCGAGTAGATCGCGCTGGTCAGCGGCGAGTAGGCGTACCAGCCGAAGGCGGCCGAGCCGCCCGGGGCCAGGAAGCTGCCCATCAGGATCAGGCCGCCGAACGTGAACATGTAGTAGCTCAGCAGGTTGAGCCGCGGGAACGCCACGTCGGGTGCGCCGATCTGCAGCGGCACCAGCTCGTTCGCGAACCCGACGAACAGCGGGGTGGCGAACAGCAGCAGCATGAGCGTGCCGTGCATGGTGAACAGCTCGTTGTACTGCTGCTCGGACATCACGTGCTGCCTCGGCCCGAGCAGCTGGATCCGGATGAGGAGCGCCATCACCCCGGCACAGCAGAAGAAGAAGAACGAGGTGATCAGGTACAGGTGCCCGATGATCTTGTGGTCGGTGGAGGACAGCCAGGACGCGAGGATGTTGCCCTTGCGCCCGGTACGAGGGGTGACGTAGGCAGTGACCGGGTTCGCGGGCTGCGCCGGATGTTCGATCGTGCTCACTGGGTGCTCCCGGATGAACTCTGCGCCGCCTTCTGGGCGGATATGTACGCCTGGAACTGCTGCGGGGTCACGACCTTGAGCGTAAACAGCATCTTGGCGTGGTAAAGGCCGCACAGCTCGCTGCAGTGCCCGGTGAAGGTCCCGGTGTGCGTGGCGGTGATCGTGAAGTGGTTCGGGTGGCCGGGGATGACGTCGCGCTTGAACAGGAACTGCGGCACCCAGAAGGCATGGATGACGTCTTCCGAGGTCAGGTTGAACTCGACCGTCTCCCCCTTGGGGATCTCCAGCACCGGCAGCGGCCCCTCGCCGTACATGTTCCCGGTGCTGGTCACGCGGTACTGCGGGTAGTTGAACTGCCAGCTCCACTGGAGCCCGAGCACGTTCACCTCGACGGCCGGCCTGGCCGGGTTGTGATCGATGTAGTTCTCGTCCTTCGCGGTGAAGTAGAAGAGCACCGCGATCAGCACGAACGGCACCGCCGTGTACGTGATCTCGATCGGCATGTTGTAGCGCGCCTGCGGCGGCAGCTTGTCGCCGCGCTTGCGGTGGAAGACCACCGCCCACAGGACCAGGCCCCAGATCAGCACGCACACCGCGAAGGCCGCGATCCAGGATCCCTGCCAGAGCGTCAGGACGGTCTCGCCCTGCCTGGTGATCGTGGGCGGGAATCCGATCCGGGTGAACGTATTGTTCGTGCACCCGGAAAGGCCGAGGACCAGCAGGGTGAGCGCGACCGTCAGACCGGCCGCGCGCGTGGCGCGGGACCGGCCCGGACGGGGCTTTCCGGAGCCCTGTTCGGCGTTATCGGTAGTCAAGGCGAGGGCCTTCCTCGGTTCTGCTACAACGTGTCGTGCAAACAGTATCGCGCGCCGCGGGCGAGGCAGCTAGGACCCCACATGTTTGGGTCATCTTTGCGTGGCGCGAGCGTACCGCCCGCCGGGACGGGCATGATGGAAAGGGTGAGGGTGTGCTCGCGATCAGGGGGGACAGCATGACCGGCCGCCGGACTCGCCTGTTCGGGCGCGCCCCGGCGGGCGGCCAGACGGACCGGCCGGCCGCCGGGACCGCACCCGTCCGTTCCGCAGCGGCCGAACGAGCTGAGGTTTCCGTTCCCCCGCCGGCCGCTGCCCTGGTCATCGACGCCCTGGGCCGCAAGTGCCCGATCCCCATCATCATGCTCGCGGAGCAGATCCGGGACGTTCCCCTGGGTGCGGTGATCGCGGTGCTCGCCGACGACCCGGCGGCCTACACCGACATACCGTCCTGGTGCACGATGAAGGCGCACGAGTTCGTCGCCCATCAGGAGCTTCCGCAGGGCGGCTGGGCCCTGTTCATCCGGCGCAGGCTGTGAGCCCGGGCCGGCCCTCAGGTCGGCCTGAACCGGCTGGTGAAGCGCGGGTCATCTTCCCACCAGGGCTTTCGGCTTCGTCAGCGGCTGGCTGGTGCCCGGTCGCCGTCGCGGCCAGGGCGAGTTCCGCGTCCTTGGCGTCCAGATCGGCGTCGATCCTGGCCGCGTCGGATGGAGGGTGGGCCCCCAGGGCCGGGCCAGCGCGTGGTACCAGGCCGCGCCGATCAGGTTCTGGTCGGCGATGATGGCGAGCCCGATGAACGCGTCGCCGATCACCTCGGCGCCGGTGATCCACATCGACACCGCGTAGGAGTACTCCTTCGGCACCGGGTCGACGCGGAGCAGCGTCCAGAAGAACGCGAAGCCCGGCGCCAGCAGCGCCAGGTACGTCAGCTCCCGGATCGCGGCGCTGTCGAACACCGCCGTGTACCACGACGTGAAGTACATGACGAAGGGCACGGCCACCAGCGCGAACGTGGTGATCGCGGGGAACGTGAGGATCCGGGCCGGGCGCGAGGTGATGATCGCCGTCAGGCGCGCGCCCGCCCGCGGGAAGACCGCGATGAACAGGCTGACCGGCCGGCCGAGGGCGAGGAACAGCGGGGCCACCAGGACGAGCAGCACCGTCTGGATGGCCCGCGCGAAGAACAGCACGTGCTGGTAGGCGCCGATAAAGGACATCGTGGCGATGACCCAGAAGCCCAGGCCGAGGCCGAGGAACCAGATCCGCCGCGCCACCGGCCAGTCCCCCAGCCTGCGGGCCCCGGCGATGTAGCCGCCGCCGAGGAGCAGCACCAGCGCCAGCATCGGCGGGTCCAGCGTCCACTCGGTGAACACCCGGGCCACGGTCAAGGCCGGCGGCCCGTGGTATCCGGACGCCAGCCCGTCCGCAATTCCCATGCCCGCCACGCTACCGCCCGCCGACCGCCGCGGTGGGGCGGGTTACCGGGAGCTGGCGCCGGAGCGGACGGGGGCGATGAACAGGGTCTGCACGGAGTTGCGGCAGCCGTAGGAGGTGTCGGGCAGGTAGACGGCGGTGAACTGGCCGGGCGGGAAGACCTTCAGGTCCGCCGCCTTGGCGGGCGAGCAGGTCGAGCTCGGGAAGTTCAGCGCGTCCACGATCTGCACCACGGCGTTGGCGACCTCACCCGGGCCCAGCGTGACAGTCACCGCCGGGGCGCCGGCGGTGCTGCGCTTGGCGGCCAGGCCGATCTGCCGGTGCGACGGCCCGGAGACCAGGGAGACGCCCGGATAGCCGGTCAGCGTGCACGAACTGCCCGAGGTGTTGGTGAAATCGACGGCCTGGTAGACGCCGCCGGCGTAGCCGTCGGAGGCACCTAGCTTGACCTGCAGCGCGCTGGTCGCGCAGGCCGTCGAACCCGCCGCCGAGGACGAGGACGGCGCCCCCACGGCCGGGGTATTGCTGCTGCTGGCGGCCGGGGCGCTCGGGCTGGCGGTGACGGTTGTGGTGGAGCCGGCCGCGGGCGGCTGGCTGCTGGTCCCCGAGGACGCGCAGCCGGCCAGCGCCGCGGCGCAGATCAGCGGGCCGGTCGCGAGGACGGCACGGCCCTTCGTGTAGGCGTGCTCGCCCGGGCCGACCGCCTTGCTGCTCCACAAGACAACCAGGGCGGACCAAGCGCGTTTCATGACGCCTCCTGTGGAAGAAATCCTTTACAGCCTGGAGACGCCGCACGCACGCTTCGGGTTGGACCCGGAATATCACGAGCCGGGTCACCCAGACGGGTAACCCGGCTCGTTCGGCCGGAAAATGGGCTCAGGCGGGCAGATGGGATGCGACCTCAGCCGCCGCCGGGTCGCCGTAGGCCGCCGCGAAGCGGTCGGACAGCGGGCCGGACTTGAGGGTGTACTCCTGCGGGCCGGTGGCCTCCAGGGCGTGCACGGCCATCAGGTTGCCCAGCTGAGCGGCTCGCTCGAGCCCCAGGCCCCAGGCCACGGCGGCCAGGAAGCCGGAACGGAACGCGTCGCCCGAACCGGTGGGGTCGACGGGCTTGGCGTCCGGCACCGCGGGCACCATGATCGGCGCCTCGCCCTTGCGGTCGATCCGGGCGCCGCCGGGGCCGAGCGTGGTGACCCTGACACCGACCCGGTCCAGCATCTCCGCGCCGCCCCAGCCGGACTTGCGCTCGATCAGGGCTTCCTCGTACTCGTTGCCGAACAGGTAGTCCGCGCCGTCGACGAGCGAGCGTATCTGCTCGTCGCCCAGGATCCGGGCCAGCTGCTGCGAGGGGTCGGCGGCCCACGGCAGCCCGGCCTCGCGGCAGTTCGCGGTCTGCGCCACCATGGCCATGGGATCCCCGGCCCCGATCAGCACCAGGTCGATGCCGCCGTGCTCCGCCGCCAGCGGCGCGAGCTTGATCTCGGCGTCCTCGCTCATCGCGCCCGCGTAGAACGAGCCGATCTGGTTCCCGTCCTCATCGGTGGTGCAGACGAAGCGCGCGGTGTGCTTGAGCAGCGACTCCCGCACGCCCGCGGTGCTGACGCCGTGACTTTCCAGCCACTGCCGGTAGTCCGCGAAGTCGGCCCCGACCCCGCCGACGAGCAGCGGCCGCAGGCCGAGCACGCCGAGCCCGAAGGCGATGTTGGCCGCCACTCCGCCGCGGCGGATGGCCAGATCATCGACCAGGAACGACAGCGAGACACGGTCGAGCTTGTCCGCGATCAGCTGGTCGGTGAACTTGCCGGGAAACGTCATCAGGTGGTCGGTCGCGATCGACCCCGTTACGGCGATACGCACGGCGTTACCTTATCCCCCCCGGCCGCCGTTAGTGGAACGAGTCGCCGCAGGCGCAGGAACCCGTCGCGTTCGGGTTGTCGATCGTGAAGCCCTGCTTCTCGATCGTGTCGACGAAGTCGATGGTCGCGCCCATGAGGTACGGGGCGCTCATCTTGTCGGTCACGACCTGGACGCCGCCGAAGTCGGCGACGATGTCGCCGTCGATGGCGCGCTCGTCGAAGTAGAGCTGGTAGCGAAGCCCGGAGCAGCCGCCCGGCTGTACCGCGATACGCAGCTTGAGGTCGTCGCGCCCCTCTTGCGCGAGCAGCGCGCTCACCTTGCCCGCCGCGCCCTCGGTCAGGACGATCCCCTGCGTGGCCTCTTGCTGAACAGTCACTTTAACTCCCGCCTAGTTCATGTGCCGCTGGTTGACGGACCGCGCCATGGCGGCCATGGCGTTGCTCCAACCTGCATTCCAACGATATGCGCTGCGGACGCATTCCAGCCACCGCTGAGGTATGGCTCACAAACCTTTTACAAACCGGGAGCGCCCCAGACGGGAAACCACCGGGCCAGGTCCGGCTCCCACTTCAGGTCGCTGCCGATGACGCTCTTCATCTGCAGTTCGAGCGCGTTGTCGCGGCGCTCGCCGGCCAGCGGGGCGAACGGGTAGAACGAGCCCCGCTTGTACAGGTAGATGAGGGCGAGGCGGCGCGCCTGCTCGTCCCGGAAGGCGACCAGGGTGCAGAGCAGCTGCGGCCCGAAGCCGTTGTCCACCAGCGAGGAGTTGACCGCATGCAGGTCGGTGACCAGCGCTTCGAGCTCGTTCGACATGCGCGAGCTGACCAGCCAGGTGAAGCCGTAGTTATCCTTGGCCGCCTCGACCGGCAGGCCGCCCTCGGCGTGCGCGCTGGAGTTGAGCAGGTCCTGCACGTCCTTCTGGACGTCAGAGAAGGACCGGCCCTCGACCGGGCGGAAGCAGACCGAGCCGGATCCAGTGGGCTTGAATCCGGCTCCCGCGTCCAGCGTGACCGCCGCGGACGGCAGCGCGAACAGGTCGTCCAGCTTGGGCTGGACCGGCTTGGTCCGGCCGAGCAGCGTGTCGAGGAAGCCCACGAACGTCCCTTGCTACTTTTCGAGGCCGGTGCCGGAGATCCCGCCGAGCTGCTGCTGGATCTTGTCGAGCTCGGCCAGCCGGCGCTCGAGGCTCGGGTGAGTGGAGAAGGCGTTGGCCAGCTTGCTCTGGCCGGCGCCGGCGCCGTGCAGGCTCATCGCCGGCGCGAAGAAGAACGCGTTCAGCGGCTGCGCGGTGCGCAGGTCCCTGGTCGGGATCCGGCCGATATCACCGGTGACCTTGACCAGCGCGGACGCCAGCTTGCTGGGCTGGCCGGTGAGCAGTGCGCCGCTGCGGTCGGCGGACAGCTCGCGGTACCGGGACAGCAGCCTGATCAGCACGAAGCTGATGGCGTAGACGACCGCGCTGACCACCATGAGGATCAGCAAGATCGGCAGGGCGTTCTGGTTGCTGTTGTCGCGACGGCCGCCGCCGAACAGCTCGCCGTAGAAGGCGATCCTGACCAGCAGCGCGGCGATGATGGCCAGGAACGACGCGATCGTCATGACCTGGACGTCCTTGTGGGCCACGTGCGACATCTCGTGGGCGAGGACGCCCTCGAGCTCATCGTTGTCCAGCCGGCGCATGATCCCCCGGGTCGCGCAGACCACGGCGTGGTCGGCGTTACGGCCGGTGGCGAAGGCGTTCGGCATGTCGGTCTCGGCGATCGCGACCCGCGGCTTGGGCATGTCGGCCAGCGCGCACAGCCGGTCCACGATGGCGTGGAGCCGCCGGGCGTCCTCATCCGGCGAATCCGCGCTGACCTCGTGCGCCCCCGCCGTGCTCAGGGCGATCTTGTCCGAGTAGAACAGCGATCCGATAGCGAAGCCCCCGCCCAGGACCACCGCGAAGAACACGATCGCGGTACTGGACGCGCCGTACGCGGTCCCGATACCGATGATCGCGGCCACGAACGCGACGAATACCAGCCCGAGCAAGAACATGGTCGCGGTCATCCGCACCGTGAGTCCCCGGTCGGGCGCATACCTGGTCCGCGCCGCCATGGCGCCACCTCCGTTCGGCCCCGGCCGGTTGTGCCGCCGGGAGCCAGAAGCCTTTTTCCCCTAATGCAAAGCTACCCGTACAACGCTGTACGCCAGCTGAATGTTACCCGCGAGTACGCTGCGGGTTGAATCCTGCTGTCAGCCCGGGATGAGACCATCGTCGGTGAGCAGCTTGCGGACCTCGTCCATGCTCGAATCCGGGGACGGCAGGATCAGGTCCGACGGCTCGAGGGTGTCCGAGGGCACCGGTGAGCCGAGCGCGCGGACCTGGTCGAGCAAGCCGTGCAGGGCGGCGGTGAACGCGGCCTCGTCGCCGCGCTCGACCGCCGCCTCGAGCTGGGTGTCCAGCTTGTTCAGCTCGCCGGTGGCGGCCTCGTCCACGTTGAACTGGCCCTCACCGAGGATCCTGACGATCACGGCGCACCGTCCTGCGGCTCGGCGGCGGGCAGCTCGGTCGCCGGCACGCTGGCCGGGTGAGCCTGCGCCTGGACGGTGCCGTTGGACCCCTCGAGCTGCTTGGGGGCGCTCGTGGCGATCTCGCCCTTGAGCCTGCTCAGCTCGTTCTCGACGTCGCTGCTGGCGGAAATCATGTCGAGCTCGCTCTGGATGTCGTCGCGGCGGCCGCCGACGGCATCATCGAGCGCGCCGGAAGCCATCAGCTCGTCGATCGCGCCCGCGCGCGCCTGCATCTGGGCCGTCTTGTCCTCGGCCCGCTGGATCGCCATGCCGACGTCGCCCATCTCCTCGGAGATGCCGGAGAACGCCTCGTTGATCCTGGTCTGGGCCTCGGCCGCGGTGTAGGTGGCCTTGATGGTCTCCTTCCTGGTACGGAAGGCGTCCACCTTGGACTGCAGCCGCTGGGAGGCGACCGTCAGCTTCTCCTCCTCGGCCTGCAGCTGGGCGTACTGCGCCTGCAGTTCGTTCAGCTGGCCCTGCGCCGACGCCTTGCGCTCGAGCGCGTTCCGGGCGAGGTCCTCGCGGCCCATCCCGAGCGCCTTGCGCGCCTGGTCCTCGAGCTTGTTCGAGGACTGCTGGAGCTGGTTCATCTGCAGCTCGACGCGCTTGCGCGACGTGGCGACATCCGCGACCCCACGGCGGACCTTCGTCAGCAACTCGAGCTGCCGCTGGTAGGAGTAGTCCAGGGTCTCACGAGGGTCTTCCATCTTGTCCAGGGCCTTATTGGCCTTGGCCTTGAAGACCAGTTGTACTCGCTTCATCACGCCCATACGCGCGGCCGTCCCCTTCATTAACTTCTTCGCCACCACCAGGCCGTGCCCGGGACCGGGAAATCATGGCCGGGCGACCGGCTAGACGGCGGACGAGCCCGTGCGACTAGTCGGATTCCACCCTACGCGGTCTGCCGCGTTGCGAGCTACCATGTCGGCCTCCGCGCCAAAGGTGGCGCTAGCCCCGCCTTTGGTTAAGCTCTGCTGCCTCCGGGGGGACGACCCCCCGCTCCCCCCGTTATGCTGAGGCCGTGTTCCGACGCCGTAGCGCCGGGGCGACCGATGGCACGGCCCAGGATTCCCCGGGCGCGCAGAGCCCGGACGACCCGGCCGACACCAAGACCCGTAATGCCCGTCCGGGGGGGACTACCCCCCCGGCCCCCCGCTCGAGGGCAGAGGCCGCCAAGGGGCGGCCCACGCCCAAGCGCAGCGTGGCCGAGGCCGGCCGCCGCACGCCGATCACCGGCACGTCGCGGGCGCCCGCCGGGCCGCGGACCAAGGAAGACAAGGACAAGGCGCGCGCCAGCCGGGTCAACCGGTACGAGGCGATGCGGCGAGGCGAGGCCTGGGCGCTCAACCCGAAGGACCGCGGGGCGCCCCGCGCCCTGGCCCGCGACTTCATCGATTCCAAGCGCCGCGTCAGCGAGTACTAC
>JAJKHX010000502.1 GCA_021154785.1 Nocardiopsis sp.
CGGCGGCCGCCGTGGCGATGCCGATGGCGTACAGGCAGCCATGTTCCCCGGCGGCGAGGCCCGGGGCGGCCAGGGCCAGGATGACCCCGCACGGCATGGTCACCCAGACCGGCTCAACGTACCGGCGCCATCCAAGCCACGACCAGCCCAGGCCGAACCCCCACAGCGACAGAGCGTAGGCCAGCGCCGGAACTGGCCCGGGTCCGCCCGCGCCGGTCGCGATGGTGCCGCAGATGGCGATGACCAGCCCCGCGAACAGGGCGGCGTTCTGCGACGCGTGCCGGCGCACCCGCCACAGCGGAGAGGAACCCCATCACCCCGGCCAGCCGCTGGAGCGCGGGCTCGCTGGCACGGCGCACGAGGATGCCAGCCGCGAGGAAGAGGACGCCGGCGCCGGCCAGGACGCCGGCGCGCCCCCAGCCGCCGAGCTCGTCCCACCGGCGGCCGACCGCGGCGATGCCGCCGGCCAGGAGCAGGACGGCACCGACGTAGGCCACCGCTTCGGTCAGCAGCGAGACGCGCGGCCGGCCCTGTTCTCCGCCGGCGGCAGGTCCGGCGGCGAGCAGTCCCTGCCGCCGCGCCCAGTAGTAGAAGCTGCCGACGATCAGGCCTATGGCCACGACGAGGACGAACGGGAGTGGACTCAGCATGGTTCTCAGCCTCGCGGCGGGCGGCCGGCCCGGCATCCGCGCTGATACTCAACCGGATTCCGTGCTACTCATAAGTAGCCGCCCGGCCTGGCCGTCAGTAGGTGATGCCGGGGAACTGCTCGCGGGCGCGCTCGAGCTGGCTGGCCCACTCGCGGGGCCAGCCGAAGGCACGGGCGGCCTGGCCGCTGAGGTCAGCGGCCGCGGCGCCGCTGGTGAAGTGGACGTACTCGCCCCAGTTCATCCGCCTCGTGTAGGTCCCGTCGGCGTCGCGCGGGAAGTACCGGGCCAGGTCCCGGAAGAACCTGTTCATGACCTGCGCCTGGCCGCAGTCGCGCCACAGCGGGTAGAACCAGTCGCGGAACCAGCGGGTCCGCCGCCGGGGGAAATCGTCGGCGTTGCGGGTGAACCGGCGGTAGACGTCCTTGGCCTCGCGGTCCATGCCCAGCGCGGTGTAGAGGTCATAGATGTAGAACTCGGCCCACTTGCTGTCGCCCCAGATCTCGTACGCCGGCGAGCCGTGGGTGCCGTTGTTGGCGCTCTCCACCGAATGCCCGATCTCGTGCGCGGGCAGCTCGCGGGCCAGGGTGACGCTCTCGTGCCAGCTCTCCAGCCCGCAGTCGCTGACATTGTGGTGGTCGTGGACCGGGCTGACGTAGTAGCCCGCGTGGCCGCCGCCGTGCCGCCCGGCGTGGTGGACGGAGTAGATGCGCGGGTCGGGACCGAACGCGTCGCCGTAGGTGGCCTTGGAGTACTGCCAGGTCGCGTTGATGAACCCGGGCAGCCACGCGATCTCGGCGCGGCGCACGTCGGGGTCGGTGTAGATCGCGCAGTGCTCGTCGTGATGGTAGAGCCGGAGCAGCTGGCGGTGGTCGAACCAGTGCTCCTGCCAGGTGGCCGGCGGGTCAGCCAGCTGAGCTGAGGTGGTCACGGGCGCGGGGCGTAGTCGATCGAGGGGAACGGCCAGTCGCTGTGCAGCCAGGCCAGGACCGTGCGGTAGAGCACCGGGTCAAGGTCCGCGTGGTCGGCGCGGACCCAGGACCTGACCCGCGCCGGCCGTCCGCCCGTGCCGTTGCCCGTGCCGCCGTCACCCGCCGCGCCTTCACCCTCGGGGCGCTCGCCCGGCCGCGGGTAGATGTACACGCAGCCGATGACATCGCCGCCGCTCGTGCTGAGCACGGTGTAGGTGAACCCGCGGCGGTCCGCGAAATCCTGGGCATGGCGTTCGAGGTCGCCGAGATTGTCGGCCAGGCTCATCGGATGAGGCCAGCCCCAGCCGGCGAATCCCGGGGTCGCCTGGATGTGGTCCAGGCTGGACGTCCAGGCGGCGTAGTCCGCGGCGTTGTGCTGGGGCCCGAGTGGTTCCAGCCGGAACGGCCCGGCCGCCAGGCCGCCGGGTACGGCGAAATCCGCGGGGACGAACAGCTCGTCACTCATCAGCCGATAGTAACGGCCGGCCGCTCCGGCGGCGGGCGGGCGCCCCCGGGCCGCCAGGGTACCGGCCAGGGTGTTCACGGGCGCGACGGGACGGCTCCGGGTGGGAGCATGGGACCCATGCGTCCTGACATCAGGCCTGGCGGCATCTTCCCTGACTATGCACTCCCGGACCACACCAGCACGGTACGTAAGCTCAGCGAGCTTCAGGGCCGTGATCCGCTGATCCTTACCCTGGCGCGCGGCAACTACTGCCCGAAGGAGCACCAGCAGCACCTCGAGCTGGCGGCCAGCTACCCGAAGATCGCGGTGGGCTACGCCCAGGTCGCCACCATCACCACCGACGACCATCACACCCTGCAGGAGTTCCGCGCGTCGGTGGGCGCCCAGTGGACCTTCCTGTCCGATCCCGGCCGGACCGTGCAGCAGGATCTCGACATCGCCGAGTACACCGACCCCGATCACAACCCGATGATCCCGCACACCCTGGTGCTCAAGCCGGGGCTGGTCGTTCACAGCGTCTGGAACGGCTACTGGTTCTGGGGCCGCCCGTCGTTCTACGACCTGTGGCGTGACCTGCGGGCCGCCACCAGCGAGATCCGCCCGGACTGGGATCTGAGCACGCCGGGCCTGCGCGAAGCGTGGGACGCGGGTGACTACTCCAAGTTCCACGGCTGGGACCGGCGCTCCCCCGGGTCGGTGCCGGCGTCGTATGACGACCAGGCCCCGCAGGGGTGAACGCGGTGACCACGCCGGTATGCGAGCTGCTCGGGATCGAGCAGCCGATCGTCCTGGCCCCCATGGTCTCGGTTCCCCGGCTGGCGGCGGCGGTTTCGGACGCCGGCGCGCTCGGCATGCTGACGCTGACGTGGTCCGGCGACGTCGGAGCGGCGGTCCGGGAGACGGCCGAGCTGACCCCGCGGCCGTTCGGCGGCAACCTCGTCCTGACCGAGGACCGGCATCGCCGCCTGGACCAGGCCCTCGAGGCCGGCTTGCGGATCGTGTCGTTCTTCATGGGTGATCCCGGCGGCTACGTCGAGCAGGTCCACGACGCCGGGGGCGTTGTCCTGCACACGGTCGGCACGGCCGAGGAAGCACGGCGGGCCGTCGCGTCCGGCGTGGACGTGATCGTGGCGCAGGGCTGGGAGGCGGGCGGGCACGGGTGGGGCACCATCGCGACGCTTCCGCTGGTGCCCGCGGTGGTGGACGCGGTGGCGCCGGTGCCGGTGATCGCGGCGGGCGGGATCGGTGACGGCCGCGGCGTCGCCGCGGTACTCGCCCTGGGCGCCCAGGCCGCGTGGCTGGGCACGCGGTTCCTGCTGGCGCAGGAGATGCCGATCCACGAGGACTACCGCAGCCGGCTGATAGCCGCGGCCGAGACCGACGCGCAGCGGTACGCCAACCTGTACTCGGTCGGGTGGCCCGACTCTCCGCACCGCGCGCTCCGCAACTCGACCGCCGACGGGTGGCAGGCCGCGGGCTGTCCCCCGCTCGCGCAGCGGCCCGGCCAGGGCGACGTCATCGCGCACTTCGCCTCCGGCGAGGCGATCGTCCGGTACGAGCCGGCCCCGCCGATGACCGGGACGACCGGTGACATCGAGGCGCTCTCGATGTGGGCCGGGCAGAGCGTCGCGCTCGCGGGGAAGTCGCAGCCGGCGGCGGACATCGTGGCCGAGCTCACCTCCCGCCTGTAGCCCGGAGGCACTGTAGCCTGCGAAGGGTGAAATCACCGGGAGAACGCTGAGATGGCTGCTGTCCTGGCCGGCGTGGTGCCGGTCGTGCCGACGATCTTCCGCGACGACGAGACCGTTGACCTGGACGGCACGGTCCGCGTGGTGGACTACCTGCTGGACGCGGAGGTCGACGGGCTGTGCCTGCTGGCCAACTACTCCGAGCAGTTCTCGCTGACCGACGGCGAACGCGACACGATCGCCCGGACGCTGCTGGAACACGTGGCCGGACGGCTGCCGGTGATCGTCACCACCAGCCATTACAGCGCCCGGGTGACGGCCGCGCGGAGCCGCGCCGCGCAGGATATGGGCGCGGCGATGGTCATGGTCATGCCGCCCTTCTTCGGGGCCACCCTCACGGTGCCCGGGCCCGCCGTGATCGGGTACTTCGGGCAGGTGGCGGACGCGATCGACATCCCGGTCATGGTGCAGGACGCGCCGTTGTCATCGACGCCCCTGCCGGTGAGCGTGCTGATCGACCTGGTCCGGCAGGTACCCCGGGTCCAGTACGCCAAGATCGAGGTGGCGCAGGCCGCGGACAAGCTGCACGCGCTGGTCAGCGCCCTGGGTGACCGCCTGCCGGGGCCTTTCGACGGCGAGGAGTCGGTCACCTTGATCCCGGACCTGGACGCCGGGGCCACCGGCACCATGCCGAGCTCGACGGTCCCGGCCGAACTCGGCCAGATCGTCCGCCGCTACCGCTCGGGCGACCGGGACGGCGCGGCGGGCGCGTGGGAAGCCCTGCTGCCGCTCATCCACTTCGAGAACCGCCAGTGCGGCCTGCGCGCGCAGAAGATCCTGCTGGCCGAGGGCGGCATCATCGCCTGGGACGGCACCCGCGCGCCGCTCGGGCCAGTCTCGCCCCGGACCCGTCGCGGCCTGCTCGAGCTGGCGGTGCGGCAGGACCCGCTGATCCTGCGCTGGGGCCGCTAGCCGCTATCGTCGGGAGGTGCTGTCACGCTGGCAGGGCGGCCTCGGCGCGCTCGTCATCACGCTGGTGGCCTGCGCGCTGGTCATCCTCGACCTGCTCCAGGTGCTCGACCCGGAGACGCGGGCAGCCGTCCGCGGCGACCGGGCCGGCTGACCGCAAAAAGCTGCCCGGAATCGCCCGGCCGGCTAGGCTGCGCCCGTCTTGGGGTGTTACGCCTGTGTAGGGGGATCCTGGTGGGGGACTTTGAGGAGGTTGAGCGCCTCCGGGCCGGGATCCGCAGCTGGCTGCTGCGGAGCGCGCGCAGCGGCCGTCAGGACCTGCGTGACGGCGGCGGCTCCGCGATGCTGCCGGTGCTGTGCGCGGCGGCCTTCGGGCCCGCTCTCGCCGACGCCGGCGCCGGCGCCGCGACCGCGGTCACCGGGCCGCGGATGGGCGTGCTCGCCACGATCGGGGCCGATGCGCTGGCAAGCGTGCTGGAGGAGGCGGATCACCTCGCTCGTTCGGCCCCCATGGCCGGGGATGGGCAGGACCTGAGCGCGCAGCAGGACCTGAGCCGGCGCCTGGAGTCGGAGATCAGCCGGGGCATCGGGCAGGCCCTCGCCGCGCGCGACGAGCGCGCCGCCGAACTGCGTTCGGACATCGCGATGGTGCTGCGGGAGATCGACGCGGGCGGCACGGTGTTCCGCGCCGCGATCGAGATCGGCGATACCGAGCTCGAGCACGAGGTACTCACCGCGTTCGAGGCGCTGAGCTCCGAGTTCGGCGACATGGCCTTCATGCTGGCCGACCTGGCCCGCGCGGCCGGGGAGATCCAGGACAGCCTGGGCGGCCAGGGCACCGAGCTCCGGGCGGCCAGCCTGCAGACCGGACGGCAGGCGGCCGACGTCCGCCTGATCCGCGAGCAACTCGCGGTCATCGAGCAGCGGGCCCGCCAGTGGCAGCCGGACCCGGCCGGGCCCGGGGATGCGGGCGCCGGCTGGACCGGCTGCCCGTACCGTGGGCTGCTCCCCTACGACCAGGCGCACGAGGCGGTGTTCCGCGGCCGGGAACGGCTCGTCGCGGAGCTGACGGGCAAGCTGGCCGGGACCGGGATGGTCATGGTCACCGGGGCGTCGGGGGCCGGCAAGACCTCGCTGCTGCAGGCCGGGCTGGTGCCCGCGCTGGCCCGGGGCGTCCAGGTGCCCGGCTCGTCGGCCTGGCCGGTGATCAGCCTGACCGTGACCGCGCGCCCGCTGGCCGACCTGGCGGCCGCGCTGGCGCGGCTAGACGGGCGGGATCCCGCCGATATCTGGCAGCGGCTGGCCGCCGCGCCGGGCGAGGCGCACCAGCTGATCCGCGAGATCACCCGGGCGGCGGGCGACGCCGCCCGGCTGGTGCTGATCATCGACCAGTTCGAGCAGGTCTTCGCGGCGGACGGCCCGGACGAGAGGCGGGAGCGGACGGCGTTCATCGACGCGGTCGGCGCCGCGGCGACCCGCCCGGCCGGACTGCGGGGCGAGGCCCCGGCCCGGGTCGTGATCGCGGTCCGCGGGGACCACTGGGACCGCTGTGCCGCTTATAGCCAGCTGGTCCAGGCCATGGAGCACGACCAGCTGGTGGTCGGCCCGATGCCGCAGGCCGGCCTGCGGCAGGCGATCGCCGGTCCGGCGCAGGCGAGCGGGGTGCGCGTTGAGAGCGCTCTCATTGAGACCATCACGGCCGACGCGCACGCGGCCGGACCGGGCCCGGTGCTCCCGCTAGTCTCCCAGGCTCTGGCCCTGACCTGGGAGAACCGCGACGGCGAGGAGCTTACCAGGGCCGGCTACGAGCGCGCGGGCCGGGTCGCCGGGGCGGTCGAGACCGGCGCCGAGGCGGTCTACCGCCAGCTGCCGGACAAGCAGCTGGAGCTCACCCGGGACCTGCTCAGGCGGATGACCGCCGCGGGCCAGGACGGCAGGCCCGCCCGGCGCCGGGTTTCCCTGGCCGAGCTGCGCGCGGGCCTGCCGAAGGGCCAGCGGGCCGACGCCAGCGCGGTGCTCGACGCGTTCGCCCGGGGCCGCCTGGTCATGATGGACACCGAGACGGCCGAGCTCGCGCACGACGTGCTGCTGGAAGCGTGGCCCCGGCTGCGCGGCTGGCTGGCGGAAGACCAGTCCAGCCTGGTCCTGTACGGGCGGCTGGCGCAGGACACCGTGCAGTGGCGGCAGGACGGCAAGGACCCGGCGCGGCTGTACCGGGGCGTCCAGCTCGCCGCGGCCCGGGAGGCGGCGCGGGTCTGGGCGGCGGACCCGGGCCGGTACCCGGCGCTGCCCGCCGCCGAGACGGAGTTCCTCCGGGCCAGCAGCCGGGCGGGCACGCGGGGCCGGTGGGGCCGCCGGGCGCTGGCCGGCGTCCTGGTGCTGCTGCTCATCGCGGTCCTGGCCGGGGCGGGCCTGGCCGTCAAGTCGGCCCGCGACTCCGCCAGCCGGCAGCGGACCGAGAGCGTGTCGGTGCGGCTGGCCGGGC
>JAJKHX010000503.1 GCA_021154785.1 Nocardiopsis sp.
CCGAGGTCCCGCCGGCGTACGTCCCCGCGGTCGCCGAGCGGGAACTGTACGTCAACCTCCTGCTGGTCTCGCGCCGGCACAGCGGCCGGGGCGTCGGTGCCGCCCTGATCGGGCGCACGAAGCAGGAGGCGGCGGCGCGCGGCATCGGCTTGATCCGCGTTGACTGCTGGACGGGCGAGGACGGTTCGCTGGTGCGCGTCTACGAGAGGTACGGCTTCTCGCGGGTCCGGGAGTTCACGGTCGGGCTCCCGGCCGGGGACTGGCCGGGCATGCTGCTCGCGATGCGACTGACCGATGAGGAAGTGACGCTGGGGCCGTCTGTGTAAGTGACAGAACTGGTCAGGCCGGCCGGGGCCGCACGGAGAGGAAGGAGCCATCACTCTGGTGATCTGCGACATGTCCGCCTCGCTCGACGGGTACGTCACCGGCCCGAATGACAGTCGCGAGAACCCGTTCGGCGACGGTGCCGGGATGCTGCACGACTGGATCTTCGACGCGGCGACCGACGACCTGACATTCCGGGTGGTGCGGTAAGCGGCCCGGGTCAGGGCAGGCCTGCCCGGGGGGTGTCGACACGGGCGGCCACCAGGTTGGCCTCGCGAGCGTTCTTGCGCGCTTCCTCCTGGAAGTCAGGGGCGGTGCAGATGAACAGGGTGCGGCCGTCGGCGCCACCGAGCATGCAGGCGAATACGCCGGTGCCGGGCTGGATTTCCTCGGCGATCTCGCCGCCCTGGCGCACCCGGATGACCCGGCCGTTGAGGCCGTCGGCGATCCACATCGCCCCGTCCGCGTCCAGGCAGCAGCCGTCGGGAGCGACGACGACCTGGCCGAGCATCTTCCCGAGTTCGCGGTCGCTCGGCAGTTCCCCGAACTTCGCCCAGGTGCGGCGGTTGGCCAGGGTGCCGTCGGCGGCGATGTCGAAGGCGGTGACGCGGTTGCCGAAGGTCTCGTCCACCAGCAGCGTGCCGTCCTCGGTGATCACGCTGCCGTTGGGGAACCACAGGTCCTCGGCAACCTGGGTGACGGTCCCGTCGGGATCGACCCGCAGCAGGCCGGCCGGCGTGAGGTCGGCCCCGCTCATGAGGTCGAAACCGAACTCGCCCACGAAAACCCGGCCCTGGGCGTCGACCACCATGTCATTCAGGTGACCGCCGAGGTAACCCGACAGGTCGGCGTGACAGGCGAGGGTGCCGTCGGCCTCGCGGCGCAGCAGGCGGCCGTCACGCATGGAGACGATCAGCAGGCGGCCGTCCGGAAGCCAGCCGAGACCCGAGGGCTGCTGGGGAACCTCGGCCTCGGTCCGGAGATCACTGCCGTCCTCGGCCGCCGAGTACACGCGGCCGGTATAGAAATCGGAGAACCAGATCCGCTGGTCATGCCAGCGAGGCCCTTCCAGGTACGACATGCCGGTGACGATGGTGCTGATCTCGCGGCTCATGCATCCTCCTAGACGGTGAAGGCGACCTACCCGCGGGCCGCATCGAGGAAGCGCTCTAGCTCGGACCGGATATCGGGTCCGCACGGCTGGAAGACGACTTCGGTGACACCACGGGAACTGTAGCCCGCGAGGGTCTGCCGGAGCTGGTCCCGGGTCCCGCTCAGCGTGACGTCCCGGAGCGTGCTGCTGCCGCCGGCCCGCCAGCAGGCCTCGTCGGCGGCGTTGAGCTCCACGCAGTGACCGGAGTGGACGGCGAGGTGGCGCTCATTCTTCGGTGCCTGCTCGACGACCCGGAGCCACTCGTCCCCGTGCGGGAGAGCGCGCACGGCGTCGGGGCCGCCGAACTCGTAGGCGCCGTGCAGCGACAGCGCCCAGCCAGGACCAGCGGCCGAACGGGCGTGCGCGGAGTCGTCCGGCTCCCCCTCGTCGAGTACCGTGCCCCAGGCGAGAAAGGCGGTCCACGAGTAGTCCGTCATGAATTCCGGCATCGCCAGGGTGGCGAACAGGCCGTCGCCAAGTTCACCAGCGACCTTGTTGCCCTTGGGGCCGAGGGCGGCGATCAGGACCGGCACCTCGACCGGACGCGCGGGCGCGTGCCCGTCCGGGTGCATCATCCGCATGCGGGCGCCTTCCCACTCCACCACTTCGCCGCGGAGCAGGGCCCGGTAGGCGCGGATATAGGAATCCATGAACGCCCAGGAGATGGCGGGATAGCCCATCGCCCGGCGCCCGGTGAACCCGGTCCCGAAGGAGACCGCGACCCGGCCGGGCGCGAGCGCGCACAGCGTGGCGGTGGCCGCTGCGTTGACCATGGGATGACGCAGGCTCGGCACCAGCACCCCGGGGCCAAGCCCGATGCGCTCGGTGCGTTGCGCGGCCAGCGCCAGCGTCATCCAGACGTCGGGGCTCTGCTGGGGCGTGTCGTAGATCCAGGCCCGGTGATAGCCGAGCCGCTCGGCCAGCGCGATGTTGTCAGGAGAGTCCAGGGCGGTCGGGAACGCGCATGACACCTCCATCGGGTGCCCTCCTTTCGACGGTGTCGCCGGTCGTTCGGAGGCCGGCATTGAGCCGTGCGAGCTAACTAAGCGCATAGTTAGTTATCTCAGAACCGTACGCTTGGTGGCACCGCGTCGGCAAGGTGCCGCACACGTCGCCGGGGTACGGCGCGGACAGCGAAAGGCAGGACGGCGATGGGCGGCAGGTGTTCCGGTGCCCCGGTCCGGTAGCGAGCGCGCGCTCTCGCCTCGCCTGCCGGACAGGTCGGCGCAGCTCTGGGACGGCCAGCGGGGCGAAGTCGCCCGGAGCCTGCTGACAGCGGGCGTGCGCTGTTTCGCGTCGAACGGCTTCCACGCGACCACGACCAGGGATATCACCGCTGCCATCGGGTTGTCGCCCGGTGCGCTGTACGTGCACTTCCCGTCGAAAGAGCACTTGCTGTTCGAGATCATCCGGACCGGGCACGTGAGCTCACTGGAAACCCTGCAGGAAGCGGACGCCGACGCGAACGCGGTCTCGTATCTGAGATCGCTGGTCGCGCGGTTCGTCGCCTGGCACGCGCACCATCACGTCGCGGGGCGGGTCAGCCAGTACGAGCTGGCCGCGCTCACGCCCGAGCACTACGCGGAAATACTGCAGCTGCGCAGGCAGTCCACGGACATCTTCCGTCAGGCCGTGATCGGCGGAATGGCCGAGGGAACATTCGCCGCCGTCGATGTGCACCGCGTCGTCCGCGCCATTCTCTCGCTGGGCGTCGACTTGGTCCGGTGGTACCGGACGGACGGACCCGACTCACCCGAGCAGCTCGGCGAGTTCTATGCCGACCTGGCCCTCGGCATGGTCACCAGTGCGGAAACCAGTGCTAGGTCCGGGCGGCGGGGGTGAGGATGTCGCCGACCGCCTCGGCCAGCAGGGTCATCTCGTAGGCGACGAGGTCCCGGTCGCAGTCCCGTGCGGCGAGCACGGCCAGGCTGGCTTCGCCGCTGACCGCCTTGACCACCATCAGGCCGCGTTCGGACTCGATCAGGGCCTGGATCACCAGCCCGCCGTCGGACAGCCGGGCCGCGCCGTCCGCCAGGCCGGTCAGCCCGGAGGCAATGGCGCACAGCTGTTCGGCGTGACCGGCCGGGATGTCGTTCGACACCGCCACCGGCACCGCGCCGGACGATACCACGACCGCGTGCGCGACGTCCGCGACCCGTTCGGTGAAGTCGGTGACCAGCCAGTCCAGGCTGCGCTTCATCTCGCTGACGTCCTGCACCATCCGCTCCCCTCCTGGGGTCGCTGGGGCGCGGCCAGTCGTCACACTAACGGAACGCCAGGCGACAGAAGGGTCGTATCCCGATTTACCGGGAAAGGCGGTCAGGCGGCGGACAGGACGGCGACGCGGCGGGCGGCGGTAAGGCGGCCCGGGGAGGCGCCGACGTAGGAGCCGGAGGCGGGGGCGACGTCGGCGTAGTCGCGGCCGGTGGCGACGGTGACGTAACCGCTGTCGGTGCGGCGGCCGTTGCACGGATCGAAGGCGACGGCCTCGGCCCGGCCGTCGCGGGGCACGATGACCTCGGTCCAGGCGTGGGTGCCGCCCTGGCCGAGCAGATGGCCGGACACGTACCTGGCCGGCAACCGCAGGATGTGGCACAGGGCCAGCATCACGTGCGCGAAGTCCTGGCAGACACCCCGCCCGCAGGCCAGCGCCTCGGCCGCGGTCGTGGTCACCGAGGTGATGCCGTACTCGTAGGTGATCGCCGCGGACACGGCGGCACAGATCCGCTCGGCCAGGTCCTCGGGACCGGCCGGGTCCTCGGGACCAGCACCGGCACCGGTGGCGATGTCCGCCGCCAGTGCGCGCAGCCGCTCGCCGGGGGCCGTGAGCCGGGTCGGCCGGAGCAGGCGCGGGCTGTGCAGGGCGGCGGCCGGGAGCACGGCGGGGCCGTCGTCGCGGACCCGTTCGAGCACCGCGGCCAGCCGGAACTCGATCGCCTCGGGCACGTGGTCGGCTTTCAGCCAGGCGACGACGTTGCCGGCCGCGTCGCGGCGGACACGGCGCCGCACCTTCGCCCCGGTCACCTGGAGACGATGCGCGCGCAGGTACTGGTTGCCGTGCCGGACCGGAGGCACGATGACCAGCCGCTGCCGCAGCGACTCGACCGGCGCGTCGTACTCGTAGCGGAAGCTCTGCTCCAGGATGTAACTGACCCGCCGGGCGGCGGCCAGATCGAGCCCGCGGTGATCGAGCACCGGGGCGTGCAGCACCGATGGATCGAGGTTCACGTGACCTCCTCGGCCTGGACCAGCATGGACTCGAGCTGCGGGCCGCCGAACGTGGTGGCCATCGCGACATCGGAGGCATCCCGCCCCAGGCCGATCAGGATACGGCCTTTGCGCCTGGTGTTGTTGCGAGGATCGAAGGTCCACCACCGGTCGGCGAGCCAGACCTCCATCCAGGCGGCGAAGTCCATCGGCGCCGGGTCCGGCGGGACATCCATGTCGGGCAGGTAGCCGAACACGTACCGGGCGGGGATGTTCAGCGCCCGGCAGAACGAGATCGCGAGGTGGGTGAAGTCACGGCATACCCCGCGGCCGGCCTGGTTGACGTCGGCGGCGCTGGACAGCGCGGTCGAACTGCCGTACTGGAAGGTGAGGTGGCCGTGCACGTAGTCGCAGATGGCCTGCACCCGGCGGTACCCGGGCGCCAGCCCGCCGAACCGGGACCAGGCCTCGTCGCCGAGCACGTCCGGCAGGCAGTACCGGCTCGGCAAGGTGTAGATCAAGGTGTCGTCGGGGAGATCGTCGGGCGCGCATTCGGGGGCATCCTCGTCGGCCTCCTCGGTGGCGTCGGGTACCGTCGCGGTGGCCTGGTACCGGAAGCTCGACCGGCCCGCCGGCAGCACCGTGCGCAGGCACGGGTTGCCGTAGAGGTCGGTGTAGCCGCGGATGGCCATGTCCGGCTCGGACGCCCACTGCCCGTCCTTGACCAGGACATGCGCCGATTCAGCCGGCGTCACCTGGAAGATCACCGAAGTGGGAATCGCGGCGGCGTAGGTGAAGTCACATCCGACCTGAATACGGCGGGTTTCCATACTCCATAATGAGTCCCGCATGTTTCACGCGGGTTTCGCCGGGCCGGTCAGCTCAGCTTCCAGTTCACGGGATCCGCCGGCGCGTATGAACACAAGGTTCCCATCCGCAGCGAGCTGCGCAGGTGATCGGCCAGTTCGGGATGTACCTGCCCGACCTTGGCTACGGCGTCTCGCACCCGGGCGCTGACGGTCTTCCGGGCTCGTTCGGTCTCATCCCCGAGCTTGCGGTCCCGGCGGCCCAGGCCGACGGCCACGGTGAGCTCGCGGATAAGTGCATCGCGTTCGGAACGAAGCGCCTCGGCTCGCTCAGGATCGCCCGCGTCCTCGGCGTCCTCGATGTCCCTGGCCAAGGCCGCCAGCCGTGCCCTGTACGCCGCCTTCGCCTGCTCGTCCAGGACCGGGTCGGCACCCATCCGGGCGAGACGATGCCCGACCAGGGTGAGGACGTGGACGTCGGCTCCGCGCGCCCTGACCAGTGCCGCGATGTCACCGAGGCCCTTAGTGTCGGGCAGCTGGACCTGCCTGCCCGCGAAGCAGAGCATCCGCACGCCATTCACCAGCCGCATTTCGCTAGCCGCCCGGTCCGCGGGGACGGCCTGCAGCCCGGCCAGGGCCTGCTCCGACAGGCGGGCCCAGCCCGCGGCCCCGAGCCGCTCGTGCATGGCCGCGGCGCTGCGGAAGTGCACCTCGGCCGCTGCGGTGTCTCCGAGCGAGGCCGCGAGCGCGCCCAGGTGGTGGTCCACGGCGGCGTGATAGGACGCGCAGCCACCGACGACCACATGGGTTCCGGCGTACGGGCGGAGCCTTGCGTACACCCAGCGCCGCTGGGCATCGGAGCCCGCCACCGCGAAGACGACAGCCGCCGCGGCGAGGGCCTCCAGGCCCGTCCACATGGTGATGTCCAGCACGCTGAAATCGCCGAGCGCCGCGGCGGCCGCCGCGGCCTCGCCGCGAGCGGCGTAGGGCCAGGCCTTCAGCACCGGGAACATCGGCCACAACGGGTCGGCCTCGCCCATCTCGATCGGCGGCTCGGTCACCCCGAAGGCGGCCAGCGCACTGCGGGAGGTGCAGAAGCAGCCGATGGCGTCCGGCTCGCCGATAGCCAGGCCGAGTTCCAGCGCCTGCTCCCCGAGCCGCGCCGCCTCCTCGGCCCGGCCGGCCAGCTGGGCGAAGGTAGCCTGCCGGGTCAGCGCGCTCCAGCGGCCCCTGGCGTGCCCCAGGCGGCCGGCCAGGGAGACGTAGCTGAGCAGTTCGTCCCGGCCCGCCGGGTCACCGAGTTCCAGCAGGGCCGCGGCGTGCAGCAGGCGCGCTTGGGCCACGAGATCGTCGTCGCCGCTCGCCTGCGCCGCAGCAAGCATTTCCGCGATGACAGGCAGCCGTCCGGCCGCGCTCCCCGGAACCCACATCGCGTCGTGCAGCGCTAGCTTGGCCGTCGCGAGGGCGCCCGCGTCGTTCGCGGCGGCCGCCAGCCGCGCGGCCAACTGTGCGACCTGGGTGATCTCGGCGTCGGGCAGCCGGTCCGATCCGTGCCGGAGCGTCCGGGTGAGAGCCGCCAGCACCCGGGACCGCAGCGCCAGCGGCCCGCCGTCCGCCTCCAGCCGCCGCGAGACCTCGCGGAGCAGGTCAAGCAGGACGGCGGGCTGCGCTCCCGACCTGTATCCGAGCGTCTGGATGCCCAGCGCGGCCCGCGCCAGCCCGACCGCGTCCGCCGCGGCCCGGCTGGCGTCAGCAGCCTCACCGAACCGCTGCGCGGCCAGGTCAGAGCGCCCGGTGCGCTCCAGTGACGCGGCGAGCTCGAGCAGGATCTCAACGCGCTTCGCGGCCCCGGCACCGGCCGCCGCAGGCTCGGAGATGCTGTGCTCGGAGATGTCGCGTTCGGAGATGATGTCGAGCGCCCGCAGGTAATAGGCGCAGGCATCCTCGTGTCCGAGGCGCGCGGTGGCTTCCCGGGCGGCGAGGAGTGAGTACTCCAGCGCGTCCGGCCGCGCTTGCGGTCCTGCGGCCAGCAGATGCGTGGCAACCCGCGCGGCCGGACCGGATCTCGCTTGCAGCGCCCGGCCGACCGACAGGTTGATCGCGGCCCTGGTCGCCGCGCCGAGCCCGCCGAGGATGGTCTCGCGGTAGAGGTCGTGGGTGAACCGCGGCGGAGAGGCGCCCGCGATGACGCCGGACTGACGGGCCTCGTCGAGCAGGCTCAGCACCGCAGGCTCCTGGCCGACCGCGGCGCCGTGCGCCAGCAGGGCGACGTCGACGTCGCGGCCCGCGACGGCCGCCCACTCCAGCAGATGGACGCATTCGGTGGAGAGCCGGGCTAGCCTGCGCCGCAGCGTCTCCGTGACGCTGGCCGGGATCTGGGCCGGCTGGTGCCACGAGCCCTGCGCGAGGAGCAGCCTGATCAGCTCCCTGACGAAGAACGGGTTGCCGCCGCTGCGCTGCCACAGCTGAGCGGTGACCTGGGCCGGAAGGGTCGTCCCGGCCAGCTCCCCAGCCAGGGCCCCCACATCTTCCGGAGCGAGGCCGGCCAGGATGAGCTGCTGGGCCTGTCCCGCGATCTCGAGCAGTCCCGGTGACGCCTCGGTGTCCCGGTAGGCGCCGACCAAGGCCACCGGTTCCGCGGCCAGGGCCCGGGCCAGGAACCCCAGGAGCCGCAGTGACGGCTCGTCAGCCCAGTGCAGGTCGTCGAGCACCACGAGCACGGGCCGGCCGGCGGCCAGGCGGCCGAAGCACCGCGCGACCGCCTCGAACAAGCGGAACCGGGCGTCGCCCGCGGCGACGGCGCTCATCGGCTCGGCCGACGCGGAGGCGGGCAGCAGTAGCCAGCCCGCCTCGCTCAGGTCCGCGGCCGGCAAACCGCTGGCCTGCAGCACCTGCGACCAGGGCCAGTAGGGTGGCGCACCGTCGCCTTCCCAGCAGAACCCGCGCAGGACGAGCGGAGCCGGGCCGGCCTGGCTGACCAGCGCGGCCAGCATCGCCGTCTTGCCGATGCCGGCCTCGCCGCTGATCATCAGGAACTGCCCGGCACCACGACGGGCATCGTCGAGCACCGAACGGGCGGCGGCCAGTGCGGACTCCCGGCCGATGAGCCGGTCGGCTCGACTCATGGCTCCATCATCGCTGGTCAGGATCGCAGTTCCAAGACGAGGTTCATCGGGGCCGGAACTTCCAGCCTGCGGACGTGGCTGTACCCGGCTTCAGCCGCGAGGGCCCGCAGGCGCTGCTGGCCGGCCAGGCCGAGCGGCTCCGACGACGTAGCGGTTTTCTGGGATACCGCGTTCGGCGTGCAGGCCAGGGTCGAGACGGCGTAGAACATGCGCCCGGCCGGATTGAGGTTGCCCTCGACATCGTCGGCCCCCAGCGGCTCGACCAGGAGTACCGCTCCGGCCGGCCCCAGTGCCTGCCGGGCCCTGGTCAGCGCACCGAGGGGGTCGCCCATGTCGTGCAGGGAGTCGAAGAAGGTAATCAGGTCATAGCCGTGACCGGGCAGGCCGGATGCGGCCGCGACCTCGAACCGCACGTTGCCGACGTCGCGCCGGGCCGCCTCGGCCCGGGAGTGGGCGATCGAGGCGTCGTGGTAATCGATGCCGAGAACCCGTGCCGCCGGGAACAGCCCGGCGATGGCCATGGTCGGCGTGCCGTACCCGCAGCCGACATCCGCGACCGAGCCATCGGCGGCGAGGACAGCCGCCAGGCCGGGCATCTCGGCGATCGCGGCCTCGATCAGCTCGGCGGGCAGCGCGACCCTGGTGAAGGCGTCGGTACCGTGCCAGTGGGCGGCGGTGCGCTGATGCCATCCGAATCCCTGGCCGGCGCTGAAGGCTTCGCTGAACGCGGCGAAACCCTCGCCCATAGAGGAAAGCATGGTGGCCGCCGCATCGACCAGCGCTCCGCCGGGACCGTGGCAGATGGCGGCGGCGACCGCATCGGGCAAGGTGAACGTCCCGGTGGCCGGGTCGTAGGCCAGGTACCCGCCGGCGGCCTGGGCGCGCAGCCACTCCCGCACCAGCGACGGCTCCACGGTGACCCTCGCGGCCACCTCGGCGGTGGTCAGCGGCCCGGCTCCGGCCAGCGCGGACCACAGGCCGCTGCGAGTGCCCAGCGAGGTAAGCAGCACACCCAGCGCCGCCCCCAGTTCGGTCACGATCTTGCCGAGCTGCTCCTCTACCGCCTCGGCCGGCGGTGCCTGCTGCGTCATGCTCATGTCGCGGCTCCCTGTACCCGGGCCGGGCCGGTCCCGGCGCCTAACTGGTGGGCGCGAGATACCGGCTAGCGGCCGCGAGATCAGAACTCGCTTCCCGCGTCACGGTGAACTGCGCACCCCGGGAAGCCGTTGTCATGAGTGGGAGCGAGCGCACGGACATCACCACAGGAGAGGAATGGTGAGGGGTCCGATGGCGAACGGTTTCGACCGGCTCACGGCTCCCGGCAGGCATACGCGCCGACCGGAACGGCCACAGCGACTACAGCGGCCGGAAAGGTCCGGGCGGCCCGGGCTGCGCCGGGTATCGGTGGCGGCCCTAGTCATGCTGGTGCTCCAGTACGGGCTGGGCACGATCCTGAACTTCTACGTCCAGGTACCGCCGGCCGACGCGCACGCGGGCATCTTCACCGAGATCGCCACCGCCCCGCTCGCGCTGACCGCGCACGCGCTGCTGGGCGTCAGCTTGATCGGGACCGCGATCCTGCTAGTGACCAGAGCCATCAAACTGCGCGAACGGCTGCTCGCGGTGCTGGCGGCGGCCGGCCTGGCCGCCATCGGGGGCGCGTTCTGGGCCGGGGAGGCCTTCGTGAAGAACGGCCAGGACAGCGTGTCGTTCGCGATGGCCATGCTGACCGGGGTGGCCTTGCTGTGCTACATCGCCATCGTGGCCCTGACCTCAGGCACCCGGCCGGCGCCGGAGCAGGAAACGCAGCCGATGCTTACCTCCGTCTCCGCCGCCTGGCCCCGGGACCGGGCGGACTACCCGGACGACTGGGGCACCGAGCCCGGCTGGGATGACGATCCGGACTGGGCCGGGCGACTGCGCCGGGACGCGGACCCCGGCTGGCCGGGTCATCGCGGCTGGGCCCAGCCCCGGCAAGCGGAGCGCCGGGACACAGGTAGCTGGTTCACCCCGGAGTGAGGCCGTAAGCAGGTCTTATGAGCACCCCGGGGTTGCGATGATAGGTCGGGCACTGTCACGAAATTGCCCCGGCGTGCGGTTCCGCGTCACGGAACCGCACGGCCGGGGTTCACCTGGACTGGCTGGGCGGTCTCAGTCCAGCAGGGTGCCGACCGTGCCGGCGCCGACCGTCCGGCCGCCCTCGCGGATGGCGAAGCCCAGGCCGGGCTCGAGCGCGACCGGCTGGCCGAGCTCGACGGTTACCTCGATGTGGTCGCCGGGCGCCGCAGCGCCGTCCGGGCCGAGGTCGATCACGCCGACCACGTCGGTGGTGCGGACGAAGAACTGCGGGCGGTAGCCCGTCCGCACCCCGGTCCGGCGGCCGCCCTCAGCCGCGGCCAGCAGGTACACGCTGGCCGTGAACCGCTGGCGGGCGACCTGGCGGCCGGGCGCCGCCACTACCTGGCCGCGCCGGACCTGGTGGCGGCGGACGCCGCGGAGCAGCAGGGCCGCGTTGTCGCCCGCCAGCGCGCGCTCCATGGCCTTGCCGAACGTCTCGACACCGGTGACCACGGAGGTCACGGTGGCGCCGAGCCCGACGATCTCGACCGCGTCGCCGCACCGTACCTGGCCGCGCTCGATCGCGCCGGTCACCACGGTGCCGCGCCCGGTGATGGTCAGCACGCTCTCCACCGGCATCAGGAACGGCGCTTCGGTGTACCGGTCCGGCAGGGGCAGGTACGTGTCGAGCGCGTCCAGCAGCGTGCCGATGCTCGCCACCCAGCGCGGCTGGCCGTTCAGCGCGCCGAGCGCGGAGACGCGTATGACCGGGAGGCGGTCGCCGGGGTAGCCGTACCGGGACAGCAGCTCGCGCACCTCGAGCTCGACCAGCTCGGCCAGTTCGGTATCGGCCGCGTCGGCCTTGCTCAGCGCGACCACGACGTGCTCGACGCCGAGCTGGCGGGCGAGGATCACGTGCTCGCGGGTCTGGGGCTCGACGCCGTCCACGGCCGACACCACCAGGATGGCGCCGTCGACCTGGGCCGCGCCGGTGATCATGTTCTTCACGTAGCCGGCGTGACCGGGCATGTCCACGTGCGCGTAATGCCTGGTCGCGGTCTCGTACTCGACGTGCGCGACGTTGATGGTGATGCCGCGGGCGGCCTCCTCCGGGGCCTTGTCGATGCGGTCGGACGGTATGTAGTCGGCGAGGCCCTTGTCGGCCAGGATCTTGGTGATGGCCGCGGTCAGGGTCGTCTTGCCGTGGTCGACGTGACCCATGGTGCCGATGTGGCCAACCCTCCCCCGTGGGGTCTCCCGGCCTCGCCGGGGAAGGGTCAGCGTCGCGCGCCGCCGGGCTGCGCCTGGGCCATCGCCAGCCGGGCGCGGGC
>JAJKHX010000504.1 GCA_021154785.1 Nocardiopsis sp.
ATACGCCGTCGAGGTGGGCTTGGGTGGCTACGGCAGCGGCGACGGCGGGGGCGACTCGGGGGTCGAACTGGGCGGGGATGACGGAGGCGGGGGTGGCGTCGTCGCCGACCAGGGCGGCGATGGCTCGGCGGCGGCCAGCTTCATGCCGTCGGTGATGTCGCTGGCGCGGGTGTCCAGGGCGCCGCGGAACACGCCGGGGAAGGCCAGCGAGTTGTTGATCTGGTTGGGGAAGTTGCTGCGGCCGGTGGCGACGACCAGAGCGTGCCGGCCTGCCACGTCCGGGTGGACCTCGGGGTCCGGGTTGGACAGGGCGAAGACGATGGCGCCGCCGGCCATCGAGGCGATGGCCGGCGCGGTGCCGTCGGAGATGACGGCGACCGTGTTGGACACCCAGGTGTACTCGGCGGCGAGCCCGGGTTCCTCCGCGATGGCGGTGCAGACCCGGGCCACCCTGGGCGTGTAGGCCATGGCCAGGCCGTACCGGCCGGTCACGTCGACGGTCGGCTGCACGCCGATCTTGCCGCCGCGTGCATGGCGAACACGGGATCTTCGGTGGCGGTGGACGCGGTCGATTCGAACATGGGTTACCCCTGTGCTCAAGAATTGCTCACGGTGATCGATGGGCGCGGAGATGACGCGCGCGTGAGAGAGACGGGGTGTCCTGTGTAGCCATTGTGCCACAGAACGCCGGCCTGCTGCTGGCATCTGTCTAGCCGATGGTGTAATACTCGATACCGGCAACAGACCATTACACCGATCAACCTCCCTGCGGCTTGGGACGGAAAGCTGGGAGTACGGGAGTGGACCTCAACTCCTACGCTGAACTCGCGGTACGGCTGGCGAACACGGCCGGTTCCGGGGGCGAGGACCGTGACAGGCTCACCAACCTGGACGGGCTGCGCGCGCTGGTCGCTGACCGCGAGCACCTCAACACCGGCGTGACCCGCAACGACCTCGACTCGCTGCGGGCTCTTCGGGCCGAGTTCCGCGCTTTCTTCGTGGCCTGCGGCGACGGCGACGGCGAGGACGCCGCCGCGCGGCTGAACGCGCTGCTGATCCAGCACCCCGTTCACCCGCAGCTGTCCGGCCACGACGGCCAGCCCTGGCACGTGCACTACACCGAGAGCGGCTCGGTCGCGGACAAGTACGCGGCGGGCGCCGTGATGGGACTGGCCGTCCGGGTCACCGACCTGGGGATCGACCGGTTCGGCGTCTGCCAGGCGGCCGGCTGCCAGGGCGTCTTCGTCGACACCAGCACCAGCAACACCAGGCGCTACTGCTCCGAACGGTGCATGAACCGTGCCAACGTGTCCGCGTTCCGGGCCAGGAAGCGGAGCGAGGACGGCGGCGAGACGAAATCGCCCGATGCCGCGGCGGAGCAGGCCATCGAGTAGCGCCTGGCGGGGCGGGCAGCGTTTCGGGCCGTCCCTTTCGGGGCATCTTGGCTGGTGATAGCCGTCACATGCTGACAGACAAACGTAACGTCGAGTTATTCGCCTGACATCCGCAAGTGATGTCGGGTAACCGGCCCACAACGTTCTTTGTCCCGCGATATGGGCCGTGACCTGCGTTATCAAAACGAATCCGGGTGAACACTTCTCAGTTATGTCGATGATCCCTACGATGATCTCACTCGACGCATACGCGAAGCTCATCCGGTTGGGGCGGGGATCTCGCACCGCGGGTGACTAGCCCTGCGGGGCACGATCGGAAAAGGGATCGCACATGGCAACTGAAGCTTCAGGGGTCACGGTAACAACACCGACTGACGTCGGCCTTAAACGGGAACTCGGGCTGATCGGGGCCACTTGGGCGTCCGAGACATCGATCATCGGCTCAGGCTGGCTGTTCGGCGCGCTCTTCGCCGCGCAGGCGGTGGGCGGCGCCGCGATCCTGGCCTGGCTCATCGCCGGAGTCGTGGTCATCGTCCTCGCGCTCTGCCACGCCGAGCTCGGCGCCATGTACCCGGTCTCGGGCGGCACGGCCAGGTTCCCGCACTTCGCGTTCGGCAGCGTGGCCGGCATCGGGTTCGGGTTCTTCTCGTACGTGCAGGCCGTGACGATCGCGCCGATCGAGTGCTTCGCGTTCATGCAGTACGCGTCGTACTACTGGCCGAGCATCTACAACTCGGATACGAAGAACGTCACCGGGACCGGCTTCATACTGACCATCATCTTGATGGCCGTCTTCGTCGCGGTGAACTTCCTGGCCATGCGCATCTTCGCCCGGGTCAACAACACGATCACCTGGTGGAAGGTCGCCGTCCCGATACTGGCCATCATCGTGCTGCTGACCCATTGGCACAGCGGCAACTTCACCGCCGGCGGCACGGGCTTCATGCCGGGCGGGATCAAGGCCCTGTTCGGCGCGCTGCCGGCCGCGGGCATCATCTTCGCCTACTCCGGCTTTGAGCAGTGCGACCAGCTGGCCGGAGAGATCAAGAACCCGGGGCGCAACCTGCCCCTGGCCATCGTCATCTCGGTCCTGATCGGCACCGTGATCTACTGCCTGCTCCAGGTGGCGTTCATCGTCGCGCTGCCGCCGGCTCTGGTCGCTGGCCACGGTGGGCTGATCGGCCTCACCTGCCCCAGTACGGGAACGTGCAATCCGTCCATCGCCTCACTGAACGCCGGGCCGTTCGCGGCCGTCGCGGTCCTGGGCGGGGTGGCCTGGCTGGCGCACATCCTGCGGATCGACGCCTTCGTCTCCCCGTCCGGCACCGGACTGATCTACACGACCGGGACGTCGCGGGTCAGCTACGGCCTGGCCAGGAACCGGTACTTCCCGCAGATCTTCGGCCGGGTCAGCAGCAACGGCATCCCGTGGGTCGGGCTGATCGCCGCGTTCATCATCGGGCTGTTCTTCCTGCTGCCGTTCCCGAGCTGGCACTCGCTGGTCGGCCTGATCACCGGGGCCAGCGTGCTCATGTACGCCGGGGCGCCGCTCTCGGTGGGCGCGTTCCGCGGCCAGGTGCCCGATGCGGACCGGCCGTACCGGATGCCGATCGCCTGGTTCCTCGCCCCGGCCGCGTTCGTCGTCGCCGACCTGCTCATCTACTGGTCGGGCTTCGAGGTGATATGGAAGCTCGGCGTCGTCCTGGTCATCGGGTACGTGCTGATCGGCATCTTTATGGCGATGGACAAGCAGCGGCCGCCGCTGGACTGGAAGTCGGCGGTCTGGCTGCCGGTGTGGCTGATCGGCCTGGGCATCATCTCCTGGCAGGGTCAGTACAGCGGCCAGTCCTCGACGACGCCGTTGCCGCCGACCAACACCGGCCACATCGGGTTCTGGTGGGACATGCTGATCGTGGCCGTGTTCAGTGTGGTCATCTACCTCTGGGCGATGCGCACCAAGCTGCCGCGCGACGAGATGCTCCTGCTGGTCAACAAGCAGGGCGGCGAGGAGGAACTTCCGCCCGCTCCCCACCACTGAGTTCACGCAGAAACGGAGAACGGCCCCGCCGCCCGGCGGGGCCGTTCTCGGTTGAGCGGGGCGTAACACCTGCCCCGTTCGGGATAAATGTCTTGGCCGCCAGTAACGGACCAGCACCCGGCCCTCGATGAGCGAGCCCGCTACGGCGCCGAACCTGGCGCTGTCGACCGCGCCCGCCGCCGGGTTGTCCGAGGCGAGCCACCAGCCGCCGTCCACGCGGCCGACGGCGCGCTTGACGAGGAGCAGCTCCGGCTGCCCGGGGTGCCGGGCCAGCACGACCTGGCCGGGGCGGATCCGGCGGGTGCGCAGGGCCAGCAGCCAGTCGCCGGGACGCAGGGCAGGCTCCATGGAACGTTCGGTCACCATGACCCGCCAGATGGGCCAGTGCACGATCCCTCCACGTGTCAGTGCGGGCGACGGGGGTAGTGTCGGGTCTGCAAGTTCACAAGCCGGAGAAAGGGAATCGATGAGGCTGCTCACCCGCCTGCTCGAGCCAAAGGCCATTGCCCACGCCCACTGCGACCTGCCGTGCGGAGTCTACGACCCGGCGCAGGCCCGGATCGAGGCGGAATCGGTCAAGGCCATCGCGGAAAAGTACGCGCAGAACACGGACCCCGAGTTCCGGGCCCGCGCGATCTTCATCAAGGAGCAGCGCTCGGAGCTGGTCAAGCATCACCTGTGGGTGCTGTGGACGGACTACTTCAAGCCGCCGCACTTCGAGAAGTACCCGCAGCTGCACCAGCTGTTCAACGAGGCCACCAAGCTCGCCGGGGGCTCGGGCACCAAGGGCAGCGTGGACGTGGGCAAGGCGGACGAGCTGCTGGCCAAGATCGAGGAGATCAGCAAGATCTTCTGGGAGACCAAGCAGGCCTAAGCAGTGCCGCGCGTTCAGCGCCCAACGTCGTGAAACCCGGGTCTTCAGGCTCTCCGGACGCCATGAGGCCCGGGTTTCATAGCGTCCGGGACCGCCTGAGGGGTTCACGGGGGCTGGAAGTCCGAAGGGTAAACGGGCGGGTGCGGCGGGTGAGGGTACCCGGCGGCGCGCCGCGTTTCTCGTCCTGGCCTGCGGGCGGTAGGTTGCTTCCGTGAGTGTTATCCAGGACCGGCGGCGAAGCCGGCCGGCGACGGGACACCGGCCCGGAGGAGGAACGTGACGGAAGACACCGCCGCGACGACAGCCGTGCCGGGTCAGCGCGATCCGGCCACCGCGAGTCGCGAGCCGACGCAAGACCACGTGACGGTCTCCATGCCGGCCGAGGGGGCCTACCTGTCCGTGCTGCGCACGGCGACGGCGGGCCTGGCGGCGCGGCTCGACTTCACGCTGGACGAGATCGAGGACCTGCGCATCGCCGTGGACGAGGCCTGCGCGATGCCGCTCTCCCAGGCGATCCCGGGCACCAACCTGGCATGCGCCTTCGACCTCGGCGCCGAGGACATGACGATCACGGTCTCGGTGACCGCGGCCCAGCCGCAGCTGCCGGCCCGGGACACCTTCGCCTGGACCGTGCTCTCCGCGCTGGCCGGAACCGTCGACTCCCGGCTCGGGGACGGCGACCAGGTGGCCATCGTGCTGTGCAAGCAGCGGGAGAACCTGGCGCCCGGGCACTCGGGTTCGAGGTCCGGGTGAGCAGCGAGTTCGAGGTCCAGGTGACCGACGAACCGGACGTCCAGGTGGCTGACGATCCCGAGGTCGTCCAGGCCACCGCGGAGACCGTGCGCATCGAGCGCGGGTCGCCGGACCGGGCGCGGGCGCGAGAACTGTTCCTGCGCCTGTCCCAGCTTCCGGCCGATGATCCCGAACGGATCCGGATCAGGGGCATTCTCGTCGAGCTGCACCTGCCGCTGGTCGAGTACCTGGCGCGCCGGTTCCGCAATCGCGGCGAATGGCTCGACGACCTGACCCAGGTCGCCACGATCGGGCTGATCAAGTCCATCGACCGGTTCGACCTCGAGCGCGGGGTGGAGTTCTCCACCTATGCCACGCCCACCATCGTGGGCGAGATCAAGCGCCACTTCCGGGACAAGGGCTGGGCGGTCCGGGTGCCGCGCCGCCTGCAGGAGCTCAAGCTCTCGCTGACCAAGGCCATCGGCGACCTGGCCCAGCGCGAGGGACGCGCGCCGACGGTTTCCGAGCTCGCGGCCCACCTCCAGATGAGCGAGGAAGAGGTGCTGGAGGGCCTGGAGTCGGCCAACGCCTACTCCACCGTCTCGCTGGACGCGCCGGACTCGGGCGACGAGGACGCCCCCGCTGTCTCCGACTCGCTCGGCATGGTGGACGACGCCCTGGAGGGCGTGGAGTACCGCGAATCACTCAAGCCGCTGCTCGAGCAGCTGCCGCCGCGTGAGAAGAAGATCCTGCTGCTGCGCTTCTTCGGCAACATGACCCAGTCGCAGATCGCGGCCGAGCTCGGCATCTCCCAGATGCACGTGTCCCGGCTGCTGGCCCGGACCCTGGCCCAGCTCCGCGACGGCCTGACCACCGACGACTGACAAACGGACCCCTGGCCGCGCGTGGCCGGGGGTCCGTTTCTCTCAGGGCTGGCGGGGCGGGCGGTTGAGGGCACGCAGGGCGCCCGGGGTCAGCATGGCGACCACGATGGCGGCCGCGAGCAGCAGCATGGGCACGCCCCACTCAGACCGGTGACCAGTCAGCAGGAAGACTCCCCAGAAGCCGATGGCCAGCTGGAACATGATCACCGGGGTCCGGGTCCACGGCCGGGCCCGGGCCAGCCCGGCGGCCAACGCCGCGAACAGGCCGGCGGTGGCCACCGCGATCAGCGTCAGCGCGATGCCGCTCGACAGCTCGTAGGATTTCCCGCTGGCGGTGGCGACGGCGGCGAACCCCGCCGCGACCAGCATGCCGACGGCCTCGACGCCCTGGAGGACCGCGGCCACGCGGACCGCGCGCGGGAGTGCGGCAGCAGGCTCGGCGGGCTGCGCGTTCGCGGGCTGCGCCTCGGCGGCCTGGGCGGTGGCTGACTGCGCGGTGGCTGACTGGGCCTTGGCGGCCTGGGCGGTGGCTGACCGCGCCCTGACGGCTTGTGCCTTGGCCGACTGGGCGGTGGCCGACTGAGCCTGGGCTCGCGTCTTGGCCGGTCGCGTTGCCATGTCGTCTCACCCGTCCGTGATCTTGGGGTCGCGCAGGCTTCCAGCTTAGGCGGCCGTTAACCTAGGCGGGGTGCGGGGACTGCTGATTGTCAACGGGCACGCCACCTCGATGACGGGGACCGTCGCCGACCTGGCGGTCCGCTCGCTGGCGGGCCTGGTGGACCTGGATATCGAGCGGACCCAGTACCGCGGCCATGCGCGGGACCTGGCCGCGGCGACCGACGCCGGCCTCATCATCGTGCACGGCGGCGACGGCTCCGTCAACGAGGTGGTCAACGGTGTCATGAGCCGGCCCAGTGCTGGCGGGGCCAGTGGTGACGGGCAGGGTCAGCCGGTGATCGCGATCATTCCCGGGGGCGGGGCCAACGTGCTGGCCCGGAGCCTCGGGCTGCCGGTCGACGCGGCCGCGGCGATCCAGCGGCTGCGGGAGGCCCTGGTGGCGGACCGCTACCGGACGATCGGGCTCGGGCTGGCCGAGGACCGCTACTTCACGTTCAGCGCCGGCCTGGGCTGGGACGCCGAGGTGGTGGGGGAAGTCGACCGGCTGCGCGGCGAAGGACACCGGGAGAGCCCGGCCCTGTTCCTGCGGACGATGGTGCGCACCTACTTTCACGGCACCGAGCGGCGGCGGCCGGCCCTGACGCTGGAGCGCGACGGCGAGCCGCCGGTCAGCGACCTGTTCATGACGATCATTACCAACCGGTCGCCGTGGACCTACCTGAACAGCCGGGCGGTGCTGCCCGTTCCCCGGCCGGATTTCAGCTCGGGGCTGGACGTGCTGGCGCTGCGACGGCTCCGGCTGATGGGGATCGTCGCCGCGGTCGGCCAGATGCTTTACATCAGGAGCCGCCCGCCGCGTGGCCGGGACCTACTCACTGTCCTAGGTTCCGAGACCCTCACGGTACGGTCGGCCCGGCCGATCGCCCTTCAGGTCGACGGGGAATACCTGGGCGAGACCGAGGCCGTGAAATTCCAGTTCGCGCCGCACTCGCTCCGTGTCATGACGTGATCCGGGCAGCCGTTCCGTGGCCTACCGGAAGCTGGTTGACACGGCGAGAGCAAAATGTGATCGATCTGACATTAAATTCGGCTGAAGGGGTGCCGTGGCCCCTTGCGCTCGCCAACCGGCGTTGAGAGGCTTGACGTGATGCCTGGTGCGGGGGCGTTTCGCACGTGTCATCAGCTCGGATGAACTCTGCAGCTCGATGACGGCGGCGATGCCTTCGGGGGCACGGCCGGATCGCTTGCGGACCGGCCGGGTTAACACTCGGTGTCAAAAGCAGCCCCACATAAAACTCGGGGCCACGAAAAAACGGCAAAGCTCGTGAAAAGCTTCACAAGCTGCAGATAGACGTGCATACCGGGCACATCCGCTAGCGCCCGGCCGCCGAGAAGGAGTGGACATCATGGACTGGCGCCACGAAGCCGCCTGCCGTGAAGTGGACCCCGAGCTGTTCTTCCCCATCGGGAACAGCGGTCCGGCACTGCTCCAGATCGACGAAGCGAAACAGGTGTGCCGCCGCTGCTCGGTAGTGGAGGAGTGCCTGCGCTGGGCGATCGAGTCCGGGCAGGACGCCGGCGTCTGGGGTGGCCTGAGCGAGGACGAGCGACGCGCCGTCAAGCGCCGGACGATCAGGCTGCGGGCCCGCGCGCACGTGTGACAAAGGCCGGACGACCGGGCCGCGCGCCGGTACGGCGAACGGCCGGCGCCGGGCGGCGAGCTGGCGTGCCTGCGTTCATCCTGACATGCCCGCGTTCACCGGCCGTTTAACCTGGATTAAGAAAGCGCCTCGCGACCCCGGTCGGCGGATTCGCCGTGGCCGGACTCATGGCCGACGAGTTCGTGGCCGACCGGGATATCCACGACCGCTTCGGTGCCGCCACCCAGCCGCGGGCTGATCCGCAGCCGCCCGCCGAGTTCCCCGACCACCAGCGTGCGGACGATCTGCAGGCCGAGGCTGGTCGCGGTCTCCAGGTCGAATCCCGCGGGCAGGCCCACGCCGCTGTCCGCCACCGTCACCGTCAGCCGGTCGGGCTCGCGTACCACCACGACCTCGAGCAGTCCCCGCTCGCGGGCGGCCTGCGGATCGGTGAAGCCGTGCTGGAGGGCGTTCTGCAGGAGTTCGGTCAGGACCATGGCGACCGGCGTGGCCACGGCCGCGGGCAGCCGGCCGAACGACCCGATGATCTTCGGGACCACCCGGACCTCGGCCGTCGACACCTCCCCCGCCATCATGGCGACCCGGTCGGCGATGTCGTCGAAATCGACGACCTCTTCCGGCGCGTGGGACAGCGTCTCGTGCACGACCGCGATCGACCCGACCCGGCGGACCGCCTCGTCGAGCGCGGCGCGCGCCTCCGGGGCGTGGAGCCGCCGGGACTGCAGCCGGAGCAGGGCCGCCACCGTCTGCAGGTTGTTCTTCACCCGGTGGTGGATTTCCCTGATGGTGGCGTCCTTGGTCATCAGCTCGCGCTCGCGGCGGCGGAGCTCGGTGACGTCCCGGACCAGGATCAGGGCGCCGGTCCGGCTGCCGCCCACGACCAGCGGGATCGAGCGCAGCTGGACCACCGAGCCGTTCCCGTCGACCTCGGCCTCGCGCGGCGCCCGGCCCGCCGCCACCACCATCAGCGACTCGTCCAGCGGCTCGTCGGAGGCGCACAGGCCGGCCGTGACCACGCTGAGCTCGGCGCCGATCAGGTCGGCGGCCAGGCCGAGGCGGCGGTAGGCCGACTGCGCGTTCGGGCTGGCGTAGGTGACCTTGCCTGACTTGCCCAGCCGCAGCAGGCCGTCGCCGACCCGGGGCGACCGGACCAGCATCGCGTCGGCGCCGGGGACCGGGAACGTCCCCTCGGCCACCATCCGGGCCAGGTCGTCGGCCCCTTGCAGGTAGGTGAGCTCGAGCCGGCTCGGGGTGCGGGCCGAGTTCAGGTTGGTGCACCGCTCGATGACCGCGATCACCCGGTGTGCCCTGGTCACCGGGATGCCTTCGGTCCGCACCGGGACGCCGTTGGTCCAGTCCGGGTCGCTCTCCCGCCAGATCCGCCGCTCGTCCCGGGCCACGTCGAGCAGGCGCTGGTCCTCCGGGCCGGCGAAGGTGCCGACCACGTCGTCGTACAGCGAGGTGGGGCCGGTGGTGGGACGCATCTGGGCGACCGCCAGCCAGCCGGTACCGTCCTGGGCCGGCGCCCACAAGATCAGGTCGGCGAAGGACAGGTCGGCGAGCAGCTGCCAGTCCGACACCAGCGAGTGCAGGTGCTCGACGTCGGCGTCGGCCAGGCTGGTATGACTCCTGGCCAGGTCGTTCAGGGTGGGCACAGCACCATCATCGCATCCGGAGCTGAAATCATTCCCGGATGCGCGATCGATCACATCCACTGGAGCTCCTGCGCCAGGCGGCGGACGGGACGCGGCGCGGCGGGCGCTGGCGGACCGGGGCGAGGCGGCGGCCATCGTGGTCAGCGACGCGGTGTTCTCCGTCGACGGCGGTCAGGCGCCGGTGGCCGGGCTGCACGCCGTGGCCCGGGACCACGAGGGGCTGCTGGTGCTGGATGAGGCCCACTCGTTCGGTGTGATTGGTCCGGGCGGGCGCGGTGCGGCGGCGGCGGCCGGGATCTCCGCCGAACCGGACCTGATCCGCACTGTCACCTTGTCCAGCCGCTCGCCGGCCAGGGGGCGCGGTGCTGGCGGCGCCGGAGGTTCTCGGCACGCTGGCGGACACCGGCGCGGGTTCATCTTCGACACCGGCCTGGCGCCGCCGTGTGCGGGCGCGGCCCTGGCCGCCCTGGAGGTAGTCGCGGCCGAGCCGGAACTCGGCGCCCGCGCCCGGGCCGCCGCGACCCGGCTGGCCGGTATCGCGGCGGCCCTGGGCCTGTCCGGGCGGCCGCCGGACGCCGCCGTGCTCGCGGTCGTCGTGGGCGACGCGGCGCGGGCGGCGCAGTTCCAGCGGATCTGCGCCGGCCACGGCGTGCGGGCCGGCTGCTTCCGGCCGCCCTCGGTCCCGGTCGGCCAGGCGTGCCTGCGGCTGGCGGCCCGGGCCAGCCTGGCGGAAAGCGACTTCGCGGCACCAGTGCGCGCGCTGGCCGCGGTGCGGGACCATGGAGATAGTTGACGTTCACCTCTTATTAAGGCGAAGATTCCGGATGACCGCTTCTCTGTTGCCGGCCGGTGACCCGCCCGGAATCCCCGGTCCGGGCGCGCCGCCCCGGCTGCCCAAGTACTACCAGGTGAAGCGCCAGCTGCTCGAGCTCACGGCCGCGCTGGACGCGGGCAGCCCGGTCCCGCCGGAGCGAGAGCTCGCGCGGTCGTACGGAACCTCGCGGACCACGGTCAGGCAGGCGCTCGCCGAGCTCGTCATCGAGGGCCGGCTCCTGCGCATGCAGGGCAAGGGCACCTTCGTGGCCAAGCCCAAGGTGGCCCAGCCGCTCGAGCTGGCCAGCTATACCGAGGGCATGCGCGCGCACGGCCTGCACCCGCAGACCAAGATCCTCGACATCGGCTATGTCGCTTCGGACGAGCCGCTCGCCGAACTGCTCGGCATCCGCCCCGGCGGCCGCGCGCTGCGCATCCACCGGCTGCGGCTGGCCGACGGCGAGCCGATGTCGATCGACACCTCGCACCTGCCCGCCCGGCGCTTCCCCGGCCTGCGCAAGCAGCTGGAACGGCACCGGTCGCTGTACGAGACGCTGCACGTGGCCTACGGCATCGAGCTGGCCGAGGCGGAGGAGACGATCGAGACGGTGCTCGCCGACCCGCACGACGCCCAGCTGCTCGAGGTCGACCCCGGGCTGCCGCTGCTGCTGCTGTCGCGGCACGCTTATGACGTCACCGGGGAACCGGTCGAGTGGGCGCAGTCGTGGTACCGGGGGGACCGGTACAAGTTCGTCACCAGGCTGCGCCGGTGACCGGGGTGGGCAGCCTTCCGGCGGTGCTGGTGGTCAGCGGCACCGGCACCGAGGTCGGCAAGACGGTGGTGACCGCGGCGGTCGCGGCCCTGGCCGCCAGCCGCGGTGAGCGGGTGGTGGTGGTCAAGCCCGTCCAGACCGGCGAGCCGCCCGGCGCCGCCGGTGACCTGGAGACCGTACGGCGCCTGGCCGGCGTGACGCGAACCCGCGAGCTGGCCCGGTTCCCCGACCCGCTGTCTCCCGAGGCGGCCGCCCGGGTGGCCGGGCGGCCGCCGCTGGACCTGGCCGAGGCCGCCGTCGTGATCAAGCAGTTGCAGGCCGAGGCCGACCTGATCCTGGTCGAGGGCGCGGGCGGGCTGCTCGTCCGCTACGACCCGGCGGGGGCCACGATCGCGGACCTGGCCGCCATGCTGGGGGCGCCGGTCCTGGTGGTCACCACGCCCGGGCTCGGCACCCTCAACCACACCGCCCTGACGGTGGAGGCGCTGAACGCGCGGCGGCTGGCGCTGGCTGGCGTGGTCATCGGCTCCTGGCCGGCCTCGCCGGGGCTGGCCGAGCGGGCCAACCTTACTGACCTGGCTGTCATCGCGGGACGGCCGCTGGCCGGGGCGATGCCGGCCGGTTCCGGGCGGCTCGGCCGGGAGGCCTTCCTGGCCGCGGCGCGCGCCGGGCTCGGGCCGGGACTCGGCGGCGTGTTTCGCGGGGCTGGCTGACCCGCGTCGCCTGCTGACCCGCGTCGCCTGGCTGACCTGCGCGGGCCGGGGGCTCGCGGGCAGGGGGCTTGCGGCTCCAGCGAACCGGATCAATGGAGCATAGAGCCGGTTATTGCCGGATCAATGGAGCATTGAGCCGGTCGCGTTCCCGGTCGGCTGGGGCAGCTGGGCAACATGAGACAGCAGAGCAGTCTCACGCATCGTTGATCGGTGGCGCGGACGGC
>JAJKHX010000505.1 GCA_021154785.1 Nocardiopsis sp.
CGCCGCTGCACCAGCTGGCTCTGGTTCACCCGCCCGGGCAGCTCCGCGGCTTTGGACCTCGCGGTCCGCACCGGTTCGGGCAACGTGCCCGCCCTGTCCTGAGCCTTCGCCCTGACCCCGGCCGCCTTATCCTGCACCGCCGTCTTGACCCCGGCCGCCTTATCCTGCGCGGCCGTCTTGACCCCGACCGCCTTAACCTGCGCGGCCGTCTTGACCTCGGCCACCTTGGCCTGGGCCCGGCTCTTGACATCGGTCTTGGCGACCAGTTCCTCGACGGTCTCGCCGAGCCGCTCCCTGGTCTGCTCGATCTCCTGCTGAATTTCCTCTTGGCTCTGTGGCTCGCTCACCGGTGGGCCCGCTCCTTGATCTCCTCGACATCGGCCTTGGCGCTGGCCACGGCCTCCTTGGGTACCGGGGGAGCGGCCCGCTGCAGCCGGCTCTTGCCCATCAGGGCCGTGATCCCGGCGATGGCGAGCAGGACGACCCCGACGATCAGCGCGGCCAGCCAGGCGGCCACTACCCCGCTGATGGCGATGATCGCGCAGGCCAGCAGGCAGCCCACGCCGTAGAAGGCGACCAGCCCGGACGCGCCGAACATCCCGGCCCCCACGGCCGCCTGCTTCCCCTTGCGGGTCATTTCGAGCTGGGCGAGCTTCATCTCGTCCCGGACGAGCACGGACATCTGCTCGGTCATCGTCTTGACGAGTTCCCCGGTGGAGTGCTCCCGCACCTCGGCAACACGAGCCCCGGGAACCTGCGTCACTGGACTATCGGTACGTTCCATGCGGACGCCCCTTCGCTACTCTTCGGAATACCTTGCGCTACCCGCGAAATCCGGCTCTAACGCCCGCAAGCCAAGAAAAGCCCAGGCTTCAGTCCCGCCCGTCGTCGCTGGCATGCTCCATCCGGGTCAGCAGCGTGATGACGACGCCCAGATCAGCAAATCCAAGATCAAGATCAAATCACCGCCGAACGAGGCAATGTCCCCGCCCCGGCCACCCGCTCCGCCCCGCTGACGCTGACGCCGGCGCCGGCGCTGGCACCGCCGGCGGCATGCCGCCCCGGCCGCCGGATCTCCGGGGCCAGCAGGATCACCAGCGCGCTGGCGGCGAGTATCGCGGCCGAGACGGTCAGGGTAGCCCAGGACCGACTGCAGTTCCCCGCCGCCCTCCCGCGCACCTCATCGGGCAAGGTGCTGCGCCGCGACCTCCGCGACCGGATGACGCGGCAGGTGACGGCCGCCGCCGCTCCCTCCGGCGCGGACCGCTAGCCGCTTCACCGCACCCCGCAGTGCTCCAGCGCGACCAGCGTCAGCACCCGGGCGGCGGTGAGCAGCTCACCGATCGGCACCGACTCGCGCGGCGCGTGGGCCAGGCTGGCGTCACCCGGCCCGTAGTGCACGGTCGGCACGCCGCCCATGTTCGTCATCAGCCGCAGGTCGCTGCCGTACGGCGTGCCCCAGGTCGCCTGGGCCCGGCCGGACACAGCGGCGTGCGCGCGTTCGACGGTGCCGATGATGGCGGCGTCGGAGCCGGTCAGCCCGGGCGCGAACTGGCCACCCCACCATTGCACCTCGACCGGGTGCTCGCGCAGCCACGGGTCGGCCGCGGATGCCTCGGCCACCGCCTCTTCGAGGGCCCGGCGGGCGTCGGCGACGTCCTCGCCGATGGCGACGCCCATCCGCCCGTCCGACGTCAGCCGGCCGGGGACCGAGGAGGCCCAGTCGCCCGCCGCGATCGTACCGAGCTCGATCGGGATCGGCAGGTCCCAGCGGGCCATGATCGGGTGCTTGACCGCGTTGCGCCGGGCTTCGAGGCGGCGCAGCGCGGCGAAGACGGGAATGAACTTCTCGATGGCGCTCACGCCCGAGGTCCGCCGCGACGCGTGCGTGGCGCGCCCGCGCACGGTGAGCCGGAAGGTGAGGGCGCCGCTGCTGCCGGGCGCGATGTCCAGCGAGGTGGGTTCGGGGATGACGCACGCGTCCGCGCGCCACCCCCGGCGCAGCATCGCGTAAGTGCCCAGGCCGCCGTCCTCCTCGCCCACGACCGTGCCGAGGATCAGGTCGCCGCGCAACGGCACCGCTAGCGCCGCGAAGGCCCGCACCGTCCACAGCGAGGCGACCAGTCCGGCCTTCATGTCGCACGCCCCGCGCCCGTACACCGTGTCCGCGGTCACCGAACCAGAGAACGGCACCTGGTCGCCCCACGGATCCAGGTCCCCGGGCGGCACCACGTCGACGTGCGCGTTGAGCATCAGCGAGGCGCCGTCGCCGCGGCCGGGGAGCCGGCCGACCGTGCCCCACGCCTCGGCCCGTTCGACCTCCATCCCGGGGAAATCCTCGGCCGTGACCGTCTCGGTCACGGGGATCGCCCAGGCGTCGACCTCGAGGCCGTCACCGGCCAGGCGCTCGCTGAGCGTGCCCTGGATCGCGTTCTCGTCGGCCGTACCCGAGATGCTCGGAACCCGCACCATCCCGGCCAGGTCGGCCACCATGTCGGCGGCGTGGCCGTCGAGGTACTCGAGCAGGCGCGAGCGCCAGACCCCGGCGGCGGCAGAAGGCTCGGACATGGCTGAACGATAAGGGAACCGGGATCTCGGCGCTGATGCGGGTCGGGCCGCCCGCCGGGCTGACCACGGACAAGATGATGATGATCCGGGTGCCCGTCGCCAGGCCGCCCGGTTCAAGCCCAGCGGCTTCCTGCTCAAGGACGACCCGCCGCGGGCGGTCAGCGAGCCGGCCGAGCGTGAGCTCGACGTCTTCCGCCTGATCGCGCGCGGCTACTCGAAGCTCAACCTCCGCGACCGCGTCCAGGCCGCTGACACACGCTATTGCACCTTGATTCTAGAGATGTATTGCTAGTTTTCGCTTGCCAACGTAGCGTGAGGGCAGTGCACCGGGTCGGATGGGGTTTCGTCGCGCTGTACACCCTGGCGTACATGAGCACCTGCCTGCTGTTCCTCGCGCCGCTCCTGGTCACCTTGGCCCTGAAGGTCAACTCGCTCGTCGGGATCGAGCGGGCACCGGACAGCCTGGCGCTCGTCGCCGGGGCCGGCGCGCTGCTGGCCATGGTCGGTAATCCGTTCTTCGGCCGGATGAGTGACCGCACCGCGTCGCCGCTGGGCATGCGGCGGCCCTGGATGGTTACCGGCCTGGCCGGCGGTTCGCTCGGCGTCCTCATCGTCGCGCTGGCCCCCAGCATCCCGGTCGTCCTGGCCGGATGGTGTATCGCCCAGTTGTTTTTCAACGCGCTGCTCGCCACGATGGTGGCGGTCCTGCCCGATCAGGTCCCGTCCGCCCAGCGCGGCCTGGTCGCCGGCGTCCTCGGTGTCTGCCTGCCCATCGCGTCGGTGTGCGGCACGTTCCTGGTCAAGCTGTTCGCCGGCAACCTGCTCGCCATGTTCCTGGGTCCCTGTGCGATCGGCGCGTTTTTCATTCTCCTTTTCGCGGCCACCCTGACCGATCGCCGGCTGGCGCGGGCGGATAAGCCGCAATGGTCGCTGCGGGAATTCGCCAGCACGTTTTACGTCAACCCGGGGAAGAACCGGGACTTCTCCTGGGCCTTCGCCAGCCGGTTCCTGTTCGTGATGGCTTACGCCTTCCTGGCGACCTACCAGGCCTACTACCTGCTGCACAAGCTCGGCACCGCCAAGGCCGGGGTGCCGCAGCAGATCTTCCTGGGCACGCTCGTCCAGTCCGCCGCGCTCGTCGCGGCCTCTCTGCTCGGCGGGAAGGTCTCTGACCGGACGGGCCGGCGGAAGATCTTCGTCCTGGCCGCGTCGGTCGTGTACGGCCTGGCGCTGTTCGTGATCGCCGCCGCCACCAGCTTCAGCGTGTTCCTCGTCGGTATGGCCATCGGCGGACTCGGCTTCGGCGTCTATACGGCCGTCGACCTCGCCCTCGTAGTCGACGTGCTCCCCGACCGGCACCACGCCGCCAAGGATCTCGGCGTGTTCAACATCGCCGGTGCCCTTCCCTTCGCCATCGCCCCTGCGATCGCGCCCGCCATCCTGGCGATCGGCCGCGGCAGCTACGGCGTGCTGTACATGGTCGCCGGCCTCTGCGCCGTCGTCGGAGCCCTGGCCATCCTGCCCGTCAGCCGGGTCCGGTGAGCTGGCCTGCGCATACAGCGGCCGGGCCCTCGTGGAGGGCCCGGCCGCGTGGCCGGCGGTTAGGCGGCCGCGTCGATTCCGGCGGTGATCGCGGTGGGCCGGAAGCCCTTCACGGTCAGCCACACGCCCAGCGAGAGCTCCCAGGCCGCCACCGGAAGCCCGGCGAGGATGGGGGAGCCCAGCTTGATGCCGCCGAAGATCGTGGCGGCCACCGAGGCGATGAGCAGGGGGCCCGCGATGAGCCCGAGCAGCGGAAGGGCACGGGGGACGAGCCGGGACCGGTAGAGCAGGGTGCCGAGCAGCAGCGCGTTGACGCCCGGCATGAGGTTCTGCCCGAGCACGAACGTCCACTTGTAGGTCGCGACGTGCGACGCGGCGGTGGTGACCAGCGAGGCCGCGTTGCCTCCGGTCAGGTCCTGGCGCAAGGTCACCAGCGAAAGCAGGCTGAGGACACCGGTGAAGATCAGGCCGGCTTCGATGACGCGGGAGGTGACGAAGCCGAGCGCGAAGCCTTCGTTCTGCCGCTTGACCACCGGGTACAGCGTGATGGCGGTGCCGATGCCGGCCAGGGCGACGATCACCTCCAGGAAGCCGCCCACGAGCACGCCGGTGTGGCCGCCGGTGCCGAGGACCCAGTCCCGGTGGTTCTTGACCGGGCCGTAGAGGGCGAGGGTGGGGATCGAGCAGAAGGTGATCAGGTAGAAGACGCCCGCTACGAGCGCCGTCTTCCTCGTCGAGGTCATCGGGATTCTGGCCGGCGCCTTCGCGGCCGGGGACTGGACGGTGGTCGTCATGTCGGTCTCCGTTTCAGGGGTTGACGTAATTGACTGAGATCAGGGGCAGACCCAGGTCGCGTGTTTTCTGGAGCAGCCCGTGGAGCGCGGCCTGGTCGGAAACCGGGCCACCGATGACGGTGGTGCCATCGCCGTCACGGGTGACGGTCAGCCCGTCGAACCAGGCGGCCCAGCGGGTATCGAGGTGCCCCTTGAGGCGGATCTCGTACCGTCCCGGGTGGTCATAGTGGCCGGTCGGTAGCTCGCTCATGGTGCTCCTTTGCTCGCTTTCCCGGCGGCGCCAGGGGCGTCTGCGGGCCTGATCGAAAGCTAGGAGCCGATGTGGTGAGAAGGCATCACCACACGTGGTGATCTGAGCGGCGGCTCAGGAATGACGGGTCAGGATGGCCGGCTGCGGGTTCCCGGCACGCCGAGTTCCGCGGCCCGGCGGACCGCCGCCCGGCGGTTGGTCACGGCGAGCTTGGCGTAGATGTTCTTGGTGTGCGTCCGCACGGTGTTCAGGGACACCATGAGCTCGCGGGCGATGGCCGGGCCGTCCAGCTCGGTTCCGAGCAGCCGGAGCACATCGCGCTCACGCTCGCTCAGCGGGTCGATCAGGGCCCGCCCGGCGGGGCGGTCCGGGCTGTTCTCGCGTACGGCGGCCAGGAGCCGGCGGACATAGTTCGGGGCCGTCCGCTGCCGCTCGGCCGCTCTCAGCAAGGACGCCAACGGCAGCCCTTCATCGGCGAAGACCCGGATGTACCCCTCGGGCTCAGCCAGCGTCACCGCCCGGTCCAGGCAGGCGAGCGCGGCCGGGATATCCCGTCGCGCCTGGTACGCGAGCGCCCGCAGGATCAGGATCTCGATGACGCGTCCCGTCCTGCCTCCTGCTTCCGCCGCCGGCAGGAGGCGCTCAAGGAGCCGGGCCGCCTCGTGAACGGAGGGTCCGGCCCGCTCCTCCGCCTGCCGCGCCAGGAGCATCCGGGCCAGCGTGATGTGCTCGAATTCGTGGAGGTAACTGAGGTCGTCGGCGGCGGACAGGTCCTGCTCGCGGGCCCAGCCGAGCGCCTCACCGAGCCTGCCCTGCGCCACCCAGACGCGTGCCCGCAGCGCCGGGACCGGCTGTACGTTCGGGAAGAAATCGCCGGCGTACAGGCGCTCCGCCTCGTCGAGCAGGTCCAGCGCGCCGCCCAGATCCCCTTCGGCCTGGCGGATCCGGGCCATCGCGACCCGCCAGCGATACCGGTTCTGCGGCAGCCCGGTGTGCTCGCCCAGTTCCTGGCTTCGCAGCAGGTGCTGCGTGGCGGCCCGCAGCTCGTCGCGCTCGCGGTGGACCTCGCTCATCCCCACGTACATGTCGGCGGTTCCCCGCAGGACCGGGCCGCCCGGCTCGGAGGCACCCTGCAAGGCCTGCTCGTACGTGCGCATCGC
>JAJKHX010000506.1 GCA_021154785.1 Nocardiopsis sp.
CCGTAATCCGGTCGCCGTCGAGCGGCACGTTGAGGTTGGCGCGCACCAGCACATGGCGGCCTTCGACTGTGACATCACCGATCGTCTTCATCATCACGGCATCTCCTCGAGCCGACGCCCGGCAGGCAGGCTCCTCCGGGCTCGCAGTACCAGACTGGTTCGGCCCGGGCCCCGGTGGTCAGGGCCGTTCGGCGGATGGAAGGAGGACCTTCGGCCCAGGCTTGCAGCGGAACGCTCCGGACGGGACGACAGCGACCGGGCCATGGGCGTGATCGAGGACCGCGTGCTGGATCGAGCCGATGCCAGGGCCGGCCTCTTCGGGATGACCGTGCCGGCCGAGTACCACGAGATCGGCCCGGGCCGAGTAGCTCGCCAGCACCCGCGCGGGATGCCCGTGAACGATATCCCGGCGTACGTTCACGGCAGGGTACTTGTCATGCCAGATGGCTAGGGCTGCCGCCAGCTGGCGGTCAGCCTCGGCCGAGATGCGCGCCGGATCGTCCGGCCTCAGGCCGGGAGCCGCGTCCGCCGACGCGGCGCGCGGTACGACGGAGATCCAGTACCAGGTGTGGACGGCGACCAGGTCCGCGCCGCGCAGCGCGGCTTCCCCGAACGCGAACGTCAGCGCCTCGCCGGTGTCCCGCGGGTCGCGGATGCCGACGGCGATCTCGCGGTGCACGGCCATGCTCTCCTCCCGGGCCACGACCACCGGGCACTTCGCATGGCTGGCCACGTACCTGCTCACCGAACCGAGGATCATGGCCGCGAACCCGCCCGCCCCGCGGGCCCCCACGACCAGCATGGAGGCCTCCGAGCCGCTCTCGGCGACCGCGAGGGCGGGGGCACCGGACAGCAGGCCGGTGGTGACCGGCAGGCCGGGCGCCACCTCCTCGCACCGGGTGATGGCCGCCTCCAGCGCCCGCGCGGATATGCCGCGCAGCGCGTTGGCGATGACTTCCGGCGCGGCCTGGTAGGCGTGCAGGCGCGGCACGAGCGCGGGTGCCGACACGATCCGGAGCGGCCTGGATTGCCGTCTGGCCTCCAGAGCGGCCCACTCGGCGGCGCGGAGCGAGTCCTCCGAGCCGTCAACGGCCACTACGACCGGCTTGGCAGTCATGGCTGACCTCCTACTGCCTACCGCAGTGCCCTTCAGGGCAGGGCAGCCGACAGGCTCGATGCGGTGATCAGGCGTACCCTGGTCGCCTGCAGCCGCTTGGCGAGGACGCTTACGAGCCGCTGGGTGAGTTCGTAGCCGAGCTCGGGATCGGCCTGGCAGTAAGCCCGCACCGCCCGCGCGTCGAACTCGAACGCCTCGACCCGGCCGACGGCTACCGCGCCGAAGGCCCACCGGTAGGGCGGGAACAGCCAGGACCAGCCGAGCAGCTCGCCCATGCCGATGTTCTCGATCTTCATCAGGCCCTGCCCGGGAACGTGCAGGTCCAGCGTCACATGGCCGGACTGGATCAGCCAGAAGCGGCTGGCGCTGCCACCGTCTTCGAAGAGCCGGTGCCGGGCCGGGAACGTGACGTCACGCGCCGTGCCCGCGAGCACGTCCAGGTGGTCGTGCGACATGCGGTGCAGGAACGGGTGGCCGCTCAGTGCTTCCGCCGTGACCTCGATCATGGGTATCACCGCCCAGCTATTGGTCCGAGGAGAACCATCCTGGTCCCGTGGCCCGGTCCGGGCCAGTGCCGGAGGTCCCTGCCTGGCGGGACCATGGCCTGCCACCCGCGGGCAGCGTCCCGGCCGGATCGTGAGGGTGGACGAACGTCCCGGCCGGATGTGGCGGAGGCCACTCCCCGCCCGGTTCCGCCCTGGTCAGGCTGATGGATGTGAGGGCCCCCATGGGCCTCTCGTGACAGGTGACGTATCCGAGGAGGTGAGGCGGCTCCCGTCCTGGGATGCCGCGATCCGATGACTGTTAACCACATATCCAGGACCGGTCCCAAGGACGAGGAAGCGCGCTGGCCGTCGCCGCCCGACCCGGGCGACCTCAGCAAGCGGATCGCGCAGCGGCGCGCCGAATTGCACCTGAGCCAGGCCCAGGTGGCCACGCGCGCCGGGCTGAGCCTGCGGTACGTGGAGTACCTGGAACGTTACCCGGCCCGTCCGGCCCCGGAGGCACTCAGGCACCTCGCGGCGGCCCTGCAGACCACGTCGGCCGCGCTGCTCGGCGGGGGCGCGAACGTGCCGCCCGGACACGGTATACGCCAGGCCGACCTGCGGGTCGTCAGCAAGCTCGGGGCGGCCGAATGCCGCCGGCTGATCACGCCCGGCGGGGTCGGCCGGATCGCGTTCGGGACGCTGGACGGCCCGGTGATCATCCCGGTCAACTTCGCCGTGCTGGCCGACACCATCGTGATCAGGACGGCCCAGGGCACGGTCATCGACGGGCATGCCGACGGCCAGGTCGCGGTCGAGGTCGACCACATCGACGAGGCGCTCCGTCAGGGGTGGAGCGTGCTGGTGCGCGGCCCGGCGCATCATGTCACCCATCCGGCCGAGCTGGGCCGCCTGCAGGAGGACGCCGTGGTGTGGCCGTGGGCCGGCGGCGAGCGTGAGGTCTACGTACGGGTCATTCCCAGCCAGATCACCGGCCGCCGCATCGAGATCAGGTAACGCCCGCCCGCGAGCACGTGAAGCGGGCCGCCCCCGGAAGGGAGCGGCTCGCTTCACCATGGCTGGGCGCTAGAGCCTGCTGCCCACCAGGGCGGCCAGGTCGGCCAGCCGGCAGGTGTAACCCCACTCGTTGTCGTACCAGCCGAACACCTTGACCAGCGTCCCGGACGCCTGGGTCAGCGGTGAGTCGAATACGCACGACGCGGCGTCGCCGATCACGTCACGGGAGACGATCGGGTCGGTGCTGTACCGCAGGAAGCCCGCCAGCGGCCCGGCCGCGGCGGCGGCGAACGCCTCGTTGACCTGGCCGGCCGTGACTTCCCGGCCGAGCACAACCGCGAGGTCGGTGAGCGACCCGTCCTCCACCGGGACCCGGATGGCCACCCCGTCCAGCTTGCCGGCCACCGCAGGGATGACCAGGCCGGTGGCCCGGGCAGCGCCGGTAGTGGTGGGGACGATGCTGACCGCCGCCGACCGCGCCCGGCGCAGGTCCTTGTGCGGCCCGTCCAGCAGCATCTGGTCCCCGGTGTAAGCGTGGATCGTGGTCATGAAGCCGCGCTCGATGCCGAACGAGTCGTTCAGCACCTTCACCATCGGGGCCACGCAGTTGGTGGTGCAGGACGCGTTGGAGATCACGTCGTGCCGCTGCGGGTCGTAGTCGCCGTCGTTGACGCCGAGCACGACAGTCAGGTCGACACCTTTGCCGGGGGCCGAGATCAGCACCTTCCGCGCGCCGCCCTTCAGGTGCAGCGCCGCGCCGTCGCGGGTACGGAACTTCCCGGTCGACTCGATGACGACGTCCGCGCCGAGCCTGCCCCAGTCGATCGCGGCCGGGTCGCGCTCGGCCAGGACCGCCATGGGCTTGCCGTCGACGGTGATCGAATCCGGCGTGTGCTCGACGGTGCGGCCGAGGCGGCCGTAGGTCGAGTCGAACGCCAGCAGGTGCGCCAGCGTCCCCGCGTCGGTGATGTCGTTGACGGCCGCTACTTCCAGGTCCGTCCGCTCCAGCGCGAGGCGCGTGAACGCGCGCCCGATACGGCCGAAGCCGTTGATGCCCACCCTGATGGTCATGTTTCTTCCTCCTCGCAGGTGCATTCCTTCCGTAGCCTGCCGGGACGCCCGGGCATCCAGGTAGCGCCAATGGCCCGAAGGTCAGGGACTGAGGTCCTTTTGGGTTGGTGACGTCTGGCCGTGATGCCGGGCGGGGGGTGAGCGGCAGGCTCGGGGTTGACAGCAAAACAGCGGACCGCAGCAGGCGGCCCGCACGCGGACCGCCAGTCCGGCCCGCACGTTAAGGAGGCATTGCGATGCGCCGCTCTACTTCTCTTACCGCGATCGTGGGGGTCGCCCTGGCGGCGATCTTGTTCGTGGCCGGCGGCCTGCTCATGTGGGGCTCGGCCTACGTCCACAACGAGGTGCACAGCCAGCTGGCCGCGCAGAAGATCTTCTTCCCGCCCAAGGCCGCCTTCGCCCATCCCAAGGCCGGCACCGAGATCACCCCCAGCATGGTCCCGAGCGTGTCGCAGTACGCCGGGCAGCAGATGCTCACCGGCCAGCAGGCCGAGTCCTACGCTGACAACTTCATCGCGGTGCACATCGCCAACATGACCGGCGGGCAGACTTACGCCCAGCTGTCGGCCAAGGCGCTGGCCAACCCGAACGACACCAAGCTGGCCGGCGAAGTCGCCGGCGTGTTCAAGGGCGAGACCCTGCGGTCCATGCTGCTGAACGCGTTCGGCTGGTGGAAGGTCTCCCAGATCACTTACATCGCCTCCCTGATCGCCTTCGGCCTGGGCGGCCTGACCCTGCTGGCCTCCCTGCTCGGCCTCACCATCGGCCGCCGCCCTGAGATCATCCACGAGGTCATCGACGGCACCCCCGTCACCGCCGCATAACCCCCCGGTCCTCGGCCGGTGCCAGCCCCGGCGGCACCGGCCGCAGGCAGTCAGCGATGAACAAGCAGGAAAGGACGCGGACGATGTTCCAGGTACGGTTTCACGGGCGAGGCGGCCAGGGTGTCGTCACCGCCGCCGAGCTGCTGGCCTCGGCCGCGTTCCGCGAAGGCCGGCACGCGCAGGCGTTCCCGAGTTTCGGCTCGGAGCGGATGGGCGCGCCGGTGATGTCGTTCTGCCGGATCGACGACAAGCCGATCCGGGCCCACGAGCCGGTCAGCGAACCGGACGCGCTGATCATCCAGGACCCGACCCTGCTGCACCAGGCTGACCTCTTCGCCGGACTCGGCCGCGACGGTTACATGCTCGTCAACTCCGCCCATGACTTCGCCCAGCTGGGCCTGGACGAGTTCGCCGGCGGCTTCCACCAGGACCGGCTCCTGGTCGTCCCGGCCAGCTCGCTGGCCATGACCCACCTCGGCCGCCCGCTTCCCGGTGCTCCCCTGCTCGGCGGCTTCGCCGCTCTGACCTGGGCGGTCAGCCTGGACGCAGTGCTAGCGGCGATCAACGAGAGGTTCACCGGCAAGGTGGCGGAGGGCAACGCCGCCGCGGCCAGGGCCGCATTCGATTTCGTCCGGGACGAGCGCGAGGCGCTCACTGTCGAGGAAGCACGGGCCGATGCTTAAGCAAATCGAAGGATCCCGCGCGGTGGCCGAGGCGGTGGCGATGTGCCGCCCGCAGGTGATCTGCGCCTATCCCATCACCCCGCAGACCCACATCGTCGAGGCCCTGTCCGCGATGGTGAAGAAGGAAGAGCTCAGGGCCGAGTTCCTCAACGTGGAGTCGGAGTTCGCCGCCATGTCGGTCGCCATCGGCGCGTCCGCTGCGGGCGCCCGGGCCTACACCGCGACCGCGAGCCAGGGCCTGCTGTACATGAGCGAGGCCGTGTGGAACGCGTCCGGCCTGGGCCTGCCGATCGTGATGACGGTGGCCAACCGCGCCATCGGCGCGCCGATCAACATCTGGAACGACCACAGCGACGCCATGTCCCAGCGGGACGCGGGCTGGCTGCAGCTCTACGCCGAGACCAGCCAGGAGGCTCTCGACCTGCACATCCAGGCGTTCCGGATCGCCGAGGAGCTGTCCGTCCCGGTGATGGTGTGCATGGACGGCTTCCTGCTCACCCACGCCAGCGAGCGCGCCGACCTCCCCGAACAGGCCCAGGTGGACGCCTTCCTGCCGCGGTACGAGCCGCGCCAGGTGCTCGACCCGGCCGCCCCGGTCTCGATCGGCGCCATGGTCGGCCCCGAGGCCTTCACCGAGGTCCGCTACCTGGCCTTCGAGCGGATGCAGCAGGCCCTCGGGGTGATCGCCGAAACCGCCGCGGACTTCCGTGCCCAGTTCGGCCGGGACTCCGGCGGCCTGATCCGGCCCTACCTGACCGACGGCGCCGAGACCGTCGTGGTCGCGCTCGGCTCGACGCTCGGCACGGTCAAGGACACGGTGGACGAGCTGCGGGCCGACGGGATGAAGATCGGCGCGCTCG
>JAJKHX010000507.1 GCA_021154785.1 Nocardiopsis sp.
CCCCGCAACGGCATCGTCGGCGTCCTCGGGCCGAACGGGGTCGGCAAGACCACCCTGTTCAAGATGATCGTGGGCGAGGAAAAGCCGGACGAGGGCACGATCAGGGTCGGCGAGACGGTCACGATCTCCTACGTGGACCAGGCCCGCGGCCGCATCGACCCGAAGAAGAACGTGTGGGAGGTCATCTCCGCCGGCGAGACGTTCATCCGGGTCGGCAACGTCGAGATCCCGAGCCGGGCCTACGTGGCCGCCTTCGGATTCAAGGGTTCGGACCAGCAGAAGCCGGCCAGCGTGATGTCCGGCGGCGAGCGCAACCGGATGAACCTGGCGCTCACCCTCAAGCAGGGCGGCAACCTGCTGCTGCTCGACGAGCCCACCAACGACCTGGACGTCGAGACCCTCGGGAGCCTGGAGAACGCGCTGCTCGAGTTCCCCGGCTGCGCGGTCATCACCAGCCACGACCGGTGGTTCCTGGACCGGGTGGCGACGCACATCCTGGCCTGGGAGGGCGGCGCGAACTGGTTCTGGTTCGAGGGCAACTTCGAGTCCTACGAGAAGAACAAGATCGAGCGCCTTGGCGCCGAGGCCGCCCGCCCGCACCGCGTCACTTACCGCAAGCTCGGCCGCGACTAGCTTTCACGAGGCGGGCGGACCAGCCGGAAAAAGGACCGTAGCTCTGCAGCGAACAACTGAGGCTGCTCGAACGCGGCGAAATGGCCGCCGCGTTCGGGCTCGCCCCAGTACCGGATGTCGGTGAAGCGTCTTTCCGCCCACCGGCGGGACGGCCGCTGCAGTTCCCGCGGGAACACCGAGCACCCGGTCGGCACGTCGACCGGGTCAACGCCGGTACTTGCGATCCACTCGTTGACCTGCCGGATGCTCTCCCAGTACAGCCGGGCCGCGGACGCGCCGGTACCGGGCAGCCAGTACAGCATCAAGTTGTCGAGCAGGTCGTCCCGGCTGAGCACGTCCTCGAGCGGCCCGGGATGGTCCGTCCAGGACCAGAACTTCTCCACGATCCAGGCGGCCAGGAAGGCCGGCGAGTCGACCAGCCCGTAGCCGACGGTCTGCGGCCGGGTGGCGTGCTCCCGGGAGTACCCGGACTCCCACTCGGCGGCGTACTCCAGCGATTCCAGCGCCTCCCGCTCGGCCGCGGTCAGCTCAGCCCAGGCCGCCGGACCGGGGCCGGCCAGCGGCGGGACGAGGTGGATGCCGGCCACGTGTGACCGGTCCTGCTGGCCGAGCAGGGTGCTGACGCTGGTGCCCCAGTCGCTGCCCGCCGCGCCGTACCGCGGGTAGCCCAGCCGCGCCATCAGCTCAGCCCAGGCCCGGGCGATCCGCTCCACGCCCCAGCCGGCCCGGTCCGGCTGGCCGCTGAACCCGTAGCCGGGCAGGCACGGGCACACCACGTGAAACGCGTCCGCCGCGCTGCCCCCGTGCGCGGCGGGATTGGTCAGCGGCCCGATGACCTTCCCGAACTCGACCACGGAACCGGGCCAGCCATGGGTCAGGATCAGCGGCAGCGCGTCCGGCCGCGGCGAGCGGACGTGCGCGAACACGATGCGGATCCCGTCGATCTCCGTCTGGTACAGCGGCAGCGCGTTCAGCCGCGCCTCGGCCGCCCGCCAGTCGTAGCCGTCCGCCCAGTACCCGCACAGCTCCCGCAGGTAGCCCAGCGGCACCCCCTGCGACCAGTCGGACACGGGCTCCGCCGCTGGCCAGCGGGTCTGCCGCAGCCGCCGCCGCAAGTCCGCCAGCTCAGCCTCGGGCACGTCGAGAAGGAACGGCAGAATCTCCTGTCCCATGAATCGACCCTATGCATAGGTAGCATGCGGGCATGACGATCACCCCGGACACCAAGGACTGGACCTGGGTGCTGAAGCGCGCCTGCCCCGAGTGCGGCTTCAACACCCAGGGCTTTGCCGTCACCGCCGTCCCCGGCATGATCATGGCCAACGCCGCGGCCTGGCGGGCCGCCCTGGAAGGCGACGCGCGGACCCGCCCGGAACCGGGCAAGTGGTCGCCACTGGAGTACGGCTGCCACGTCCGCGACGTGCTCCGGCTCTACGACCAGCGGCTCGAGCTGATGCTCAGCCAGGACGACCCGCTGTACCCGAACTGGGACCAGGACGTGACCGCCGTCGCCGACCGCTACGCCGAGCAGGATCCGGCCGAGGTCGCCGCGGGACTGCGCCAGGCCGCCCTCGCCATCTCCGGGCGGTTCGAGAGCGTGACCGGCGATCAGTGGCAGCGGCCCGGCCGTCGCAGCGACGGCGCCCGTTTCACCGTGGAGACCTTCGCCCGCTACTTCATCCACGACCCGGTGCACCACCTCTACGACGTCACCGGCCAGCGCGCGGTAACGACCTGACCCCGGTCACGGTGCCGTCGGGGCCGGTCTGGAAGGTGCCCTTGGACAGGTCGAGGAGCACAAGCGGATTACCGAACGGGTCGGCCACCACCGCTACCCTGCCAACCGCACCGAGAACCTCAGGCGGGCCGCAGCCCGAGGTCGGACCGGCCGTGGGTCGGGTCCACGTTGACCAGGCTGTGCGCCGCCATGATCAGGTAGTCCCACAGCTGGATGTCGAGGGCCGCGGGCAGGTCGGCCTCGTCCAGGGCGACCCGCATGTGGTGCAGCCAGGCGTCCCGCTCGGCCTCGCCGATGGCGAACTTGACGTGCCGCATCCGGAGCCGGGGATGCCCGCGCAGCTCGTCGTAGGTGCGCGGCCCGCCCCAGTACTGCATGAGGAACAGCCGCAGGTGCTCCTCGGCGGGCCCGAGGTCCTTGGCTGGGTACACCGGCCGCAGGGCCGGATCGTCCGCGACGCCCTGGTAGAACCGGTGGACCAGGCGGGTGAAGAATTCCTCCCCGCCTACCGCTTCGTAAAAGCTGACCGGCTGGCTCATGATGAAAGCTTACGAGGTCTCCGGCGCCATGGTTTCGTCCTCGTCGACTACCACCTCGACCTCGGCCGGAGGCTCCGGGGATTCCGGGGGAGCCGCGGACGGCGCGATAGCGGGCGCTGACGGCGCCGAGATGACGATGGTGTCCGGGCCGGCCGGCTGCACCCCGGCCGCATCCAGCGCCGCCTTCACCCGGGCCCGCAACTCGCGGCCCACCTCCAGCTGCCGCATCGGGGCGGTCTTGGCCACCAGGCGCATGGTCACCTCTTTACCGGACAGTCCCTGGGCGCCCCACACCTCGGGCTTCTCCAGCATCAGCTCCTTCCAGCCGCCCTCGCGGTACAGCCCGTTCGCGGCCTGCTCCATCAGCATCCGGATCCGGGTCAGGTCCTCCTCGTAGGGGACCGGGTAGTCGATGACGGCGCGGGACCAGCCCTGCGACTCGTTGCCCACGCTCTCGATCGTGCCGTTCCTGATATGCCAGACCACCCCGTTGACGTCCCGCAGCCGGGTGGTGAGCAGCGTCATCGCCTCCACCGTGCCGGTGGCGACCCCGGCGTTGATCGTGTCACCGACCCCGTAGTGGTCCTCGACCAGCATCAGCAGGCCCGCCAGGTAGTCGCGGACCAGGTTCTGCGCGCCGAACCCGAGGGCCACGCCGAGCACCGCCGTGCTGGCCAGCACCGGTGCCAGGTTGAAGCCGAGGATGGACATGATGGTGAGCGCGGCGACGCCGAACACGATAACCGACACCGCGCTGCGCAGGATCGAGCCGAGGGCGAGGGCGCGCTGCTCGCGGCGCTCCGTGCCGGCCATCTGCACGGCCGCGGCTTCCTTGTGCGCCCGGCCGTTGGGCGTCACCGCCAGCGTCGCCGTCGCGGCCCGCTCGGTGACCTTCTTGATCAGGCGGTTGATGACGGCCCGCACGACCAGCGCCAGCACCAGGACGAACGCGATCCGCCCGGCCTGGCTGACCGGGCCGGCCAGGTAGATCTTGACCACCTGGGTGGCGGTGGTGCTGTGGCTGATGTCCCAGGCGGTCCGGCAGGCGATCCCCGGTTCGCCGCCGCAGTTACCGGTCAGGGTGTCCGGCACGTTGCCTATGACCAGCCCGGTGACGTGGAACACAGATCTCCCTCCGACGGTTGCCACCCGCGAGGCTACCGGCGGTCGATAGCTACCTGCCTGGCTCGCGCCAAATCTGTTCGGCTTCTCGCCAGCAACGGCGTCCAAGTACTTCTGCACGCCTTCGTCCGGAAATGACGAAGCCCACAGACACTAGAGATCTTCAATGGCTGAGGTTACGGTCCGGCGCCGCGTTCTCGCGAGTCCTGTCCGCCTCTGCCGTCACGCCGGCCGGTACCGGCGTCCCCCGGGAGCCGGCTCGATGGAGCATCGTGCCGGTTCCCTGCGGCTCGATGGAGCATGGGTGCAGCTCTTTTGGAGTGACCGGTGTCAGGCGGCGAGTGCGGGGCTGCTGTCCTGGTAGCGGCTGAGGTGGTTGCGCTGGTGTTCTTGCTGGAGGTGCCAGGTCCAGTAGGTGCCGGTGTCGCCGTTGGCGGCGATGGCGCGGTGCCAGAGCATGGCCTGGGCTCCTTCCAGGCCCCAGCGGGCGCCGGTGATGCCCATCCGGTCGGCGACGAGGTGGCGGCAGGCGCCTTCGATGACGCCGGTGGCGATGGGCCAGCCGTTCGCGAGGGCGGCGGGGTAGTCCAGGTACGGCAGCTTGGCGGTCAGGTAGCCCACGGTGGCGCGGATGTTCTTGGCGTGCTCGCTGCCGGGGCGGGGCGGGTCCGCGGCCGCGGCCGCTTCGATCCGGCTGATCACCTCCGGTGCCCGGCCGTGCAGGATGTCCAGGCCGGCCGCGGTGACCCAGTCCTCGGCGGCGGGGTCGCGGGCCGGGCAGAAGCACCAGGCGGCTTTCCACAGGTACCCGATGACGTGGATGAAGTCGATCAAGATGGTGATGGTGATGCCGCGGCGGGCGGCCTCGGCGGTGATCACGTCGATCTGGTGGTTAGCCCCGTCCGCTAGTGCGATCCAGGTCCGGGCACGGGCGGGGTCGCGGCGCTCCGCGTGATCGAGCAGCTTGGTGATGGTCTCGGCGCAGCTGGCGGTGATGTCCGCGATGTACCACCGGTTCACCGCCCGGGGGCCCTCGGGGGCGGGTGCTCCGGGGGCCCGGCCCATGACCTGCTCCGGGGTCCGGGGCTCATCTGGCCGGATCACGTCGAAGACGACGCCGGTCTCGGCGATCCGCTTGCTCCCGGACTTCTGGCCGGTGCCCAGCCGCCGGGCGAACGCCTGCCCCGGCCGCCCGGCGGCCTTGCGGGCGGTCTCGGGGCGGCGGGCCTCGGGCCGCATCGCCACCCCCTTGCCATCCGGCGAGATCACCAGCGGCGGCAGGCCCTTCTTCTCCTGCTCCTGCTCCTGGTCCTGCTGCTCCTGGTCCTGCCCGGCCTGCAGGACCGCGGCCAGGTCCAGGTCCTGGCAGAACCGCTCCGCGTCCGCGGCCGCCGCCACCACGATCTGCTCCAGCTGCCGCCTGCCGACGCTGACCCCCGTCGCGGCCAGCACGAGCTCATGCCCCTGATCAAAGGACACGGACCGGCAGAACATCACCGCCAGCCGCTGAAGGCACCACGAATACCCGCACGGCGGCAGGTTCAGCACCGCATCCCGCGGGAACAGCATCCCCGTCTTCCTCACCTTGGACCGGTAGCCGATCCGCCGCACCACCACCGCACCCAGCCGCGTCACTACCGTCCGGGCATGACCCGGCTCGGCACACGACCGCCGCACCCCGTCAGCACCGGTCACCCCCGGCAGCCGCACCTCCCGCCCCGCCTGGGCATCCACGCTCAGCTGGACCACCCCGCACAGCAGCTCCCGGCCCCGCTCGGTGACCAGCGACTCCATCTCCTCCAGCGTCACCGCCCGCCCCGCCCCCGCCGCCAGCCCCGCCAGCGCCACCGCCAGCGGCCCCAGCCCCGCCACCACCGACTCCGCGCTCGCCGCCAGCTCCTCCAGCCCGTACTCTTCCACCTGAGGCTTCCCTTCCGCCGGTCCCGGACATCGCAACCCAGGACCCTACGGAACGGAAGCCTCACCCATGAGCAAACACGCCGCACCCACCACAACACTCACTCCAAAAGAGCTGCACCCATGGAGCATTGAGCCGGTCGCGTTCCCGGTCGGCTGGGGCAGCTGGGCAACATGAGACAGCAGAGCAGTCTCACGCATCGTTGATCGGTGGCGCGGACGGC
>JAJKHX010000508.1 GCA_021154785.1 Nocardiopsis sp.
ATCCACATCAGCCCGCGGCAAGTCGGCCCCGCCGCGCCCCCCTTGCATCACGTTCCCGGCCGCCATCACTCCGCGCGGCACGGCCTTGATCTTCCCGTCGACGACGTCGGCGATCAACAGCTTGTACGCGGTGAAGTTCTCCTTCTTGGCACTGTCGTACCAGACGTGAGCGTCCCGGTACTTCGCGTTGGGCGAGTCCTCGGCCCCCGCCCACGCGCGCACCCGCTTCTCCGCGGCGGCCCCGTCCCACTCGCGGTCACGGTCGGCGAGCGGGTAATCCTGGAACGCTGAGACGGACATCTCGAGCGCCTCCTCCCGGTAGCAGAGGCACCGCCCCTACCCGCCGGAGCCGTCCTGAAGCGCGGAGCCGTCCTGAAGCCCGTCCTGCGAAGTACCTCGCACGAACACGAACTGGTCCAGCCCGTCGAGCAGCCGGTCCACGTCATCGTCGTCGTTGTAGGGCGCCAGGCCGACGCGCAGGCCGCCGTCGTCGCCCAGGCCGAGCCAGCGCGACGCCTCCAGCGCGTAGAACGAGCCGGCCGGCGCGTTCACGTTCCGCGCGGCCAGGTGCCGGTACGCGTCCCGGGGATCCCGGCCGTCGAAGGTCAGCAGCAAGGTCGGGGTGCGCCGCGCCGCCCGCGACCAGACGGTGACTCCGGGCAGCGCAAGAACGTGCTGCTCGATCCGGTCCCGGAGCCGGTCCTCGTGCGATTCGATCGCGCTCATCGCAGAAACCAGATCCTGCCGCCGGTTACCCGACGGCGCCGGCGCCAGGCCGGCCAGGAAGTCGATCGCGGCCGTGGTGCCCGCCAGCAGCTCATACGGCAGCGTGCCGAACTCGAAGCGCTCGGGGACCTGTTCGGTGGCGGGCAGCAGCTTGTCTGGATGCAGCTGCCCGAGCAGGTCGGGGCGGGCGCCGATCACGCCGCAGTGCGGGCCGAGGAACTTGTACGGCGAGCAGCCGAAGAAGTCCGCGCCGAGAGCACTGACGTCGATCGGCACGTGCGCGGTCAGGTGGACCCCGTCCACGTAGAGGAGGCCGCCGGCCGCGTGCACCAGGTCGGCTACGGCACGCACGTCGGGCCGGGTGCCGATGAGGTTGGACGCGCCGGTGAGGGCGACCAGCCGGGTCCGGTCGGTCAGTACCGCGGCTACCGCCTGCGGGCTCAGCTCACCGGTGGCCGGGTCGAACTCCGCCCAGCGCAGGGTCGCGCCGGCCGCCTGGGCGGCGTAGACCCAGGGCCGGACGTTGGCGTCGTGGTCCAGCCGGGTGACCACGACCTCGTCCCCGGGGCGCCAGGTCTTGGCCAGCGCCCGGGAGAAGTCGAACGTCAGCTGGGTCATGCTCCGGCCGAACACGACGCCCCGCGGGCCGGCCCCATCAAGGCCCATACCGAGCAGGTCGGCGACGGCCTGGCGGGCGGCCAGCACGGTGTCCTCGGCGGTCCGCTCGGCCGCGGTCACCGAGCCGCGGTTCGCGATCGCCGCGACCAGGGTGGCGCGGACCGCGTCGCCGACCACGTCGGGCACCTGCGAGCCGCCGGGGCCGTCGAAGTGCGCCGCGCCCTGCTTCAGGGCCGGGAAGTGGGCACGGACCGCCGAGACGTCGTAGCTCATGTCACCAACCTAACTTGATCACGATCGGGTTCATCGGAGCACCGGTGCCCCGCGCGATGCGCAGCGGCGCCGCCACGTAGAAGGCGTCGAACACCCGGTCCTGCGCGCAGTCGGCGGCCCAGTCCTCCAGCCACAGCGCCTCGTGGAACGAGACGCCCAGGTTGCGCTGCAGCAGGACGTGCAGCGGGAAGCCGGCGTCGAGCTCCGCGTTGTGCGCCTGCTCGTTGCACATCGTGTCGCTGCCCAGCCAGGCGATATCGTGCCCGGCGATGAAGTCCAGCAGGCCCGGCGAGCAGGTCATGCCGGGCTCGTCGAAGTCGGCGTAGAACGCCTCCGGGCCGTCCTCGTAGAACACCCGGAAGATGCCCGTCCGCAGTAGCAGGATGTCGCCCCGGCGCACCTCGGTCCGCTGCGCGGCCAGCGCGCCCTCGATATCGCCGACGGTGATCTGCCGGTGCATCTCCAGGTGAGGGGTCCCTTCGTGCCGGGGCAGGTCCACCAGCACGGCCCGGCCCACGATCCCGCGGGCGGCCAGCGCGCCGATGCTCGCGCGGGTCAGGCCGCCGGCCGTGCTCCGCGCCGGATGGCCGTTCCACAGCTGGTCACCGCACCAGGCATGGCCGAGCGCGTCCATGTGGGTGGTGCCGTGACAGGGCAGGGCGATGCTGTCCTCGGCGAACTTCGCGCCGCCGGGCAGCGGCGCCGCCCGGCCGTCGGCGTAGCAGCTCTCGTCGTGGTCCATGACGTGCCGGGCCGCAGGGCGACCCGGCAGGACGGGATCGCCGCCCGGGCGGCCCAGCGGCAGCGCCAGCGAGAACCGCTTGCCGGTGCGGATGCAGGCGGCCGCCGCCGCCGCGACCAGGGCATCGTCGAGCAGGTTGGCGCGGCCGATCTCGTCCTGCTCGCCCCACCGGCCCCAGTCCTTGCGCTCGGCCTCATACCGGATGGTCATACTCGGAATCCTAGGCCGGCTCGCTGCCGCGACCATGATCGATCTCCTGGGCATCCTTCTAGGACGCATCGCGATGCGATATTTTGGGGATTTAAGCTGCAGGCTTCGTACGCCCCTGTGTGAGGTTCGTCGCTGCGAATTCACATGGATCTAGTGCTTCTTGCAGCCCGTCGACGGCAATTTTTCACCGAGAATGCTGAAGAAAATTAGCTGCCCGGTTGGTTCTGGCAGCACAGCGACTCACATAATCCAGCTGCTCAGCCTGGATCCGATTATCGAGCGCTCCAGCCAATATCGCACGCCACCGTGCGAGCGAGTAACTGGTTCTATAATCGCGAAGAGTTTGCTACGTTTTTGATATAAAAGTCTTCGCGATCATGAAAAACACGCGAGTAGAAGAGCTCCGGTATCTCGCCCCTAGCCTTTGTGATCGCCAGGGTGTGATTACTGAGACGGAGCGGACGGGACGCTCGACTCGACGGACAGTTCCTCCGGTGCCGCCATGGCGGTTGGCACTACCGCAGCAGCCGGAGCAGCCGCAGCCGGAGCAGCCGGAGCCGCAGCCACGACCGGGCGCCGCGTCAGCAGCACCGCCGACACCACCCCCGCCGCCGCGAAGAACGCGATCACCAGTACCAGCCCGCCCCGGAAGGCCGCCAGCGGATTCGCCGGCGACACGCGCGCCAGGATCGCCACCAGCCCGGCCACCCCGAGCACCGTCCCCACCTGCCGCCCGGTGTTGAGGATCCCGCTCCCGGTGCCGAACCGCGCGGGCGTCAGCGACAGGCTCCCCACCCCGAGCAGCGACGGGATCGTCAGCCCCACTCCCGCCCCGCCCAGCAGCTGGGCGGGCAGCAGATGGGCGGCGTAACCAGGCGCGACCTGGATTCGCCACAGCCACAGCGCCTGCGCCAGCGCGTTGACGAAGCACCCGATCACCGCCACCCGGCCCGGCCCGCCCAGCACGGCGGTCAGCCGCGGCGCCACCAGCCGGGCGAACGGCAGCACCATCAGCGGCCCCGGCGCGATGGCCAGCCCGGCCTCCACCGCGGAGTAGTGCCACACGCCGGTCAGGAACTCCACCGAGCTGAGCACGAACGCGCCGAACCCCGCGTAGTACAGGATCGACGCCGCGAACGAGCCGCTGAACGTGCGCGACCGCAGCAGTTCCAGCTCGATCACGGGGGAGTGGTGCCGCCGCGACCGGTACACCATGGCCCAGCCGCTGGCCACCGCGGCGGCCAGCAGCCCCAGGAACGGCGCCGAGCCCCAGCCCCACCCGGGCGCCTTGACCAGCGCCAGCGCGACCAGCCCGACCGCCAGCGCGAGCAGTCCCGCGCCGAGCAGGTCCGGCCGTCCCGAGACCTTCGGGTCCTTGCTCTCCGGCACCACCCGCGCCGCCAGCCACACGGCGACCAGGCCCACCGGCACGTTGATCCAGAACACCCAGCGCCAGTTGGCCTGCACCAGCAGCCCGCCGATCACCGGCCCGAGCGCCGCCCCCAGCGCGCCCAGTGCCGACCAAGTGCCAAGAGCTTTAGCCCGAACGGGTGCCGGGACCGCCGCCAGCAACAGCGATAGCGACGCAGGCACCATCGCCCCGGCCCCCGCCGCCTGGATGACCCGCGCCGCGATCAGCGCGGCCACTCCCGGGGCGACCCCGCACAGCACCGACCCGAAGCTGAACAGGATCAGCCCGCCCGAGAACAGCTTCCGCCGCCCGATCCGGTCGGCCCACCGCCCCGCGGGCACGAGCACCGCCGCGAACACGATCGTGTACGCGTTCAGCACCCAGGACAGCGAGCTCAGGCTGGTGCCCGGGTAGTCCTTGCTGATGTAGGGGAACGCCAGGTTGACGATGAACAGGTCCAGGCTGGACATGAACACGGCCAGCGACAGCACGCCGACGATGGCCGTGACCCTGCGGTTCTCCACGAGCTCTCCAGTGCCAGTCCGAGATGGGGTAAGTCCGGAATCTGGACCCACCATAACCTATCAACCCCCAGTGCGTCCAGAAAACCAACTGACGAGGTATAGTGGCTCTATGGCTACAGCCCAACCGCGCACCTGCTCGATCGCGCGCACCCTGGACGTCATCGGGGAGAAGTGGGCGCTGCTGGCGCTGCGCGAGGTCTTCCTCGGCAACCGCCGGTTCGACGAGATGGTCCGCCGCACCGGGGCGCCGCGCGACACGCTCACCGCCCGGCTCAAGACCCTGACCGGCGCCGGCATCCTCGAGCGCCGCCCCTACAGCGAGCACCCGGCCCGCTTCGAGTACCACCTGACCCCGGCCGGCCGCGACCTCTACCCGGTCATCGCCACGCTGATGGCCTGGGGGGATAAGTACCTGGCGGGCGAGGACGGCCCGCCGCTGGTCCTGGACCACACCTGCGGCCACCGCTTCGTGCCCCAGCTGACCTGCCAGGCCTGCGGCGAGACGGTGCAGTACGGCCAGGCCCGGGTCGCGGCCGCGGCCTCCGGCTGGGCGCGCTAACCGCCGGCCGGCGTCCGCCGGGCCCCGAGGAACAGCTCGATCAGCTCGCGCGTCGTCGTGGCGTCCTCCGCCGACTTGTCGTCGCGCCACCGCCCGGTGAACCGGGGGAAGCGCATGGCCAGCCCGGAGTCGTCCTCGACCTGACCCCAGGCGGCGGTGTAGTTCGGTGACAGGGTCAGCTCGGCCGACAAGATCTCGAGCACCAGCCCCGGCTCGAACCACACGTCGGGGGACTGCCGCGCGTCCACCCGGGCCGGCTTGCCCGCGGCCTCGAACGGCTTCAGCCGCTCCGACAGCGACACCAGGTCCGCGTCGGTGAAGCCGGCCCCGCACTTGGTCACCGCGCGGAACAGGTCCGCGTCGGCGTCGTAGGCGGCCAGCAGCACCGCGCCGTACAGCCCGGTCCGGCGCCCGCGCCCGGCGAACGCGCCCACCACCGCGAGGTCCACCGTGTCGGACAGCTCGGACCGGTAGTCCCGCTTGAGCTTGATCCACTGCCAGCCGCGCGCCCCGGCCTTGTAGCCCGAGTCCGGGCCGACCGACTTGCACATCAGGCCCTCGCACCCATAGTCCAGCGCCTGGGCGAACCGGGCCTCCAGCACGTCCGCGTCGGTGACCTCGGCCGCGTCGGTCATCCGCAGCCGCGGCGAGAGGGTCAGCGCCGCCGTCAGCCGGGCCCGCCGCTCGGGATACGGCAGCCGGGTCAGGTCCTCCCCGTCGGCGTAGAGCAGGTCGAAGCAGAACATGCCCACCGGCACGTCCTTGACGGCCTGGTCGATGCCGTGCTTACGCCGCCTCAGCATCACCTCGCCGAACGGCCTCAGCTCACCCGACGCCGCGTCATAGGCGACGACCTCTCCCTCGCAGATCGCCTCGCGCGGCCCCAGCCCCGCGGCCAGCATCTCGACCACGTCCGGGAACTGGTCGCTGATGGTCTCCAGCCGCCGGGTGTACAGCTCGATGTGGCCGTCGGCGGTGCGGTGGGCCTGGACCCGCACCCCGTCGTACTTGTACTCGGCCGAGCACTCCCCGCCCAGCTTGGCCAGGATCTCCGGGGCCTGCGCCAGCCGCTGCGCCAGCATGGACCGCACCGGGTTGCCGGGCTGGACCTTGAGCTCCGCGACCGCCTCGAGGCCGCCGCTGACCAGCGTGGCGGCGACCTTGCCGAGGTCGCAGCAGATGTTGTAGGCGCGTTCCAGCACCGGCCGGCCGGCCTTGCCGCCCGCGTGCACCCGGGCCAGCGCGTCCAGGATGGTGGGGGTGCCGATGCCCAGCCGCAGGTTCCCGGTGACCAGGCGCAGCAGGTAGCGGGCCTCCAGCGGGGTGGCCCGGCCGAGCAGCCGGGACATCAGCTCCAGCTTGCGGCCCTGCGACCCGGTGCCCTCGGCCGCCGCGATCGCGTGCAGCGTGCGGACCACCTCGGCGACCTCCAGGCTGGCGGCCCGGTCCTCGGCCGCCAGCAGCAGTTCGGCGGCCTGCCCCAGGTCGCCGATCTCGCGTACCCGCGCCGCCACCTGCGTGACCTCGGCGCCGGTGGCGGCGGCCAGCGCGCGGATGGCCATCTTCTCGGCCAGCCCGAGGTCGATCCCGGCGAACTCCGGCGCGATCTGCCCCTGGCACAGGTAGCACACCACCGGCAGCAGCTTGTCCGGCGTCTGCTCCACCAGGGTCGCGAGCCGGTCGATCAGCGCCAGGCGCCCGCTGACGGCTTCCAGGTCGCGGTAGGCCTCGGCCACGGTCAGGTATTCCACGGGTGCCCCCTTACTCCCC
>JAJKHX010000509.1 GCA_021154785.1 Nocardiopsis sp.
AATCTACCGCGTCACGGTACGCTCGTGGGCATGAGTCAGAACCCGCTCCGTGTGGTGATCGCCGAGGACGAGGCGCTGATCCGCCTCGACCTGAAGGAGATGCTCGAGGAGGAGGGCTACTCCGTCGTCGCCGAGGCGGGCGACGGCGAGTCCGCCGTCGGGCATGTCACCACGCTGCGACCGGACCTGGCTATCCTCGACATCAAGATGCCGATCCTGGACGGGATCTCCGCGGCCGAGCGGATCGCCGCCGAGCGGATCGCCCCGGTGGTCATCCTGACCGCCTTCTCCCAGCGCGAGCTGGTCGAGCGGGCCCGCGACGCGGGCGCGATGGCGTACCTGGTCAAGCCGTTCACCAAGGCCGACCTGGTGCCCGCGATCGAGATGGCGGTGAGCCGGTTCGCCGAGATCCGCGCGCTCGACGACGAGATCGGCACGCTGCGCGAGCGGCTCGAGGTCCGCAAGCTGCTCGACCGGGCCAAGGGCCTGCTGCAGACCGACCACGGGCTGACCGAGCCCGAGGCCTTCCGCTGGATCCAGAAGACCTCCATGGACCGCCGCCTGACCATGCGCAAGGTGGCCGAGGCGGTCATCGAGGGCAGCATGCGCGTCCCCGCGGAGACCCCGCAGCCCTGAGCCGGCCAAGCGCAGCCCCCGGCAACACAGCCCTGAGCCGGCCAAGCACAGCCCGGAAAACGCGAAACCCGGGGAGCCGTTGGTGCCGTGCCCGCCTTCCCCGGCCGGCACGTTGTCTACTAGAACCCCCCGGGCCCGCCGTCACCACGTTAGCGACCCGCCGCCTCGCGGCGCAAAAGCGGTCACCCGGTCCCGGCGCTGAGTTCAGCTCTCAGCAGCACCCCGCAGCGGGTCGGCGCCGTTGCCCGGCCCCTGCTCCCGGATCAGGCAGGTCAGCCGCGACGTGCACACCCGGCGGCCCGCGGAGTCGGAGATGACGATGTCGTAGGTGGCCAGCGTCCGGCCGCCGTGCGCCCGCGTGGCGACCGCGGTGACGTCGCCGTCCCGGGCGCTGCGGTGGTGCGTCGCGCTGATCTCGATGCCGACCACCGCGCCGCGCAGGCCGGCGTGCAGGGCCGCGCCCAGCGAGCCGATGGTCTCCGCGAGCACGCAGGAGGCGCCGCCGTGCAGCAGGCCGTACGGCTGGGTGTTACCGGCCACTGGCATCGTCGCCACGACCTCGGCCGCGGACGCTGACACGATCGTGATGCCCATGCGGTGCGCCAGGGTGCCCGCGGCGGTCGTGGCCGCCTTGACCCGCTCCAGCAGCTCCTGCTCCATCGGTAACCTCCGCTTGCCCAGAGCCGTTTCCCGGCCACGTCAAGAGTGCCATGCGCGTCGCGGGCGTCCCGAAAGTGGCACTGCAATCGACGAATCTGCACGCCATGTCCACCTGACGACTCAAATTTGCGTCACATTTTGGCCATATAGGGGTGACTTCGCTCTTGTTAGCGCTCACAATTCAGTTTGGAACCTGTTCAGTGAAGGGAGCGCACGTATGCGCGAAATCGGACGACATCGACGTCTCCGTGGCCGGGCAGCCATCGGGCTGGCCGCCATGATGGCGCTAGGCGTAGGCGGATCTCTGGCGGCCACCCAGGCCTCGGCCGCCCCCCCGGCCCGTGCCGGCGGCGGCGGTCTCTCCGTCTCCAAGGAAGCCTTCGGCAGCACGGTGGAGCCGTACACCGGCAAGAACACCGAGGTGTTCCGTTACACGCTCACCAACGCCCGCGGCATGAAGGTCCAGATCCTGACCTACGGCGGGACCGTCCAGGACATCTGGGTGCCGGGCCGGAACGGCAAGGAAGCCGACGTCGTGCTCGGCTTCAAGACCCTGGCCGATTACGTCAAGTTCAACAGCCCGCCGGTCGCCCCCACCACGGGCGTGTACTTCGGCGAGACCGTCGGCCGGTACGCCAACCGGATCGCCAAGGGCCAGTTCTCGCTGAACCAGCCGGGCCAGGGCAAGGTCACCTACACCCTCCCCGTCAACAACGGGCCGAACGCCCTGCACGGCGGGATCGTCGGCTTCGGCAACCACATCTGGGCCAGCCAGGCGGTCCGCGGCAACGGCTCCGTCGGCGTCCAGCTCACCCTGGTCAGCCCGAACGGCGACGAGGGCGCCCCGGCCGGGTCCCCGGGCTGCCCGAACGGCTGCACCGGCTACCCCGCGCAGGTCAAGGTCGTGCTGACCTACAGCCTGAACAACCGGAACCAGCTGGTCCTGCACTACAGGACCACCAACCAGTCCAAGAACCTCAACACGGTCCTCAACCTGACCAACCACAGCTACTTCAACCTGGCGGGCGAGAGCTCGTTCCCCGGCTCGGCCTACCACCAGCTCATCAAGATCAACGCGAACAAGTACACGCCGACCGACACCACGTCGATCCCGCTCGGCTACAACGCGTCGGTGTTCGGCACGCCGTTCGACTTCACCCGCTTCTTCCCGATGGGCGCCCGGATCGCGGACGTCAGCGCGCCGGACAACTCCCCGGGCTTCAACCAGCTCCTGGAAGCGCAGGGCTACGACCACAACTGGGTGCTGAACCCCGGCCACAGCGGCCCGGGCGGGCTCAACCTCGCCGCCAAGGCCCTCGACCCGTCCAGCGGCCGTCAGCTCACCGTGTGGACGTCCGAACCCGGCGTCCAGTTCTACACCAGCAACTTCCTGACCGGAACGCTGGTAGGCATCAGCGGCCACGCTTACCGCCAGGGGCAGGCGTACACCTTCGAGACCCAGCACTTCCCCAACTCGCCCAACCAGCCCAACTTCCCCTCCACCGAGCTGAAGGCGGGCCAGACCCAGAACACGACCACCATCTTCGCGTTCAACTCGTAAGACCGCGTATCGCTTAAACCCGGGGTCCTCGTCCGCCACGTGCCACCCGCAGGTGGCGGACGGGGGCCCCGCAGCTCGTTCGGCCCATAGGATCGGACCGTGGCGACAGACGTAACAGGCCAGAGCCGGCTGCTCCTGCTCGACGGTCACTCGCTGGCCTACCGGGCCTTCTTCGCGCTCCCGATCGAGAACTTCTCCACCGTGACGGGACAGCCGACCAACGCGGTCTACGGGTTCACCGCGATGCTGATCAACGTGCTCAGGGACGAGAAGCCGACCCACCTCGCGGTGGCGTTCGACCGCGGCGAGCCGACGTTCAGGCACGAGCAGTACGTCGAGTACAAGGCGAACCGGCGCGAGACGCCCGATGACTTCCGCAGCCAGCTCAGCCTGATCTTCGAGGTGCTCGACGCGCTCGGCATCAGGCGGCTGTCCGCGCCGGGCTACGAGGCCGACGATCTCATCGCCACGCTGGCCACCCAGGCCGCCGGGCAGGACATGGACGTGCTGATCGTGACCGGCGACCGGGACGTGCTCCAGCTCGTCTCGGACCGGGTGACGGCGCTGATGACCCGGCGCGGCATCACCGACATGACCCGGTTCACCCCCGCGACCGTGGCCGAGAAGTACGGGCTGACGCCGGCCCAGTACCCCGACTTCGCCGCCCTGCGCGGCGACCCGAGCGACAACCTGCCCGGCATCCCGGGGGTGGGGGAGAAGACCGCCACCAAGTGGATCGCGGAGTTCGGCTCGCTGCAGTCCCTGGTGGACCGGGTCGACGAGGTCAAGGGCAAGGCCGGCGACGCGCTGCGCGAGCACCTGGCCAGCGTGCTGCGCAACCGCCAGCTCACCGCGCTGGTCACCGACCTGCCCGCCGAGACCGTCGGCGCGGTCCCCGGCGACCTGCTGCCGGTGGCGTGGGACCGGGAGAAGATCCACCAGCTCTTCGACTCGCTCGAGTTCAAGGTGCTCCGCGAGCGCCTCTACCAGACGCACCCGCACGGCCTCATCGGAGCGACCGGCACGGACCCGGACAGCCCGCTCGCCGACGCCGCCGCCGGCGGCGAGAAGCCGAGCTTCGAGGTGGTGACCGACCTGCCCGGACCCGATGAGGTCGCGTCCTGGCTCACCGCCCACATTTCAGCCGAACGAGCTGGGCTCACCCTCACCGGCACCTGGGGGCGCGGTACTGGCAACGTGACCGGGCTGGCGATCGCCGCCCCTGACGGTCACGGCGCCTACCTGGACCCGACGCAGCTCACCGGCGATGACGAGCAGGCCCTCGCCGCCTGGCTGGCCGACCCGGCGCGGCCCAAGGTGCTGCACGATGCCAAGGGGCCGATGCACGCCCTCGCCGCCCGCGGCCTGCCGCTGGCCGGACTTGCCTGCGACACCGCGATCGCCGCCTACCTGGCGCTGCCCGGCCAGCGCACCTTCGACCTGGCCGACCTGGCACTGCGCTACCTCGGCAAGGAGCTGCGTGAGGATGCCGGCGACGGCCAGCTGACCCTGGACGGCTCGGGCGAGCGCGACGCGGCCGCCGCCCTGGTGCTGCGCGCCCAGGCCACGCTCGAGCTGGCCGTGGCGCTGGATGAGGACCTGGACCGGCGCGAGGCGAAGGCGCTGCTGCAGGAGCTCGAGCTGCCCCTGGTCGCGGTGCTGGCCACGATGGAGCGGACCGGGATCGCCGCCGACAGCGAGCACTTCGCGGCCATGTCCGCCACCCTGCACGGCGAGGTGAAGACGGCCGAGCAGGCCGCCTACGCGGTCGCCGGGCGCGAGTTCAACCTCGGTTCGCCCAAGCAGCTGCAGGCGCTGCTGTTCGACGAGCTCGGCCTGCCCAAGACCAAGCGGATCAAGACCGGGTACACCACCGACTCCGAGGCGCTGACGAGCCTGCTGGCCCAGACTCAGCATCCGGTCCTCGAGCACCTGCTGCGGCACCGCGACGTGAGCAAGCTGATGACGATTGTGGACTCGCTGATCCCGATGGCGGGCGAGGACGGCCGGATCCACACCACGTTCCACCAGACGGTCGCGGCCACCGGCCGGCTCTCCTCCACCGACCCGAACCTGCAGAACATCCCCATCCGCAGCGAGCTCGGCCGCCAGATCCGGCTGGGCTTCGTGGTCGGGGAGGGTTACGAGTGCCTGCTGTCGGCGGACTACAGCCAGATCGAGCTGCGGATCATGGCGCACCTGTCGGAGGACCAGGCGCTGATCGCCGCGTTCGAGTCCGGCCACGACTTCCACGCCGCCACCGCCTCCCGGGTGTTCGGCATACCGCCCGAGGAGGTCGGCCCCGAGCTGCGCGCCAAGATCAAGGCGATGAACTACGGCCTGGCCTACGGCCTGTCCGCCTTCGGGCTCGCCAACCAGCTGCGCATCACCCCGGAGGAGGCCCGGGCGCTGATGGAGGACTACTTCTCCGAGTTCGGCGGGGTCCGCGACTACCTGTACGAGGTGGTCTCCCGGGCCCGTACCGACGGCTACACGGCCACCATGATGGGCCGCCGCCGGTACCTGCCCGACCTGGTTTCGGACAACCGGCAGCGCCGCGAAATGGCCGAGCGGATGGCGCTCAACGCCCCGATCCAGGGCTCCGCCGCCGACGTGATCAAGGTCGCCATGCTGGCCGTGGACGACTCGCTGGCCGGGGCGGGCCTGCGCTC
>JAJKHX010000510.1 GCA_021154785.1 Nocardiopsis sp.
CCAGCACGACAGCAGGTGGCCGGCGAATGCGTCGTCGATCATCAGGCAGCATGACGCTCCGAACATGATGTCGGCCGCCGCGCCGGGATGCTGCGCCGCGTAGCCGCCGCACAGCTCATGCGCGGCGACCTGCTCATGTACGGCGTCGGCCTCGACATGCTCATCGAAATAGCGGCGGGCCTGCTGATCCGCGCCGAGCCGCCGGGCGGCCGCCGAGTACTGCCGGTTCGGCCAGGTGGAGGTCATCTCCAGCGCCGCCAGGTGCCCTAGTAGCGCCCCTAGCCACCGGCGGTTCAGCGCGAACAGTGACATCAGGTTGCTGACCGCCAGGGTGACGGCCGGAACGACCGGGACGTAATGCCCGTATTCGTCATCCAGGCCGAGCCATCGCATCGTCGTCCGGAACAACTCGGCGTGCATTCGCCCCGGCATGCCGCCGCCATACTCATCAGCCTGGATCTCCACCAGGGCGGCCTTTACCGGGCCCGCCAGCCGCGGAATCCCGAAGCTGTGCGGGTCGGCCTCCTTGAGCTGATACACCGATCGGTGGATGACATATTCGGTGAACTGGTCACGGTCAGCTGCCCGCGCGAAGTAGCCGGCCAGGTCGGGGCCACCCGGACGGCTGGCTAGTTCCGCCAGCGCACCTGGCACCCCGCCGGCCGGCCCGGCAGCTACGCCACCCGCGATGCTGCGGAGCTCAGCTAGCCATTGCCGTTCCAGCGACCCGCGGAAGCCCACGATGGCGGGGTGCCATTCCCAGCCATCGTCCACGTCGTCGAACCCCCGGTAATGCAGCTCATAACAGCACCACAGCGCGAGCTGTAGATCATCGTCTTCCCAGGCCGGCCCAGGGTGCGGCGTCCCGGATACCGGGTACTCCCTGCTGGTGGCGGGGAGTGCGGAAGGGTTGCCTGGCAGCGTCGCGGTTAGCCAGGCACTCAGCCGGCCCCGCGGAGGTGGCATCTTCACCCGGCCGGCACTACCCCGTCCGCCGTACGTCACACTTGCCACATCTCGCAAATGCGCCAGTGAGGCGACGCGGAATGAAGCCGGAGGATGCCGTACCAGAATCAGTCCGGAAGGGAGGCCTCGACCTGCCGGAGCCGTTCGGCCATGGCGTCGGTTTCCGCCACCGGCAGCCGGGGCACTTCGCCCCACCTGGTGCCGCCCTCCTCCAGCGTGCCCGCCACATGAAAATGAACATGCGCCACCGCCTGGTTGGCGGACAGCCCGTTGTTCTGCCAGATCGCGATCCCCGGCCGCCGGTCCGCCGCATCGACGATGCGGGCCGCATGGCGGATCTCGCGCATCAGCGCCCCCGACTCCTCGTCCCGCAGGTCCAGGATCGTCGGGCAGTGCCGGACCGGCACCACCAGCAGATGCGACACGCCCCGCTGCTCCCGCGTGACCAGGATGGCCACGAGCTCGCCGCGCCGCAGGATGGTGTACGGCTTCTCTCCCCGCAGGAACGCGCAGAACGGGCAGCTCCCGCCGGACGGCAGCACGATGTTGCTCACACCGTCCATGATCTCGCGGCCGCGCCACCGGGAGCGGCCGGCGATCCGGAACCGTCCATAAGCAGCTAGCCGCGAATAGCGCGGTTCTAGAATCAGCAGTTATGGAACTGCATCAGCTCGAGTACTTCGTGGCGGTCGCCGAGGAGGCGAGCTTCACCCGGGCGGCGGCCCGGGTGCACGTGGCCCAGCCGGGGGTGAGCGCCCAGGTCCGGCGGCTGGAGTCGGAGCTGGGGCAGCGGCTGCTCGACCGCTCGGGCCGCTCGGTCCGGCTGACCGAGACCGGATCGGTGGTGCTGCCGTTCGCCCGGGCCGCGCTGGACGCGGTGGCCCGCGCCCGGCTGGCCGTGGACGAACTGGCCGGCCTGGTACGCGGCCAGGTCACGGTGGGCATGGTAAGCGGCTGCGCGCTGCCCGTCCTGGCCGAATTCCTGGCCAGCTTCCACCAGCAGTACCCCGGCGTGGCCATCGCCCTGACCGAGGACAACTCGGACCGGCTCCTGGAAATGCTCCGCGGCGGCCGCCTCGACCTCGCCCTGATCGGGTCGGCCGGGGAGCCTGAGAACCAGGGAATCAGCACCGCCGTCCTCGTCGACGAGGAACTGGTCGTGGCGGTGCCTCCCGGTCATCCCCTCGCGAGCGCAGGAACCATCACGATCAAGGCACTGCGCGACGTGCCCCTGGTCTGCCTGCCCCGGGGCACCGGCGTGCGGGCGGCCCTCGACGCCGCGTGCGCCGCGGCCGGGTTCGAGCCGCGGATCGTGTTCGAGGCCAGCGCCCTGCCGATGGTCGTCGCGATGGCCGCCCAGGGCCTCGGCCTCGCCGTGGTGCCGGCCTCGGTGGCGAACACCGCGAACACGGCGAACGCACCGGTCATCGTGCCGATCGCCAGCCCCGGGGTCCGCTCCCGGCTGGAACTGGCCTGGCCCGAAGCGCCGTCGGGCAACCCGGCCGCCCGGGTCCTCACCGAGCAGGCCCGAGCGCAGGCCCGAGCGCTCCGGCTACCGTCTTGACCAGCGCGCCGAGCAGCTCACCGGAAGGATCGTTCCCCGGGTTCACCTCCGTGATGACCAGCCCGCCGAACTTCTCCCCGCCGGTGAACTCGTCCAGGCAGGTACTGGCCTCGTCCAGCCCCAGCCCGGCGAAGTGCGGGAAGTTGGCCAGCGGGAACAACCCGGTGTGCAGCACGTCGACGTCGAAGTGCACCAGGTAGGAGTCGCAGCGGCGGTCCAGGTACCGCAGCGCCCGCCGGGCCTCGCCGGCCGGGTCGGCCCGCACGGCCGGGGCCGGGGCCGCGTACAGGTGCCGGCTGGCCACTTCGGTCCACTGGAAGGTGTCCAGCTCGGCCGGGTCGAAGCCGAACAGCACCACCTGGCCGGGGCCTAGCAGCGGGTGCCGGGAGCCGAGCCGGGCCAGCCGCGGCGACCCGCCGCCGAGCAGGTGGGTCATCCCCATCGTGTCGGCCACCGCGGAATCGGTGTGTTCCGGCGTGTGCAGGTCCGCGTCCCCGTCGAAGTACACCAGGCCCCCGCCAGAGCCGGACCCGGCCAGTACCCCGAGCGTGATCGTGCAGTCGCCCCCCAGTACCAGCGGCACCCGCCCGGCCGCCCGGATCTCCGCGACCGGAGCCGCCACCGAGGCCGCGATCCCGGCCACCCGGTCCGCGTCCCGTAGCCCGTCCACCGGGGAGACCGGGCGGAACGGCTCGACGGCCAGGTCACCGCGATCCTCCACGTCGAGCCCGGCCGCCCGCAACGACTCGATCAGCCCGGCGTCCCGCCAGGCGGCCGGCGCCTTCTCCTGACCAGGATTGTGCGAGCCCGCGCTCGTGGGAACTCCGAGCACGCTGATTTGCCGGGCGTGTGACCCCATCCGTTCGGCCTCCTCGGTTTGCTTGTAACGCTAAGACTACCTTCATAGCGTTACACTAAACCTGTGCTGGTCGAGCCGATGCCCGCGGACCTGCTGGTCTGGCTGGTCAACGAGTGGGCCGCGGTGCCCCGCGCCGCGGCGGGCGAAGAAGACACCCCCTACCCGGATCCCGCCCCGCTCGGTACGGCCGGCGCTCCCGACCTGGCCGGGGTCGCCGGCCGGCTGCACCGTATCTTCGCCACCCCCGATCTCACCGAACGAGTCAGCCTCCTCGCCACCCTCCTCGCCGGCACCGGAGTACGCCCGGACCTGACCCTGGCCGGTGACTCTCCCCGCGAGACCTGGCACGTGGACGACCCCCGGGATGCCCTGCTCGCCGCCGCCGCCCTGACCCTGCGCCACCAGCTCGGCGGGCACGACCCGGCCCGGGTCGGCGTCTGCACCGGGCAGCGCTGCGCCGACGCCTACATCGACGCCTCGCCCGCCGGGCAGCGCCGGTTCTGCTCGGTGACCTGCCAGAACCGCGCCCGCGTGGCCGCCTGGCGCCATCGCAAGCTAGCAGAGTGCGGCGGATAGCTCAGTAAAGGAGCCGCTGGTAGTTCGCCGGGGCGTAGTACTCCTCGAGTTCCGCCAGCGTCTCCGGGGTCTCCTGGACCCGCTTGACCAGGGTCGCGTGCGACGGCAGGGCGTCCGGCTGCCAGCTGTCCGGCTGCCACAGCCGGGACCGCAGGAACGACTTGGCGCAGTGGAAGAAGATCTGCTCGATGTCGAGGAGCAGGGCCAGGATCGGCCGCTGGCCGCGGACGGCCAGGTCGTCGAAGAACGGCGCGTCCCGCAGCAGCCGGGCCCGGCCGTTGATCCGCAGCGTCTCGGTCCGGCCGGGGACCAGCGAGATGATCCCGGCGTGCGGGTTGGCCAGGACGTTGAGGTAGCCGTCGGCCCGCTTGTTGCCGGGCCGTTCGGCGATGGCGACGGTGGCGTCGTCGAGCACGTGGACCAGGCGGCCCGCCGGGTCCCCCTTGGGGGAGGCGTCGCAGTTCCCCGCGGCGTCGGAGGTGGCGATGACGCAGAACGGGGAGATGGCCAGCCACTCCCGGTCCACCTCGTGCAGCCGGGTGCGCTCCTTGGTCACCGCGCGTCCCCCCGGCGTGCCCAGCAGGTCCCGCAGTTCCCCGGCGGAGGAGATCTCCTCGAAGGCCATGAGCTCACAACTCCGGGAAGACCAGGTCGGGGTCGTGCTCGGACATCGCCGAGGCCGGGCCGATGAGGTTCTTGTCCGGCTCGCCGATCACGTCGGTGTTCTTGCCCTCGTAGTCGAACTTCAGCAGGACGTGCTTGATCGCCTCGATCCTGGCCCGCTTCTTGTCGTTGCTCCTGACCACCGTCCAGGGCGCGTGCCCGGTGTCGGTGTAGTGGAACATGGCCTCCTTGGCCTCGGTGTACCCCTCCCACTTGTCCAGCGACTCGATGTCCATCGGGCTCAGCTTCCACTGCCGGACCGGGTCGATGCGGCGGATCGCGAAGCGGGTGCGCTGCTCGGCCGGGGTCACCGAGAACCAGAACTTGGTCAGGTGCAGGCCCGAGTTGATCAGCATCTTCTCGAACTCCGGCGCCTCCCGCATGAACTCCCAGTACTCCTCGTCGGTGCAGAAGCCCATCACCCGTTCCACGCCCGCCCGGTTGTACCAGGA
>JAJKHX010000511.1 GCA_021154785.1 Nocardiopsis sp.
GGCGGCGAGGACGTCCAGGATCGCCTGGCCGTACTTGTCCAGCTTGGTGTCGCCTACCCCGTTGACCTGCCGCAGCTCGCCCGGCGTCGACGGCTGCGAGGCCGCGATGAGCCGCAGCGTCGCGTCGTGGAAGATCACGTACGGCGGCATGCCGAGTTCCTTGGCCACCGATGTCCGCCACGCCCGCAGCCGCTCGAACACCGGCTCCGCCTCCGGCGGCAGCTCCACCGCCGCGGGCCGTCCCGCCGCGGCACCCGCTCCGGAACCGCCTGAACCCCGCCGGCTCCGGGGTGCCGCCGGGGCCTTGGGCGGGTCCCGCCGGAACATCACCTGGCGCTCGCCGCGCAGCACCTCCGCGCTCAGGTCGGTCAGGTCCAGCGTGCCGTGATCGCCCTTGACGGCGAGCAGCCCGGAGGCGAGCAGCTGGCGCACCACGCCGCGCCATTCACCCTCGCTCAGCTCGGTCCCGATGCCGAACACGGGCAGCGAATCGTGCCCGTAGGAGGTCACCTTCGGCGTCGTCCGGCCGAGCAGGATGTCGATCGGCTGCCCGGCGCCGAACGACGGCCCGTCCAGCCGCCCCAGCCGGACCACGGCGGACAGCAGCTTCTGCGCCGCCACCGTGCCGTCCCAGACTTCCGGCGGCGTCAGGCACGTGTCGCAGTTGCCGCAGGCCTGCGCCGCGCCGGTCTCGCCGAAGTACGCCAGCATCTGCGAGCGCCGGCAGCCGGGCGTCTCGCACAGCGCCAGCATCGCGTCCAGGTGCGCGACCAGCCGGCGCCGGTGCGCGAGATCGCCCTCCGAGTCGTCGATCATCCGCCGCTGCTGCACCACGTCGTTCAGCCCGTAGGCCAGCCACGCGGTGGCGGGCAGCCCGTCCCGGCCCGCCCGCCCGGTCTCCTGGTAGTAGCCCTCGACCGACCGGGGCAGGTCCAGGTGCGCCACGAAACGCACATCGGGCTTGTCGATGCCCATCCCGAACGCGATCGTGGCCACCATGACCAGCCCGTCCTCACGCAGGAAGCGCGACTGGTTCACCGAACGGGTCTGGGCGTCGAGACCGGCGTGATACGGCAGCGCCGGGATCCCCTCGGAGACGAGGAAGTCCGCCGTCTTGTCCACCGAGGCTCGCGACAGGCAGTACACGATGCCCGCCTCGCCCGGGTGCTCGGCGCGCAGCAGCCGGAGCAGCTGGCGCCGCGGCTCGTTCTTCGGCTCGATCCGGTACTGGATGTTGGGCCGGTCGAAGCTCGCCACGAACTGGCGAGCGCCGTCCAGCGACAACCGCGAGACGATCTCCGCGCGGGTCTGGCCGGTCGCGGTGGCCGTCACCGCGATCCGGGGTACCTTCGGCCACCGCTCGTGCAGCACCGACAGGCCCAGGTAATCGGGCCGGAAGTCGTGCCCCCACTGGGCCACGCAGTGCGCCTCGTCGATGGCGAACAGCGAGATCGTGCCGCGGTCGAGCAGCTGCAGCGCGGACTCGGTGCGCAGCCGCTCCGGTGCCAGGTAGAGCAGGTCCAGCTTGCCGTCCATGAAGGCGTACTCGACGCCGCGCCGCGAATCGGGGTCCTGGGACGAGTTGAGGAAGCCCGCCCGCACGCCGAGCACGTTCAGCGCGTCCACCTGGTCCTGCATGAGCGCGATGAGCGGCGAGATGACCACGCCGGTGCCCTCGCGGACCAGCGCGGGGATCTGGTAGCACAGCGACTTGCCGCTGCCGGTCGGCATCAGCGCGATCGCGTCGCCGCCGGCGCAGACGTGCTCGATGATCTCCCGCTGCTCGCCGCGGAAGGAGTCGTAACCGTACACGCGGCGCAGCACGTCGGCCGCCGCGTCGTTCATGGGCACATCCACGCGGCGATTCTACGGGCCGCCGCCGTCACAGCAGATGCCGGAAATATGAGTGCGGGTCGAGCATGAACTGCCGCCACGCCACGACCAGGTCGAGGTCGTTCCAGGCGGCGGGGCGGATACCCCACGGCCCGAGCTCGAGCAGCCGGGCACCCGGAATCGCCGCGAGCACGGGGGAGTGAGTGGCCACCACGATCTGGGACCCGACCGCGACCAGGTCGTGCAGCAGCGCCGCCAGCCCGAGCGAGGCGGTGAAGGACAGCGGCGCGTCCGGTTCGTCCATGAGGTAGAAACCGGTCTCGTTCACCCGGGTCCGCAGGATTTCTAGGAACCCCTCGCCGTGGCTCAGCTCGTGCAGCCGCTCGGGCCGGCGGCCCGGATTCTGCTCCAGGTAGGTGTAGAGCTGGCTCATCGTGTCGGCGCGCAGGAAGTACGACCAGCGCGGCCGCAGCCCGCGGACCACGGTCAGGTCCCGGCCGACGCCCGGCTCGCTGGGCCTGATCCGGAACGACTGACCCAGCGCCGAGCCGCCCTGCGGGTTCAGCCCGTACGCCTCCGCCAGCGCCTCCACCACCGTCGACTTCCCCGACCCGTTCTCGCCCACCAGCACGGTCAGCCCGGCCGGAATCTCAAGCCCCTCCCGGAGCAGCTGCGCCATGGCCGGCACGCTTCCAGGCCACGCGGACCCGTCAGAACCCTGATCCCGCCCGTCCGGTCCGGGGAGGAAGGCCCGGACCGGGCGGGTGTCGAACTCCCCGCTGTCCGTCATGAGCCCATCATGACCGCGGGCAAGGACATTTTCGCGGGCTCACCAGCCGCGCAGGTCCACCGGCCACGCCTCCAGGACCCGGTCGCCTTCGGTCAGGTACAGGCGCTCGTGGTAGGCCACGGTGGGATCGACGTGGGCGGGCAGCACCCGGACCTGGTCGCCCACCTTCGGCAGCGACCCTCCCGCGGGCGGGCCGAAGACGACGTGCTCGTCGGAGCAGTACCACACGGCCGAGCTGTCGGGCAGCGACGGGTTGCCATGGTCCATGCCGAGCGCCTTCAGCCCGCAGTCGGCCACCGCCCAGCCCTTCGGGCTGACCGATATGACGGTGGCCAGGATGCTCAGGGCCGGGCCGAAGGGCACGCCGATGGCGGCGTAGGCGGTGTCCATCAGGGCGTAGGAGCCGGCCTGCAGCTCGGTGGCCGAGGCGTTGAGATCCCAGCTGCCGGTCCCCCCGGCCGAGCGCACCGGGCCGCCGACCGCGCCGTGGGCCTGTTCGAGCAGGGCCATGCTCTTCGCGACCTGGCGGGCCCGGTCGTCGCGATCGCCCACCATCATGGTGTGCCCCTCGTAGCCCATCACCCCCCGCACCTCCAGGCCGGCCCCGCGGGCCAGCTCGGCCAGGGAGCCGGCGTCGTCCGGCGCGCAGCCGCAGCGGGGCAGGCCGACGTTGACGTCGACCAGGACCTCGCGCAGCCCGGCCCGCTGGGCGGCGTGCACGGTGGCCGGCGAGTCCACCGCCACCGTCACCCGGGCCCCGGCCGCCACCAGGGCGCCGAGGCGGGACGCGTCGAGCACCTCATTGGCCAGCAGGAGGTCCTGCCCCAGCCCGGCCGCCACCATCCCCTCGACCTCCCGGATGGTGGCGCAGGTGAACCCGGGATGGCCGCTGCCGCGCTGGTGGCGGGCCAGTTCGGTGCACTTGTGGGCCTTGACGTGGGGCCGCAGCCGCTCGCCCGGCCACGCCTGGGCCATGCGGGCCAGGTTGGCCGCCAGGATGGCGGCGTCCACCAGCGGGGCGGGGGTCTGCAGCTCGGCCAGGTTGCGGGGGACAGGCAGGGTAGTCACAGGCCCAGCATGTCCGGCCGGTCCGGCAGTTGTCACCACCGGCCCGGCCTTGATGCCGAACGGGGTTGGTGCGAGCCGCCCGTCATGCACTAGCGTCGCAGGGTGGACGCCTCGCTTGCTGATCGCCTCGCCATCCGGGATGTCGTCGAGACCTGGGCCAGCGCCCGGGACTCCGGGGACTGGGAAGCCTTCCGCGCCTGCTGGCACGACGACGGCTACATGATGGCCACCTGGTTCCAGGGGCCCAAGGAAGACTTCATCCGGGTCAGCGCCGAAGGCGTCGCCCGGGGCGTGAACATCCTGCACTTCACCGGCGGCTGCCGGATCACGCTGAACGGGACGCGGGCCATCGCGCAGACCCGGATGACGATCATGCAGCGCGCCGAGGTCGAGGGCGTGCTGTGCGACGTGAGCTGCCTGGGCCGGTTCTACGACTTCATGGAACAAAGGGACGGCCGCTGGGCGATGGTGCTGCGCCAGCCGATCTACGAGAAGGACCGGATCGACCCGGTCGACCCGGGCGCCTCGCTCGTCCTGGATCCCGAGCTGCTCGCCCGCTTCCCCGAAGGCTACCGGTACCTGGCCTACCTGCAGGTCCGGGTCGGCTACCCGGTCAAGCCCGACATGCCGGGCGTGCGCGGTCCCGAGACCGAACGCCTGTACGAGCGCGGCGCCGCCTGGCTGGCGGGCCAGATCGGGGTTCCCTTCAGCCCTTAGCGCCGGGGCGCCAGCGCGGCCAGCCACAGGCTGGCCGGGCGGGCCAGGTAGTACGCGGGCGTGCTGGCCCGCCGGTTCCTGATACGCGTCGTCATCAGATCCTCCTGATGCTCAGGTACGCCCGGGGCGAGGTAGCGCAGGAAGGCGACCGACCTGGCCGCTACGGCGCCGGAACCGCCGTAGCGGGCGGCCATGTCGAAGTCGTATTCCGGCGCCCGGCGGTAACCCAGCCGCTCGTACAGGGAAAGGGCGCTGGTCATGAAGCTGGCCGTGTGGAAGGCGAAAACCGGCGCTCCGGCCTGGACGGCGAGGCGCTCGGCGGCGGCCAGCAGGGCGCGCGCGACGCCGTGCCCGCGCGCGTCGGGGTGGACGGCGAGCGCGCGGCCGCCCGCCCAGCCGGAGAGCAAGCCGACATCCTGGACCGAGGCGTCCGGGTAGAACGCCGCGAAGCCGCGGATCCCTTCTTCCGTCTCGGCGACGAGCAGCCGCCCGTAGCTGGCGTGGGTTTCGAGGTCGAGCAGGTCGGCGAGGTAACGCGAGAACATCTCCGGTTCGAGCACGCCCGCGTACTGGGCGTACGCGGCGATCACGACCTCGCGGATGGCCCTGTAGTCGGCGCGCTCGGCGCCGCGGATGAGCAGGGAACTGTGCCGGGCCGGTACGGCGGTGTCGCATTCTGGCATGACTCTTGCTCCTTCGTGTCGTAAGCGGTCACCAAGAGCACGACACGACCGGGGTGGATGTTCACGTCACCGGCGGGAAACCGCGTAGCTCACGCGCCTGGAGGCTGATCCTCCAGGCGGGCGGCCCAGGCTGCGGCCTCGCGCCGCGTCGGCACGCCGAGTTTGGCCAAGATGGCGGAGACGTGATGGTCCACCGTGCGGGGCGACACCACCAGCCGCTGCGCGATCTCCGCGTTCGGCAGCCCGGCCGCGACCAGGCGCAGGATCTCCAGCTGGCGGCCGGTCAGTCCGGCGGGATTGGCCAGCGTGCCCGGCTGCGGACGGCGTGGCAGCCGGGTGACCCCCAGTTCCCGCAGACGGCGGCGCACGATGGCCACCGCGGGCCCGGCGCCGAGGCCGTCGAGCATCGTCAGCGCCTCGAGAGCCGGCTCCACCTGGCCTGATCCGGCGAGGGCGAGGGCATGCTCATACGGGTCGCCCGCGGTTCGCCACGCGGCGGCGGCCGACCGCCAGTCCCCGCGCAGCGCCACGGCGTACGGCTCGGGGCAGCCCGGGAAAGGCTCGGCCGGGTAGCCGAGCCTGCGCAGGTACACAAGCAGCTCGCCGCGCTGGACACCCATGCCGGGACGATCCGTGCGCTCCAGCAGCAATCCCGGGTACGGCCCGGCCCGATCGTGATCACCGGTCAGCCACGCGTGCTCGATATGCGCGAGGCCGACCGGGACCAGCCACTCGAGCACGTCCGCCATGGCCGCGTGCCGGGCTGCGAGCGCAAGCCACTCCCCGGCGTCCGCGCTGCCCTGCCGGACCAGCACCCGGGCCAGGGCGGGGATCGTTTCGCGGCCGATCATGCCGGGGTCGTCCTGTCCTTCGAGCAGATCCCGCAGGCCCGCCTCGGCCTCGGTCCAGCGGCCGCGCAGCAGCGCCAGCCGGCACCGGCGCGCGGCGAACATGTAGCCGTGGACGCGGAAATCCCGGTCGCGGCCGAAGTTCTCCGCCTGCTCGATGTAGCCGAGGGCCTGGTCGTACTCGCCGAGCCGCCACAGGCCTTCGATGAGGTTGTAGTAGGCACGCATGACATATTCGTGGTTGCCGAGCTCGGTCGCCTGCGCCATGCTGCGCCGCAGTTCGTCGTGTCCGCTGAGGTCGCCGAGCTGGAGCAGCGCCGAGCCCCGGTAGTTGCGGCAGAGCGCGGCCACGCTGGCGGCGCCGGAGCGTTCGGCGATGGCGAGCGCCTCGTCCAGGTAGGGCAGGCCGTCCCGCTCCTGGTCGTTGAGCACCAGCAGGCCGCCCAGGTTCAGCGTGGCCAGCGCGTTCTGATAGCTGTCGCCGAGCGGCCGGGCCAGCGCGAACGCGCGCTCGGCGGAAGCGCGGGCGGCGGCGGTCCGTTCGGTCAGCCACTGCTGCCTGGACAGTGTGACCAGGGCGCGGATCAGCCTGGCGTTGTCGCCATCCTGCTGCCAGAGTTCGGCCGCGGTGGCTGCCGCCGCCACCGCGAAGTGCAGCTGGTTGCTGTTGGACAGCGCCCACGAGTACGCCTCGCCGAGAGCCGCCCGCCGGGCGGCCGACAGCCGGTGCCC
>JAJKHX010000512.1 GCA_021154785.1 Nocardiopsis sp.
GTCCCGGCGGAACGGCCGCCGCGGCGGGACCTGCCGGCCCGGCCGGGGCACCGCTGGCTGGCCGGTGACCTGCACGCGCACACCGTGCACTCGGACGGCGCGCTGACCGTCCCCGAGCTGGCCGTCCTGGCCGCCGGGCGCGGGCTCGACTTCCTGGCCGTCACCGATCACAACACGATCAGCCACCACGCCGAGCTGGCCGCCGCGTCCCGCCGGTACGGGATCACCCTGCTGCCCGGCCAGGAGGTGACGACCGACGGCGGGCACGCCGGGGCGCTCGGCGACGTGGGCTGGATCGACTTCCGGCGCTCCCCGGACGACTGGCTGGACGCCACCGAGGCGGCCGGGGGGCTGCTCTCGGTCAACCACCCGTACGGCGGCGATGTCAGCTGGATCCGCCCCATGCGCCGCCGCCCGCCGCTGCTCGAGGTCTGGCACTGGAGCTGGCTCGACCCGCGCTGGACCCTGCCGCTGTCCTGGTGGCTGGCCTGGGACCCGGCCGCGATCCCGGTGGGCGGCAGCGACTGGCACCGGCCGGGCGCCGACGCGCCGCCCGGGCAGCCGACCACCTGGGCCGAATGCGCCGGCGACGGGCCGGGCGCCGTACTCGGCGCCCTGCGCGCGGGCCGCGTCTGCATTTCGGCCGAACGAGATGGCCCCTTGCTCTACCGCCACGGCGACGAACTCCTCGCCATCGCCGCGGACGGCCTGACGCTGGCCGGCCCGCCGGGCCCCTGCGCGCGAATCCGGGGTGACCGGGCCAGCCTGGGCGCCCGCCCCGGGCCGCACCGTCTCCTCGACCCGGCCGGCGGGACGCTGGCACTGTGTCCGTAGCGGTAGCGTGAGCGGCGTGGAGGGGCCGGCGCTGCGGGTGTTCGTGAGCCACACCTCCGAGTTGCGCGAGCAGCCGCGGGAGCGGTCGTTCGTGGCCGCGGCCGAGCGGGCGGTGATCCGGGCCGGGTGCGTGCCGCTGGACATGGAGTACTTCACCGCGCGCGAGGACAAGCCCGCGGCCTACTGCCGCCAGCAGGTGTCGAAGGCCAGCGTGTACGTCGGCCTGCTGGGGTTCCGGTACGGCTCGCCCGTCCGCGACGAGCCGGCCCTGTCTTATACCGAGCTCGAGTTCGGTGCGGCGACGGCGCTGGGGCTGCCCCGGCTGGTGTTCCTGCTGGACGAGGACAAGGTGCTGCCGCTGCCAGCGAGCTGCCTGTCGGATCTGACGTTCGGCGAGCGGCAGGCCGCGTTCCGGGCCCGGGCCGCCGGGGCCGGGATCACGGTCCGGAAGGTGGGATCGCCCGAGCAGCTGGAGACACTGCTGTTCCAGGCGCTGACGGAGGTACGGACGGCCGGGAACGAGTCGTCGCCGGGTCCCGGCCCGGCGCGGTCCGCGATCCGGGTGGCACCGCGGCCGGTGTTCCTGGCGGGGCGGGAGGAATTGCTGGAGCAGATCGAGACGCGGCTGGCCGGCGGCGCGCCGGGCGGCCCGCGGATCGTGGCGCTCGGCGGCCTGGGCGGGGCGGGTAAGTCCAGCCTGGCGGCCGAATACGCGCACCGCCAGCTCGGCCGGCTCGGGGTGGTGTGGCAGTTGCCCGCCGCCGAGCCGACCGCGCTGGCGGCCGGGTTCGGCGAGCTGGCCGCTCAGCTGGACGCCGGACCGGGAGATCCGGTGGCGGCCGTGCATACGGTGCTGGCCCGGCGGGACGACTGGCTGCTGGTGTTCGACAACGTGCCGGACCCGGCCGCCATCGACGGCCTGGTGCCCTCGGCCGGAGGCGGCCAGGTGGTGATCACCAGCCGGTACGGGTACTGGCCGGGCGGCCAGGGCCTCGAGGTGCCGGTGCTGGACACCGAGGCCGCGGCGGGCTTCCTGCTGCAGCGGACGGGCGCGTCCGGGGCGCAGCAGGCGGCGGGCGAGCTGGCCGAGGAACTGGGCGGGCTGCCGCTGGCCCTGGAACAGGCCGCCGCGTACATGCACGCCACGGGCCGTGGCATCGCCTCCTACCTGGAGCTGTTCCGGAAGCGGCGCGCGGACCTGCTGGCCTGGGGTGAGGTGGCCTGGTACGACAAGCAGGTCGCCACCACGTGGTCGCTGGCCATCGCCGCGCTGGGCCGGGACAGCCCGGCCGCGGGGCTGCTGCGGCTGGCGGCGTGCTGCGCGGCCGAGGACATCCCGCTCGACCTGCTACTGCGGCCGGGGCTGGATAGCGCGGAGCCCGGTGCGGCGGTGATCCCGCTGCTGGCGCCCTTGCTGGACGACGAGCTGGCCCGGGATGACGCGGTGGCCGGGCTGCGGCGGTACTCGCTGATCAGCGCCCCGCGCGACGGGCTGGTGTCGGTGCACCGGCTGGTGCAGGCGATCACGCTGCACCGGCTGCCGGAGGAGGACCGGGCCGCCTGGCGACGCGCCGCCGCCGCGCTGATCGAGGCCGCGCTCCCCCGTGAACCGCAGGATCCGGACGCCTGGCCGGCGTTCGCGGCCCTGCTGCCGCATGCCCAGGCCGTACTGGACCCCGCCGGCCGCGGCATGTTCAGGATGGCCCAGTACCTCGGGTACAACGGCCGCTACGCCGCCGCCCGCGACCTGATCCGGCAGGTCTTCGAGGCCCGGGAGACGAGCCTGGGCGCCGATCACCCCGATACGCTCTTCGCCCGGGCCGATCTGGCTTTCTGGGTAGGACAGGCGGAGGATCCGGCGAGCGCCCGGGATCAGTTCGCCGCGCTGGTGCCGGTGAACGAGCGGATTCTGGGCGCCGAGCATCCCGAGACGCTCGCCGCCCGCAGCAACCTGGCCCGGTGGACCGGGCTGGACGGGGACCCGGCGGCGGCCCGGGACCAGTACGCCGCGCTGGTACCCGTGAGCGAACGGGTCCTGGGCGCCGAGCACCCCGGAACGCTGATCAACCGCGGCAACGTCGCGTACTGGACCGGGGTGGCGGGGGAACCGGCCGCCGCCCGGGACCAGTACGCCACGCTCCTGCCGGTGGCCGAACGGGTCTTCGGCGCGGAGCTCCCCGAGACCCTCGCCGTCCGCTCCAACCTGGCTCGCTGGACCGGCGAGGCCGGAGATCCGGCCACCGCCCGGGATCAGTTCGCCGAGCTGCTGTCGATCCGGACCCGGGTGCTCGGCGCCGAGCACCCCCATACCCTCACGGTCCGCGCCAATCTGGCCGACGCCGTGGTGGAGGCCGGAGATCCGGCCGGCGCCCGGGATCTGTATGCCGGGCTGCTACCGCTCTACGAGCGGATCCTGGGAGCCGGGCACCGGCAGACGCATACCGTCCGCCACGACCTGGCCCGCTGGACCGGGCGGGCACAGGAAGCTAGCGATCAGGCTGGAGACGCTGGCGGGTGATTTCGTAGAGGATCGCGGTGGCGGCGCTGGCGGCGTTGAGGGAGCTGGCGGCGCCGGTGATGGGGATGCGGACGCAGGTGTCGCAGAGCTCGCGCCAGGCGGCGGTCAGGCCGGTGGTCTCGTTGCCGACCAGCAGCAGGGTGGGCTGGGTGAAATCATGGTCGAAGACGTTCGTCTCGCCGTGCTCGTCGGCGGCGGCCAGCACGATGGGGCAGCCGTTCGCCCGCTGCTCCCCGACCCAGGTCATGACCTCGCGGTGGGATGGGCAGCGGACGACGGGGCGAGCGAAAAGGGACCCGGTGCTGGCCCGGACGGTTCTCGGGTCGTACACGTCGGCGGCGTGGCCGGTGACGATGACGCCGTCGGCGCCGAAGGCGTCGGCCGACCGGATGATGCTGCCGACGTTGCCGGGACTGGCCGGGCGGTCCAGGACGACGCCAAGAAAGCGGGGACCGGCCGCGATCCGGTGCAGGTCGTCGTCCGGCATCTCGACGACGGCGATCAGCTCGGGCGGGCCTTCGCCCTTTTCGCCCAGCTCGGCCAGCAAGCCGGGGGCCATCGCCACCTGGAGCGCGGGCACGTCGCGGAGCAGGTCGCGGGCCCAGCCGGACAGGGAACGGCCGGCGTCGTAGAGCAGGGCGCGGAACGGCCAGCCGAACCGCGCCGCCAGGGTGACCGGGCGGACGCCCTGGACCAGGAACTCCCCCGCCCGCTGGCGCTTGGCGCGGTTGCCGAGCAGCGCTTCCCACTGCTGGAAGCGGGCGTTACGCGAGGAGATCCGCAGCATGGCGATGAGCCTGATGATTCCGCTGATCAGGGACTTTCCCGGCTAGCGAGCAGGTCGAGGCGGGCGCGCAGCAGCGCCCGGTGCGCCACCACGTCGTCAACCTGGTCGGACTGCTCGGGGCCCTCGCCGGCGGTGATCGCCCGCGACAGCCGGAGCCGGGCGTCGGCGGTGCCGATCACCTCGAACACCACCAGCGGGTTGCGCTTCGCCTCCTGCTCGGTGTCGGCGCGCAGGCTGGTCCCCTTGGTGACCCAGACGTCCCTGACCTTGCCGCCGTGGGCATGGTCGATCAGCACGCTGACAGCGTGCTGCTTGTCACCGTAGGCGAAGGTCATGGTCAGCGACTCCTGGCGGCCGCCGACGTCGGCGTAGTGCCAGCAGTCGCGGACCTGCGGAGAGCCGATCGCGCCGGCCCACGGCGGATCGGCCACGTCGGCGGCGGCGAGCCGGGTGGCCGCCTGCCCGGCCGCGGTGCGCAGGGCCGGCGAGCCGACCGCGGCCAGGATGCGCAGCAGGGCGAGGGCCTCCGGGGTGGCCGCGGCCTCGGCCGCCGGCACCAGCGACTTGGCCAGGGTGTCCATCAGCGAGGACAGGCCGGCGGCCGACGAGGCCAGCGCGCCGATCAGGTCAGAACCCCAGAGCTCGGCGTCCACCGGGTCGTCCAGCTGGCCCAGCACATCCCGGACCTCGGCCAGCACCCCGCCGAAGGTCTCCTCGACCGCGACCGGCGCGAACAGGCTGGCGAAGTCGGGCTCGGCGGGATCGGTGGCATCCATGCCGAGCAGGATAAGCGAAGGACCCCGCCGGGAGACGGGGTCCTTCGCGGCTTTCTCACTCTTCGGAGTATCCGTGCACCCGCACCGTGTCCAGCAGGCGCTCGTA
>JAJKHX010000513.1 GCA_021154785.1 Nocardiopsis sp.
CGAGCGGAGTTCAGGCGGCTGGCCGCCTTGTAGGCGAAGCGGCGCGACGCCTTGGCCACCTTCTTGTCAGGGTGGTGCTGGCCGATCAGCGTGAGCACGGCCGCGGCGTCGGGGTGAGGCAGCCTCGACATCGCGTCGAACATCTCTTCCTCGGCACCCGCTGGCAGGGCATCGACGAGCTGCTCCGTGAGTTCTCCGGGCTCAAACGCGTCCGAAATGGCGGCCAGCATGTCGACGACCAGCCAGGCGATGTCACCGGGCCGGGGCTCGAGTTCCGGTGACGAGCCGTCGCCGGTCTCGGCGAGTGCCATCTTGGCGTAGGGGCTCAGGGCCGGGACGTCGAGCGCCGCGCGCCATCGCGGCTCGGCCGCGGCGCCGAGGCGGCGCACGACCGAGACCGCGGTCATGCGCTCCACCGCGCCGGCGGCGGCCGCGAGGTCGAGCAGCTCGCCGGCGGCCACGCCTGGATCGCGCAGCGCCAGCCAGGCCCGCGCCTCGGCCGCGAACTCATCCTCGGACGTGCCTTCCGCCGCCGCGACCAGGTCGGCGGCCGTCATCTCGGCGGGCGGCGGGAGCAGCGGAACGTCTACTCCCGATGCGATGAACTGCTCGCGGACCGCCCACGACCCGAGCGGCGTCAGCCGGGCCACTAGCCCTTCTTCCTCGTCGTCCAGGCTCACGGCGCCGAGCTGCGCCAGGCGGCCCAGCAGCACGCCGCCGGGCGCGCCGTGGGCCTGCGTCCAGGCGGCCCAGGCCGCGGCGGCCTCGTCGGCGGGCAGCCCGTCGGTCGCGCACTCGCAGATCAGCTCGTCGGCCCCGGCGAGCGGAAGGCCCTCGTCCCGCGTCAGGAGCAGCAGGACGACCAGGTCCGTCCCCGCGTCGTAGAAGTCGAGGTCGTCTCCTCGCTCCTCGTCGATCTCGGCGTCGACCTCCAGGCTCTCCGCCATCAGGAACGTCAGCGCTTCTGACCAGATCGCCAGCGTCTCGGCGTCGGTCCCGCTGTGCCACAAGCGGGCCGACGGGCCGGTCGTGACCATGGTGTCGTCGCTGTCCTCGTCGAGGAACCCGGCGGCCAGGGCGAGGTCCCACAGGTGAACCAGTTCCGGCACGTCGTACATGCCCGTGACGGCCGCGGGATCGGCGGGCCCGATACCGAGCTGCGTGGCGGCCGCGATCGTGTCCGCGGCGGTCAGTTCGCCGTCCTCGTCGGTGATCTGGCCCGCGCCTACCCACTCGGTCAGACGGACCACCTCGGCGAGCATCGGCGACTTGCGGGCCAGGCCGGCGAGCTCGTCCGGCGCTGGCAGGCGCATCGGGGGCAGCCGGTCGGGCAGGCCGAACGCCTCCTTGAGGTTGTAATCCTCCTCATCCGGGTCCAGGTCTTCCAGGGGCTCGCTCGCCGTCGCGTTGTAGCGCGCGATCCAGTCCTGGACCGCGGCCGAGTCGGTGATGTCCACGCCGTCGGTAACCATCGCCTGCGTGATGGACCGGGCCTGGCCCCAGCGGGACGGGTCCATCACGGCGTCAGCGAAACGCGGCACCGCCTGGTCGAGCTCACGGCCGAGCCGGCTGGCCGCCGCGCCGGCCAGCCGGCCCGTGCCGGCCAGGAAGGCCAGCAGGTCGCGCAGCGCGGGGATGGTGTCCTGGGTGTCCTCGGGGTCGAAGACGGTCACCTTGCGCGGGTAGATGTTCAGCAGCAGGTTCTCGAGGTCGCCCGGGTTCAGCCGGGCCGGGCTGTCGAGACCGAGGTGATCCCGTATCAGCCCGAGCAGCAGCTCCACCTCGGCCACGTCGGCCTCCGGCTCGCCGCTGAGCGTGCGGCCCGGGGTCGCCACCCAGCGGGAGAAGTCGGCCGAGATCTTGTCCATCGGGTCCGTCGCCATCCCTTTACCCTAGGGCCGGGCGGACGGCCGGGTGACGGCGGCGCGGCCGGTGACGATCACGGCCGCGCCGAAGACCGCGATCAGCACGCCGGTGACCAGGAGCCAGCCGGTGACGGCCTCCAGGGCGGTCACCAGGCCGCAGTCGTGCGCGACGGATACCGGCCCCGTAGGCTGGAGGTGTGCCCCGGCTCGAAGCATGCCTCGTTGACGCCTACGACACCATCGTGACCTGCGATTTCTCGCCGCTCAGGCAGGGTGTGCCCGCCCTGGCCGGGATTCCGGTGGCCGCCTGGGAGCAGGAGTACAGCCTGGTCAGCCTCATGCTGAACGACGGCCGGATGTCCAAGGCCGAGGCGTTCCGGCAGATCATGGCGAACTGCGGCACCCCGGCGCCCGGGGAGCTGGTCGCCGAGATGGTGCGGCGGGACCAGGAACTTCTGCTCGCGAACGCGCGGCTGTTCGACGACGTGGTCCCGTTCCTGACCAGGCTCAGGGATCGCGGTATCAAGATCGCGATCGTGAGCAACTGCACCGAGAACACCCGCGCGATGCTGGTCGCGACCGGAGTGGACAAGCTCGTCGACGAACTGGTGCTGTCCTGCGAGGCGCTCTCGGCCAAGCCGTCACCGGGGATCTACCAGCACGCCCTGCGCGTCCTGGATGTGCCCGCGGAGGCCGCCGTGTTCGTGGACGACCAGGCGCGCTTCTGCGCGGGCAGCGTGGCCGTCGGCATCCGCGCCGCGCAGATCGTCCGGGGTGAGCTGAACGGGCAGCGCCCGGCGGAGGGAATCACGCTGGTCCGGTCGCTGTCAGAGGTCGAGGCGATGTTCGGGGAGTAGTCCTAGGTCCGGATATCGCGCTGCTGTACTTCCGGCACGATGTCCGCGACGGTCGCGAAATCATTGTCGACGTGCAGGACGATGAGGCCGTGATGAACGGCGGTAGCGCATACCAGCAGGCCGCCGGGACCCGGACCGCGGTGCTGCCCCTTCTGGGTGAGCTTGTACTGCGCGTTGTCCACCCAGCGCCAGCCGTTCTTAGGGACCGGGGCGATGCGGCAGAGGTCATCTAGTTCCCCGGTCAGTTCGTCCCGGTGGGCCGGGCCAGTCGCGGAGTACAGGAATTCCGTCCGCGTCGGCTCGCACACGCGCAGTGCCCCGGCGGCAATGTGATCTGCCCAGACGGCCATCACCGCCGGAGTTCGCAACATGTCCAACATCGACGGGGCGGGCACGCTGGGTGGCCCGGGCAGCGACCTAGGCTGGGGCGCATGGATACCGGTGTAGCGATCTTCCCGACGCATGACGCGATCTCGCCTGCCGATGTGGCGCGGCTGGCTGAGGAGCGCGGGCATGAGTCGCTGTTCTTTCCCGAGCACACGCACATCCCGGCCGACCGCCAGTCGCCGTGGCCCGGCGGGACCGAGCTGCCGCGCAAGTACGCGCACACGTTCGACCTATTCGTGGCGGCGACCGCGGCCGTGACAGTCACCACGCGGCTGCGGGTCGGCTCGGGTATCTGCCTGGTCATCGAGCGGGACCCGATCACCACGGCCAAGGAGGTCGCCAGTGTCGACTACCTGTCCGGCGGCCGGTTCGAGTTCGGCGTGGGGGCGGGCTGGAACCGGGAGGAGATGGCCAACCACGGCACCGACCCGCGGCGGCGGATGGACCTGCTCCGGGAGCGGGTCGAGGCGATGAAGGCGATCTGGACGCAGGACGAGGCCAGCTACGCCGGCGAGTACGTGAAGTTCGAGCGGATCTGGTCCTGGCCCAAGCCGGCCCAGCGGCCGCACCCGCCGGTGCTGGTGGGCGGGAACGGGCCCGGCGTAGTGGACCGGGTGCTGGCGTTCGGCGACGCGTGGTTCCCGAACTACGGCCGCAGCGGCATCCTGGACCGGGTCGCGGAGCTGCGCTCGCGCGCGGACCGGCCGGTCGGGCTCATGGTGATGGGCATCCCGGCCGACGCCAAGGTGCTGCAGGAGTACGCCGCGGCCGGGTTCCAGCGGGCGGTGCACTGGCTGCCCTCAGCGCCGCGCGGGCCGGTCGAGCGGGCCATGGACCGGTTCGAGGCCGCCGTGGCGGAATTCCACGGGGCCTGATTCCGCAGGCACGATTCCGCGGGGCCCGATGTCACGGCCTGATGGCGCGGGTGGCGAAGTAGCCGGGCATGTACCGGCCGGTGATGTCGGCGTGGTGCGGTGCCTCGGTCAGGTGGGTGAGGACGAAGCCGGCCGCGAGCTGGCCGCCGATCTGACCGGTCAGCGTGTGGCTGTACTCAACCGGGCCGTCGCCGTAGGCGCGCTGGCGATCGGCCTCGGGCAGGTCGAGGGTGGAGAAGGGGATCCGGTGCCGGACGACAAGCTCCTCCCTGGCGTCCAGTGACTCGGTGTCGAAGATGTACAGGTCCGGGTTGGTGAAGCCGGTCAGCAGCAGGCCGCCCGGGCGCAGCACGCGGAAGCATTCCCGCCAGACCGGGGCCAGGTCGGGGCAGAACGTGTTCGACACCGGGTTGAAGACGAGATCGAAACTAGCGGCGGCGAACGCGCTCAGGTCCCGCATGTCGCCCAGCACGGTCCGGACGGCCAGGCTGTCCCGGGCGGCTACCTCCTCGTCGCGGGCGAGCTGCCGGGGCGAGTTGTCGAACACGGTGACGTCGGCGCCGGCGGCGGCGAGCACCGGGCCCTGCTGGCCGCCGCCGGAGGCGAGGCAGAGCACCGCGGTGCCGGCCAGGGCGGCCGGAAACCAGTCGCGCGGCACCGGCTCGTAGCCGATCAGGACCACCGACCAGTCGCCGGCCCGGGCCCGCGCGGTGACATCGGGCCCGACCGGCTGGGTCCACTCGTTACCGCGATCCACCTCGCGGTCCCAGGCGGCACGGTTATACGCGACGGCATCAAGGTTCTCGGTCACAAGCAGCGAGAGTAGCCACCACGCGGACCGGGGTCCATCGCGGCTGCCCGCTACCCTGATCTGGTGGGCCGCTTCGACGCATGCCTGGTGGACGCGTACAACACCATCGTTTACACCAATTACGCTCCGTACCGGGACGAGCTGCCCGCGCTGGCCGGGCTGCCGGCCGACGTGCTCTACGGCGAGTTCAGGCGGCTCGGGCCGGCCGTGAACACCGGCCGGATCACGCTGGCCGAGGCGTTCACCCGGATCCTGCGGGCCGGCGGCGCCGAGCCGCGGCCCGCGCTGGTCCGCGCGCTGACGGCCAGGACGCGGGAACTGCTGCTCGCCACCGCCCGCCTGTACGACGATGCCCTGCCGTTCCTGCGGGAGCTCAGGTCGCGGGGCGTCAAGGTCGCCATCGTCAGCAACTGCGACGAGAACACCCGCTCGCTGCTGGCCGCCTCCGGGGTGGCCGCGCTGGCCGACACGCTGATCCTGTCGTGCGAGGTGGGCGCGGAAAAGCCGCAGGCGGCGATCTACCAGCGGGCCCTGGACAGCCTCGGCGTGCCGGCCGGGGCCGCGCTGTTCGTGGACGACAACGCGGCCTTCTGCGCGGCGGCCGAGGAACTGGGCATCAGCGCGCTGCGCATCGTCCGGGCAGATGCGGACGGGCACCGGCCCGGCCCGGGCGTGGTCACGTCGCTGGCCGAGGTCGGGGCGATGTTCAGTGCCGGAAGGCCAGTGACCGACGAGGTTAGCGACTGACGCGGACGAGGGTGTCGAAGAGGTGGGCGAGCTCGGCGGCCGGGTCGGCGGTCAGGCCGCTGTGCACCGGACCCGGCTGGACGATGGTGGACCGGGGCGCGGTGAGCCAGCGGAACCGCTCGCCCAGCGGGCGCCCGGCCAGCGGGCCCTCGGTGCAGGCCTTCTCGAACGCGGTCAGGCCCGCGCGCACCGCGTCCAGGTCGGCCGCCGGGTCGACGGCGAGCAGCCGCGGCTCGTCCAGCTCGATCCGGGCGCACAGGTACCGGTACGCCTGGGCGTAGACGATCACGCCGACGTTGACGGCCTCGCCGCGCTCGACCCGCGGCACCACCCGGATCAGCGCGTACTCGAAGACCTCCGACTCGGTCATCGCCGGATCACCTCCGGGACGACCGGGGCGCGGGCCAGGAGGTACTCGGCATAGGCGTCCGCGCCGCGGTCGCCGAACCAGCCGGGCGGGACCAGCCCGGTGACCTCGCGCAGCAGGTCCTCGGTGATCAGCGGGGCGAGCTCGGCGTGGGCGGCGCCGAGCCCGGCGGCGCCGCGGTCGCCGAGCACGTGCTCGCGGGCGTCGAAGGCCCGCTTGGGGTCGGCGGCGGGCCAGTTGTGGTGGAAGTACAGCGCCGCGCCGTGATCGATGAGCCAGATGTCGCCGTGCCAGACCAGGAGGTTCGGGTTGCGCCAGGTGCGGTCGACGTTCTGCACCAGGGCGTCGAACCACAGCACCTGGCTGGCGAAGTCACGGTCCGCCGACCAGCCGAGCGGATCGAAGCCGAACGAGCCGGGCAGGAAGTCGACCCCGAGGTTCAGCCCCTCGCTGGCCCGGAGCAGATCCTGGATCTCGGGATCGGGCTCGCTGCTGGCGATCCGCGGGTCGAGCCCGGCCAGCACCAGCTCGGGCACGCGCAGGCGCAGACGGCGGGCGAGCTCGCCCGCGATGATCTCGGCGACCAGCGCGAGCGGCCCCTGCCCGGCGCCGCGGAACTTCATGACGTAGGTGCCGAGGTTGTCGGCCTCGACGATGGCGGGCAGCGACCCGCCCTCGCGCAGCGGGGTCACGTACCGCGTCACCGTGACGTGTTCGAGCACGCGGGCCAGGTTACAGCGTGGGAGCTAGCCCGAAAGCAGGGAACAGGTCCGGGTTGAACGTGGTGATCTCGGCGATCACCCCGGCCTCGGCCCGCAGCACGTCGAGCTTGAACGCGCGGAACCGGCTGTCGCCCGGCCGGCGCAGGTAGCTCGCCGCGGCCGGCATCCGGTTGGCCCGCACCGGGACGAGCCGCCAGTGACCCATCGCGGCCGCGTCGGCCAGCAGCGGCCGGAGCTGCTCGCGCCCGTCGAAGCAGTACGGCAGCGGCGGCATCGTCACCCGGATGTCCCGGGCCGCGATGGCCAGGGCCGCTTCGGCGTCCATCCGCTCGTGCGCCGCGATGAACTGCCCGAGGAGCTCGCGCTCGGCCGCGCTCGGCTCCCCCGCGGACCACTCGGCGCGCTTGTCCGGCAGGTGCGACTGCATCGCGGCCCGGGCGCGCTGCAGGGCGCTGTTGGCCGCGGCGACGCTAGTGCCCAGCGCCGAGGCGGTCTCGCCGGCGGGCCAGCCGAGCACGTCGCGGGCGATCAGGGCTGCGCGCTGGCGCGGCGGCAGCACCTGCAGGGCGGCCAGGAACGCGAGCGAGATGGTCTCCCGCGAGATGGCCACCGCCTCGGGCTCCTCCTCCCCCGGCGCGGCCGCGTCAAGCAGCGGGTCCGGGTACGGCTGGAGCCAGGGCACCTCGGCCAGCGAGCCGCCGGAGGGCCGCCGCGAGCCGCGCCGCAGCATGTCCAGGCAGACGTTGGTGGCGATCCGGTACAGCCAGGCCCGGAACTGGGCGCTGCCGTCGAAGCCGGCCCGGCCGCGCCACGCCTTCAGGAACGTCTCCTGCACGGCGTCCTCGGCCTCGTCGAACGAAGCCAGCATCCGGTAGCAGTGCACGTGCAGTTCGCGCCGGTGCCGTTCGGCGAGGGCGGTGAACGCGGAATGGTCCATGCTCAGCCTTTGCTGCGATCGACCTCTTGCAGCAGCCAGATGTTGCCGTCCGGGTCGGTGAAGTCGGCGAACGACTGATAGTTGTCGCGGTCCGGATGCGGGCCGTCCACCCACGTCCCTGACACCATATGCCGCACCGCGCCGATGGGGACGCCGCGCTCGGCGAGCTCGGCGTGCGCCGCGACGATATCGGAGACGACCAGGTGCAGGCCCTGCGCCGAGCCGGGGGCGGCCGAGGTGATTCCGGTCCCGAACCCGATCGCGCACGCCGAGCCCGGCGGGACGACCTGCACGACCCGCTGCCCCTCCCCGATCGGGGTGTCGACGATCAGGATGAAGCCCATGGCGTCCAGGTAGAACTTCTTCGCGCGGTCCACGTCGGTGACGGGGATGAGTACGAGCTCTAGTTTGTAATCCATGCCACGTGTAACGCGGGCCGGCCGCGGAACTCATCGGCCACCCGGGGAGCCGATCAGGTCCGCGTACTCGGGGTGAGCGCCGATCCAGCTTTTCACGAACGGGCAGTAGGGCAGCACGGCCAGGTGCCGCTCGCGCGCCGTGTCCAGGGCGGCCTGCACCAGGTGACCGCCGAGGCCGTGGCCGCGGAACCGGTCGTCGGTCTCGGTATGGGTGAACGCGATCTGGCCGTCACGCAGGAAGTACTGGACGAACCCGGCGAGCTCGCCGTCGGCGGTGAGCTCGAACCGGGCCTTGTCCGGGTTGTCGGTTACCTGCAAGTCCACGGCCACCAGGGTATCCCGCGATGCTGGCCCGCCGGGCCCGGCGGCCTGGCTCCGGTAGCGGGCGAGGTCAGCGAGGCGACCGCGCCGGACTCGACGTTGCCCAGCGGGGCACCGCCGGTGCCGACGATGTACTCCACGCTGGAGACCCGGCCGCGGAGCTCGTCCGGGGTCACCGTCTGCACCATCGCGGCCCGGAAGGTCACGGTCAGCGTGTCGGCCGCCCCGGCCACGGCCAGCATCGCCAGCGCCAGCGGCAGGCTGGCGGTCAGCCCGAAGCAGGCGATGGCGGCGCCCCAGATCATCGTGCCGGCCAGCATGCCGCGACCTTGCCGGGCGACCCGGGCGGCGTTCAGCGCCGGGAACAGCGCCACCGGCAGGCCGAGCAGCATGGCATCGAGGTCGGTGAGGAAAGCGGCCACGAGCACCGGCTGGCGGCCGATGAACCGCAGTCCAGCCGCGGTCGCGCCCAGGCTAGGGCGGCGGCGGGACGCGGCGCCGCCCGCGGAGAGGACTGCGGAAGAGCCCGCGGCCCGGCTGGCATCGCGGCCCGCGGGCCGCATGGCCGGGAGCCGGGCCGGCCAGCATCACGATCCGGCTCGACAGCGTGTTCAGGGCGATGGCCGCGGTGAGCTGCGCGGGCGGCACCAGCCGCGGCATGAACGTGCGCTGGGCCGGCGCGGCGGTGGCCTGCAGCACCGCCTGCACCATGGCTAGCGCGTAGAGCAGCCAGACCTGCCCGAGCCGGGCCCAGGCCTGGGTGGCGAACGCGGCCGAGACCGCCATCAGGCCCGCACTGACGGCCAGTGAGAACCGGGGCAGGTCCCCACAGCTGCAGCACGACGGCGAAGCTCGTCATCGAGCTGCCCAGGGTGGACAGCAGGCCCCCGGCCAGCAGCCGGCGGAACGCCGGCTGGTCCCGGGCCGGGGCGAAGTCCGGCAGCAGGCGGGCCAGCGTCATGAGCCTCACCGGGCGCCGTCGCCGGCGATGGCGAGCAGGGCCGCCCGGCGCCCGGCGGCGGATTCCGGGTCACCGGCGGCGGGGGCGGGCTCGGTGGCCAGCGCCCGGGCCGCGTCCGCGATCCGGGTTCGCATGGGGCGTGACAAGACGGCCCGTTCGGTGCGGGAAAGGACGTCAGTGAGGGCGGCGGGAAGCTCGGCCTCGAGCTCAGCCGCCGCCGCCGAGGTGGCCGCCCATTCCGCCTCGACCAGCGGGAGCAGGGCGCGGGCGCGGTCGGTCAGCCGGGCGATGCGCTGCCGCGCGTCGGTCCCGGTCTCCAGCGTGAGCAGGCCGTGGCGGGCCATCTGGGCGGCCGTCTGTTGAGGGGCTAGGAGGGGTCTTGGGCTATCGCGAAGTCCATGGCCTCGCGGGCCAGCGCGAGCCAGGGCAGCCCCGAGCCGGGATCCAGGCTGAGCCATTCCTTCATCGGCGTGCCCTTGCTGGCGTCGAAGCGCTCGCCGTGCCCGCCGGCGACGAGCTCGTCCACCCGTTGCGCGGGCAGCTTCACCACCAGCTGGCCGCGGACGAACATCGCAAAGATCTTCCGGCGGTAGCGCAGCGCGCTCCGGCCGAACCCGCTGCCACCCGCCGGGGGGATCACGCCGTCCGCCCCGGCGAGCTCGTCGACCAGGTCCTCGTACCGTTCCTGCGGGGTCATGTGGACAGCTTCGCATGATCGGCCAGGGCAGCGGCGGTAGCCGTCCGCATCGCGGCCGGCAGCCTGGCCGCCCAGCGCGAGCGCTCGAGGAGCTGATAAAGCTCAAGCCCCTGCTCGCCGCGGCGGCGAGCAGGGGCTTAGGCGATGGCCGCCGAGGGGTTACTTCACCTGGGTGGCGTACACGACGATGTTGCTCAGGTAATGACCGGTCGCGGGGTCGAAGGCCCCGCCGCAGGTGATGAGACGCAGCTCCGCGTCGGGTGTGGGCCCGTACACGTCCTGGGTCGGGAAATCGTCCTTCAGGTACTCCTGGACCTTGGTGACGCGGAATTCCACCGTGGTCCCGTCGGCCCGCTTGACGAAGGCGTCGTCGCCGACCTTGAGCGTGTTCAGCCGGAAGAACACCCCGCGGGCCTGGGCCGAGTCGACGTGGCCGACGATGATGGCCGAGCCGATCGAACCCGGCCGGGGACTGCCGGTGTACCAGCCCGCGACCGACACCGTGGACGGCACCTGCATCGCGCCGCCGGCCGCCAAGCCGAGCGTGATCAGGTTGGTCTTCACGCCGATCAGCGGGATGGTGAGCGAGGCCGGGGCGGCGACCGGGGCCGGCTCGGCCGACTGCGGCGGGGCGACGATGGGGCCGGCCGGCGCGGGCAGCGCCCCCACCCCCGCCGCGACCGGTCGCAGGGCGGGCGTCGAGTGGTGCGTCAGCAGCAGCCCGGCGGTCCCGCCGGCGATGGCGATCAGGCCGGCCGCGAAAGCGATCGCGGCCGGCCTGCGGATCTGCATCTTCAGACCCCGGTGTTCAGCTGACGGCGCAGGGAGCTGCGGCGTAGGCGGTAACCGCCGGCCAGGGCGATCAGGCCGCCGGCCCCGACGACCGCCAGCCACGGCAGCGGCGATCCCGGGCCGTGCCCGGCGGTCCCGCCGAACCCGGTGGTGACCCCGCCGGCCGGCGGCTTGCCGGCGCCCGCGGCGTCCACGAGGTTGACGATCTCGAGGCCGTTAGCACCGTCGAGGACCACCATCGTGTGCACGGTCCCGGCGCCCATGTTGTAGCGCGCCGTTGCCTTCGAGCTGGAGCCGATGGCCTCCATGGTCCACGTGTTGGCCGGGATGGCCTGGTAGGAGCTCACCGAGGCGAACGTCGCCTTGGGCACGATGGCCTGCCCACCGCAGGTGAACTTCACCGTCTGCTGCTTCAGCGAGGCCTGGATCACCCGGACCGAGGACTTACCCGAGGGCGTCGTGAGCTGGTCGTTCAGCACCTGGAGACGCAGGCCCGACTCCGGTCCCATGCCCGCCACCGTGTAGGCGTGGTCGGCCTTGACCGTGACGCTGGTGGACAGCACCGGCTGGCTGGACGCGGCCGCCCCGGCGCTGCGCATGGCCACGCTGTAGTCCCCGGCGGCGACCGCCTCGTACGGGGAGACCGTCCCGTAGGCCACGTGGTGCAGCACGATCTGCGCGTTGGAATCGCCGAACGAGTAGAGGTAGACGTCAACCGGCGGAGTGTTCGGAGACAGGTGCGCAAGCCTGATCCAGCCCGTACCCGCAGTGGCGGCCGAGGCCGCGGAGGCGGCGGCCGCGGGCATGCCGATCAGCAAGGCCGAAGCCGCCACGAGCATGACAAGTTTTCCCGGAATTCTCGCAAACCTCACGTTGGTCCCTCCCCAAGCTGTTGAATCGCTATGAGCCGTCCAGTTCCATGGGGCCCGGAGCGTCGTACCGCACGATAAATACAGGCCGTCCGCTGGCGTTCCGTGTGATCCGGGCCACAGCGGGGGCGTATCCGCCTTGCTGTGCGTGCATGAACGCGACCATCGCTGGCAGGCCGGCCGATGCGGCGGCACCAATCTCAGCGCCGCGCAGCGGCACGTCCGCGCTCGCACCAGGTGACGGGTCATCGAACGCTATCAGCTGCAGCGGCATTAGGTCCGCGAGTGTCGAAAGCGTTACAAGAAGACGCGGGTCTACCTGCCCGGAGATAAGTTCCTGGCGGGCGGCGGCGGAGACCTGGATGTGATTGTTACCGAGCAGCTGCCGTCCCGCGGCGATGCGGTTCTGGCGGTAGGTGCCGAGCTGGGCTTCGAACGCCTTGCTGCCGTCCGGCGCGATATAGCGCACGTCCACCCGATCCGCGCCGGAGCCGAAGCTGGCGATGACCAGCGGCGCGTAGACGGTGGCGAGGCGGGTGCCGAACTGGTTCCTGATCACCGGGGTCGCGATCACGAGCTGCGCGCCGAGCGGGTCGGGGGCCGATGGCCGCAACGGCAGCAGGCGGGTTCCGGGAAAGCCGCTCTTCTGCAGTTCGCCGCACATCATCAGGTCACAGCCCACGGTGATGTCGGAGGCAACCTCGCGGGTGATCCAGGCCGATGCCTGCTGGCGGGCGGCCGCCGCCAGCTGCAGTGAATCCGCACCCGGCGTGGCCTTGAGCCGGGTCACGCTCCCGTGGCCGGGCTGGGTGAAGGCCAGCGTCACGCCGGCCCCGAGGGCCATCGCCACCAGCGCGCTCAGCAGCAGTACCAGCCGACGCCGGCCCGCCCGGCGCCGGTAATGCCGGTCCAGCCACAGGCGCATCGTCGTGCTCGCCACCGTCGACCACGGCGGGTCTGGCTGACGAGCGACCGTTCGCGGTGACCGCCGCTGAAGCTCCTGGCCCATATCCGCTCCCCCACAGCCCCGCGGCGGATAGGACGGGGCTGCCTACCAAGGCTGTTCGATCATACGCTGTCCGGCGATTTCCGCCAATACAATCATTTGCCAATATCTACCGGACAAAACCACGCGATGATCGCCGGGAACGGCGATGTTGCTTATTTCCGCTTATTCACATCGCTAGTGAGCTCACTGCCCCCGGCCCGGGGGGCCGGCCTGATCAGGGCCGGGCGGACGGGCCGGGACCGGCGGCGGGACGTCGTCACCGAGAACCTGGCCGCGCAGCGCGGCCCACTCGAGAGAGTGCCTGATCCCCTCGGTGATGCCGTACTGAGGGCGCCAGCCCAGCAGGCGCTCCGCGCGGCCGGCCCGGGCGTAGGCGCCGGCCACGTCGCCGGGGCGCCGGGCGGCCTCGCGGGCCTCCACCGGGTGGTCAGCCACCTGGTTGAACGCGGCCAGCAGTTCCCGGACCGTGGTCCCCGAGCCGCTGCCCAGGTTGACGACGTTCACCGGCCCGGGCAGGGCGTCGAACCGGGTGACCGCGGCGACATGCGCGACGGCCAGGTCCCAGACGTGGACGTAGTCCCTGATGCCCGAGCCGTCCCGGGTCGGCCAGTCGGTCCCGGTGATCTGGAACGGGACGCCGTCGGAGTAGGCCTCGATGATCTTGCCCAGGGCGTGCGTCGGGCGCCGCAGCTGCAGCCCGGTCCGCATCTTCGGGTCGGCGCCGATCGGGTTGAAGTAGCGCAGGGACAGCACGCGGATGGGCTGGGAGGCGGCGATATCGGCGAACATCGCCTCGCATACCGCCTTGGTCCGCGCGTACGGGCTCAGCGGGTCGATAGCGGAGTCCTCGTCGACGCTCAGGTCCTCGCTGGCCCGGTAGATGGAGGCGGACGAGCTGAAGACGAGGCGCTCGCAGCCGTTGCGCAGCAGGTGCGCGACGAATTCCAGGCTGCTGGTGACATTGGCCCGGTAGTACCGGACCGGATCGGCGACCGAATCGGGGACCACGATCAGGGCCGCGCCGTGGATTACGGCGCCGATGTCGGGGTGCTCGGCGAAGATGCGGTCGATCAGCGCGCCGTCGGCGATGTCGCCCTCGTAGAACGCGTAGCCGGTGGCGAACTCGCGCCGCCCGGTCACCAGCCGGTCCAGGATGACCGGGCTGATCCCGGCGTCGGAGCAGGCGGAAGCGACCGTACTGCCGATGTAGCCGGCGCCGCCGGCGATCAGGACCTTCATGGCAGGGGAGCCTACCCGGGGCGGCTGATGCCGGGCTGAAACGCCCTGCGCTGCCTGGTCAGGCGCCGCCGTCCTGGCCGAGGAACTCGGCCGAGCGCTCCCGCATCTCGACCTTGCGCACCTTGCCGGTGACCGTCATCGGGAACTCGTCGACGATGTGCACGTAGCGCGGGATCTTGTAATGGGCCAGCTGCCCGGTGCAGAACGTGCGCAGCGACTCGGCGGTCAGGGCCTGCGCGCCTTCGCGCAGCCGGACCCAGACCATGAGCTCCTCGCCGTACTTGACGTCGGGCACGCCGATTACCTGGGCGTCCAGGATGTCGGGGTGGGTGTAGAGGAACTCTTCGATTTCCCGCGGGTAGATGTTCTCGCCGCCGCGGATCACCATGTCCTTGATCCGGCCGGTGATGGCCAGGTACCCGTCGGCGTCCATCACGGCGAGGTCGCCGGTGTGCATCCAGTGCGCCACGTCGACCGCCTCGGCGGTCTTGTCCGGCTGGTTCCAGTAGCCGAGCATCACCGAGTAGCCGCGGGTGCACAGCTCGCCCGGGGTCCCGCGCGGCACGGTGCGGCCCGTCTCGGGGTCGACGACCTTCACCTCCAGGTGCGGCCCGACCCGGCCGACGGTGGACACCCGGCGGTCGAGCGAGTCGTCGGCGCGGGTCTGGGTGGAGACCGGCGAGGTTTCCGTCATGCCGTAGCAGATGCCGACCTCGGTCATGCCCATCCGCTCGATGACCTGCTTCATCACCTCGACCGGACACGGCGAGCCGGCCATGATGCCGGTGCGCAGGCTGGACAGGTCGTAGTCGGCGAAGCCGGGGACGGACAGCTCGGCGATGAACATCGTGGGCACCCCGTACAGCGAGGTGCAGCGTTCGGCCTGCACGGCCGCCAGCGTCGCGGCCGGGTCGAAGGCCGGCGCGGGGATGACCATGCAGGCGCCGTGGCTGGTCGCGCCGAGGTTGCCCATGACCATGCCGAAGCAGTGGTAGAACGGCACCGGGATGCAGATCCTGTCCGCCTCGGTGTAGTTGCACAGCTCGCCGACGAAGAAGCCGTTGTTCAAGATGTTGTGGTGCGACAGTGTCGCGCCCTTCGGGAAGCCCGTGGTGCCCGAGGTGTACTGGATGTTGATCGGGTCATCGGTGTCCAGCTCGATGGCGCCGAGGGCCCCGCGGTCCAGGCGGCGCCCGGCGTCCAGCAGGCTCTGCCATTCCGGGTGGCCGATGAGCACCACGGTCTTCAGCCCGGCGCAGCGCGGCCGGACCTCGGCGATCATCCCGGCATAGTCGGAGGACTTGAGCCGCTCGGCCGCGACGAGCAGCGTGATGCCCGACTGATTGAGCACGAACTCCAGCTCCCGGGTCCGGTAGGCCGGGTTGATGTTCACCAGGATCGCGCCGATCTTCGCGGTCGCGTACTGGGTCAGCGTCCACTCGGCGCAGTTCGGCGCCCAGATGCCGACCCGGTCGCCCTTGGCGATGCCCAGCTCGAGCAGGCCGAGCGCGAGCGCGTCCACGTCGGCGGCGAGCTCGGCATAGGTCCACCGCCGGCCAGTCGGGCAGTCAACGAGGGCCTCCCGGTCCCCGAACGCCCGCACGGTGGCGTCGAAGTTGCCGCCGATGGTGTCACCCAGCAGCGGCGTGACAGATTCTCCTGACGAGTAACTAAGCGCAGCAGACACGGCCGCCCACCTCCAAGCCTGGTTTTACCTGGCATTCCTTCCGCAGTACAGCATGGCATGGTATTCCCGGTAAACCTTTATCGGGACTTGACATCGCGCGATGTCACTTGACGGCGGATAATAAGCTCTATACATGGGCGGCCGGGCCAAAAATGCCGGGCCGTGGAGGGTGGAACATGCAACTCCGGCTGCTGAATGTGGCAGTGGACGGCGGGGACCTGCGTGTGCTCCAGTGGGGTACGGGCAAACGCGTGGCGGTCGCCGTGCACGGAATTACGGCCTCGGGTATGTCGTGGCAGGCGGTCGCGCGCCATATGCCGCCCGACTGGTCGCTGGCCGCCCCGGACCTGCGGGGACGCGGGCACAGCAGGGACCTGCCGGGCCCGTACGGCCTGGATAGGCACATCCGGGACGTGACGGCGGTGCTGCGCCATTTCGGCGGTAAACCGGTGCTCGCCGGGCATTCGATGGGGGCGTTGGTGGCGTTGCTGACCCGCGACGCCCATCCCGAACTCGTGCGCCGGCTCGTCCTGGTCGACGGAGGACTGCCGCTGCCGGTGCCGGAGGGCGCCGACCCCGACGCCCTCCTCGACACCACGCTGGGTCCCGCGATCGCCCGGCTGGGACAGGCCTTCCCCAGCACCGAGGCGTACCTGGACTTCTGGCGGGCGCACCCGGCCCTGGCCGGGCACTGGACCCCCGACGTCGAGGCGTACGTCCGCTACGACCTGACCGGCGAGCCCGGCCAGCTGAGGTCGCGGGCGGTCGAGGACGCGGTCCGGGCCGACGGCCGTGACGTGCTGACGGACAAGCCGTTCACGGAGGCGCTGGAGCGGCTGACCAGGCCGACGCCGGTACTGACCGCCCCGGCCGGGCTGCTCGGCGCGCCGCCGCCGCTGATCTCGCCGGAAGCCGCCGCGGCGTGGACCGAGCGCGTGCCGGCGCTGCGGCCGCAGGTGATACCGGAGACGAATCACTACACGATCATGTTCCAGAAGGAGGGCGCGGCGGCCGTGTCCCAGGCGATCAGGTCGGCCGCGCTCTGACCGTGGACATGAGCCAGCTGACCGGGGCCCGAACCGGCTCGTTCGGCATGCTTGTTGACGTGGTGGCGTCCGGCGGCGCGCTCGTGCTGAGCGGCGCCGGACTGTCCACCGAGTCGGGTATCCCGGACTACCGCGGCCCGACCGGGCTGGCCCGCCGGGCCACTCCGATGACCTACCAGGCCTTCACCGGCAGCGCGGCCGCCCGGCGCCGGTACTGGGCCCGCAGCTTCCTCGGCTGGCGGCACATCGCCCGGGCGGTACCCAACGACGGCCACCGCGCCGTCGCCGAGCTGAGCCGCCGCGGGCTGCTGGCCGGGATCATCACCCAGAACGTGGACGGCCTGCACCAGGCCGCGGGCGCGGCGGACGTCACCGAGCTGCACGGCAGCCTGCACCGGGTCATCTGCCTGGCGTGCGGGCAGCGGACGGCGCGGGCCGAGCTGGACCGGCGGCTGACGGCGGCCAACCCCGGCTGGGACCCCTTCGGCACCGGCCTGGCGGCCGCGGTCAACCCGGACGGCGACGCCGTCCTGGACGACGAGGCCGCCGCCTCGTTCGCGGTGGCCGACTGCGCGGCGTGCGGTGGCGTGCTCAAGCCGGACGTGGTGTTCTTCGGCGAGAACGTTCCCCCGCCGCGGGTACGGGCCTGCTACGACCTGGTCGAGGCGGCCTCCGCGCTGGTCGTCCTGGGCTCGTCGCTCACCGTGATGTCCGGGTTCCGGTACGTCCGCCACGCGAGCCGGCTGGAGCGCCCGGTCGTGATCGTCAACCAGGGCACCACCCGCGGCGACGACTACGCCGCCGCGACCCTGGACGCCCCCCTCGGCCCGATCCTCACGGCGCTGGTGGCGGCCCTGAGATGAAGGTGCTTTCGCGATGACCGACTTCGACGTCGTTACCGGCGCGTTCAGTTACTCAGGGGCGGCCATCGCGGGCGGGCTGCTCGCAGCGGGCCGCCGGGTGCGCACGCTGACCGGTCATCCCGGCCGGGCCCCGGCGGGCAGCGCGATCGAGGTCCGGCCGCTGGATTTCACCGATCCGGCCGGGCTGGCCGCGTCGATGCGCGGCGCCCGCACGCTGTACAACACCTACTGGGTGCGGTTCGCCCGCGGCGAGGTGGACCACCCGGCGGCGGTGACTAACTCGCGCGCGCTGTTCCTGGCCGCCGCCGAGGCGGGCGTGCAGCGGATCGTGCACGTCTCGATCACCAACCCGGACGCCGACTCGCCGTACCCCTACTTCCGCGGCAAGGCGGCGGTGGAGCAGGCGCTGCGCGACCTCGGCGTGTCACACGCCGTGCTGCGGCCGGCCGTCCTGTTCGGCGGGAACTGCGTGCTGATCAACAACATCGCCTGGCTGCTGCGGCACCTGCCGGTCTTCGCCGTCGGCGGGACCGGTGAGTACCGGCTGCGCCCGGTCCACATCGACGACCTGGCCCGGCTGGCGGTGCGGGCCGGGGCGTCGGAGACGACCGAGGTCATCGACGCGGTCGGTCCCGAACGGCCCACGTTCGGGGAACTGGTGCACACCATCAGGAACCTGACCGGGAGCCGGAGCCTGATCGTCCACGTGCCGGGACCGCTCATCCCGGCCGCGGCCCGGGTGCTGGGCGTGGCGCTGCGCGACACGCTGCTCACCGACGACGAGTACCGCGGCCTGGCGGACGGCCTGGCCGACACCGAGGGAGCGGCGACCGGCGAGACCGGCCTGACCCAGTGGATGGCCGACCACAAGGACAGCCTCGGCCGCTCCTACGCCAACGAGCTCACCCGCCATTTCCAGCCGGGATGACCTGGCCGTAGCGGAACTGGCTGCCGTTGGTGTCGGGGCCGGCGGTGGCTAGCCGAGGGCCCGGGGGTGGGCGGAGGCGTAGACCTCACGCAGCCGGTCGACGGTGATCAGGGTGTAGACCTGGGTGGTGGTGACCGAGGCGTGGCCGAGCAGTTCCTGGACGACCCGGATGTCGGCGCCGCCGTCGAGCAGGTGGGTAGCGAACGAGTGCCGCAGCGTATGGGGGGACACCTCGGTGTCAGCCGGCAGGCCGGCCCGTCCGGCCGCGGCGTGCAGTATGCCCCAGGCGCCCTGCCGGGTGAGGCGGCCGCCGCGGGCGTTGAGGAACACCGCGGGGCTCGCCGAGGCCCGGCGAGACGCCGCCGCCAGTCCGGGCCGCGCCCGGACCAGGTACGCCTCCAGGGCCCGGGCGGCGTAGCCGCCGACCGGCACGATCCGGTGCTTGCCGCCCTTGCCGATCAGCCGCACCAGGGGGTCCTCGGCGTCAAGCTGCAGCTCGTCGATGTCGAGGCCGGTCGCCTCGGAGATGCGCGCCCCGGTGCCGTAGAGGAACTCGAGCAGGGCCCGGTCCCGCAGCTGCCGGGGATCCGCGGACGGGTCGCCGGGTCCCGGGCCGGCCGCGTCGAGCAGGCGCTCCACCTCGGCCAGGCTGATCGCCTTGGGCAGCCGCCGGGGCGGCGAAGGCGGCGGGACGTCGCGGGCCGGGTCGGAGCCGGCCAGGCCCTGGGCGGCGGCGAACGCGTGCAGCCCGCGGACCGCGATCACGGCCCGCGCGGCCGAGCTGACCGCCAGCGCGGCGTGCTCGGCGTCGCCTTCGCGCAGGGAGGCCAGGAACCCGGCCACGTCGGCCGGGGTGATCTCGCCCAGCGTGGTCTTGCCGCGGGCGGCCAGCACCGAGGCGTACCGGTGCAGGTCCCGGCGGTACGACTCGATCGTGCTGGCCGCCAGCCCGCGCTCCACGGTCAGGTACTGCAGGTAGCCGCGGAGCGCGTCAGCTAGCGGCTGGCTCAGTTGAGGATCTCGCTGATGGGCGTAGAGGGCAGCGCGTGCGCCTCGGCCACCGGCTCGCAGGTCAGCTGGCCGCCGTACGTGTTCAGGCCCAGGGCCAGGGGGGCGTCGGCGCGGAGGGCGTCGCGCCAGCCCCGGTTGGCCATCTCGACCGCGTAGGGCAGCGTGACGTTGGTCAGCGCGTAGGTGGAGGTGTGCGGCACGGCGCCGGGCATGTTGGCCACGCAGTAGAACAGCGCGTCGTGAACCCGGTAGGTGGGGTCCGCGTGCGTGGTGGGCCGGGAACCCTCGAAGCAGCCGCCCTGGTCGATGGCGATGTCCACGAGCACCGCGCCCGGCTTCATCCGGGACACCAGCTCGTCGCTGATCAGCTTGGGCGCCTTGGCCCCCGGCACCAGCACCGCGCCGATGACCAGGTCGGCGTCGATGACCGCGCGCTCGATCTCGTAGGCATTGGACGCGACCGTCTGGAGATGACCCTGGTAGATGGCGTCGGCCTGGCGGAGCCGGGCGATGTTCCGGTCGACCAGCAGCACTTCGGCCTGCATGCCGAGCGCGATCGCGGCCGCGTTCATCCCGGATACCCCGGCACCGAGGACGACCACCTTGGCCGCGTACACGCCGGACACCCCGCCCATCAGCACCCCGCGGCCGCCGCCGTCGCGCTGCAGGTGATGCGCGCCGACCTGCGGCGCCATCCGGCCCGCCACCTCGGACATCGGGGCGAGCAGCGGCAGCGACCCGTCGGGCAGCTGGACGGTCTCATACGCGATCGAGGTGACGCCCGCGGCCAGCAGCGCGTCGGTGCAGGCCTTGGACGCGGCCAGGTGCAGGTAGGTGAACAGGACCTGGCCGGAGCGCATCCGGTGGTACTCCTGCTCGATGGGCTCCTTGACCTTGAGGATCATCTCCCCTTCGCCCCACACGTCGTCCGCGGTCGGCAGGATCTTCGCGCCGGCCGTGACGAAGTCCTCGTCAGGAATGGACGACCCTTCCCCCGCCCCCGCCTCGATGACGACCTGGTGACCACCACGGACCAGTTCGTGCACGCCGGCGGGCGTGATCGCGACCCGGTACTCGTGGTTCTTGATTTCCCGGGGAATTCCAACCTTCATGGTGGTCCTTTCAGACGAGAGCGTCATCGCTCTTCGGGCGCGTCGGCCGGGCGAAGCCGGTCAAACCCCTCTGACCTGGCAGCATAACTCGCCAGGATGCCCAGTGCGGTGGCGCCGTTGTGCAGGTCGCCGGCCAGGACCTTACGCACCGCCTCGTCCAGCGGAAGCCAGGCCGGGACGAGCTGGGCTTCCTCGTCCTGGGCCACGAAGTCACGCTCGCCGGGCGGGACGAACTCCAGCTCGCGGGCCAGGAAGATACGCAGCCGCTCAGTGGTGAAGCCGGGCGAGGAATAGTAATCGGCCAGCACGCGCCAGTCCCGTGCCCGGTAGCCGGCCTCCTCGAGCAGTTCCCGGCGGGCCGCGTTCCACGGCGATTCCCCGGCGACGTCACGCAGGCCGGCCGGGATCTCCCAGAGCAGCCGGCTCACCGGATGCCGGTACTGCCGGATCAGGAGCACCTGGCCGGCGTCGTCGAGGGCGAGGATGGCTACCGCGCCCGGGTGGAGAACCACTTCCCGTTCGGCCACGTTGCTGCCGGGCATGCGGACCTTGTCGGCCCGCACGGTGACCAGCCGGCCGCGGAACTGCTCAGACGAGGAGACGACGGGCCACGCCGCCGGAGTGTCCTTGATGTTCACGCGCTGGCCGCGGCGGCGCGGGTCGCCTTGGATCCCGCGGCTTCCTTGGACCTGACCAGGGCGGCCGCGATCAGGCCGCTGAACAGCGGGTGCGGCCGGGTCGGGCGGGACAGGAACTCGGGATGAGCCTGCGTGCCCACGAAGAAGGGGTGGTCGCTGAGCTCGGCGAACTCCACCAGGTGGCGGTCCGGCGAGAGCCCGGAGAAAACCATCCCCGCCTGCTCGAGCACGGGCCGGTAGGCGTTGCTGACCTCGTACCGGTGCCGGTGCCGCTCCTCGACCAGCGTGCTGCCGTACATCTCCTCGACCAGCGTGCCGGGCTGCAGCACGGCCGGGTACAGGCCCAGTCGCATGGTGCCGCCCATATCGCGCTCGCCCGCGACTACGTCCTCCTGGTCGGCCATGGTGGCG
>JAJKHX010000514.1 GCA_021154785.1 Nocardiopsis sp.
AACAAATATCTCTATACGCAACAATGGTGCATCACGCGATCATCAGCGGTCAAGCCAGCGCCCGCCGTCGAGGCTCCCCTCAGCGGTCGGTGTGCCACAGGGTACGTAAGAAGGTAGCCAGGGGCACACCGACTCCGTTGGAGGCGGGCAGCAGCTGGGGCGGCGGGCTGGGGGGAGAGGGTGGGCGGGGTAGTGTTGCGTTATGGGCAACAGTCAGGTCGTGTCGGCGGTGCAGTCGGTGGACCGGGCGATGCGGATCCTGGAGATCCTGGCCCGGGACGGCGAGGCCGGGGTCACCGAGGTCGCGGGTGAACTCGGCGTGCACAAGTCGACGGCGTCCCGGCTGCTCTCCGCGCTGGACTCCCGGGAGCTCGTTACCCAGGACGCGGCGCGGGGGAAGTTCCGGCTCGGGGTGGGCATCGTGCGGCTGGCCGGGGCGGCCAGCGCGCGGCTCGACGTGCTGCAGGAGAGCCGGGCGGTGTGCCGGATGCTGGCCCACGAGGTGGGCGAGACCGTGAACCTGGCCATCTTGTCCGGCTGTGACGCGCTCTACCTGGATCAGGCGGCGGGCCCGGCGGCGCTCTCCCCGCACAACTGGGCCGGGCAGCGCATCCCGCTGCACGCGACCTCGGACGGCAAGGTCCTGCTGGCCTGGCGGCCCGAAGCCGAGCTGGCATCGTGCCTGGCGCCGCCGCTGGCCCGCTTCACCGAGCGCACGATCACCGCCGCGGCCGAGTTCCCGGCGCTGCTGGCCGAGGTGCGACGGCGCGGTTACGCCACCGCGGTGGACGAACTCGAGGCCGGGCTGACCGCGATCGCGGCCCCGGTCCGCGACGCCGGGGGCACCGTGATCGCCTCGATCAGCGCCTCCGGCCCGAGCTTCCGCATCCCCGCCGCCCGCGTCGAGGTGCTGGCCGCCGCCGTCCGCCGCGCCGCCGCCGAAGCCTCCCGCCGGCTGGGCTGCACCGTCCGCTGAAGCTCCGGGATCAGTGCCAGCTCGGGCCCGCGGCCCGGACCGGCTCGGCCGGGGCCGGCTGGCGGGCGAGGATGTTCCTGAGCTCGATGGTGTCGCCGTCGGGGTAGCGGTCGAGGATCGCGTCGAGGTCGCGGCGCTGGGCCGGGGTGGAGTACGAGGCGAGCTCACGCTCCAGCGCCCGGCGCTGCGGGCTGGCCACGCCCGGGTCGCCCGGGGCCAGCAGGGCAGCCGTCAGGAACAGCATCCCGGGGATCATGATGGCGCCCGGCATGCCGTCGCGCATCACGTAGCCGGCCACCGTGAGCGCCGTCCCGACGGCCAGCGGCCGCCAGCGGGGACGCACGGCGGCGCCGACCCGGAGCAATCCGACCGCCACCAGCAAGCCGCTGATCCGGGCCCACCGGCGCACCCGCCCGCAGTGCCGGGGCCCGGTGAACCACAGGCCGCGCCCCCGGTGCTCCGGGGATCGCGACGACTTCCAGATCACCACGTTCTGGCGATGGGGTCGCAGCAACATCGCAGCCTCCTACATTCCGCTGGCCCCTGCGTGTCCCATGCTCACTCGCGCCCGGTGGATTTGTCTAGTCGCCGAGTTCGCGGCGCCTGCGGGTAACGAAGTCGTCGAGCTCGGCGCGAATCGCGTCGTCCAGCGGCGGCGGGGTGAATTCGTCCAGCTTCTTGCGCCAGATCTCGCCGGCCCGGGCGGCGGTGTCCTTGGCGCCCTGCTTGAGCCAGCGCTCGAAGTTCGAGGTGGAGGAGAGCCACGGGCGCTGGAAGCAGTCGCGGAAGCGTTCCATCGTGTGCTCCGCGCCGAGGAAGTGGCCGCCGTGGCCGACCTCGGTGTGCGCGCCGAACGCGAGGGATTCCTCGGTGATCTCCAGCGGGGTGAACTCCACCCGCAGCTCGCGCAGCAGCTCGACGTCGATGATGAACTTCTCGTAGCAGCTGACCAGGCCGCCTTCCAGCCAGCCGGCCGCGTGCATGACGAAGTTGGTGCCGGCCAGGAAGGTCGGCAGCAGCGTCATCAGCGCCTCGTAGGCGGACTGGGCGTCGGGCGTCTGTGACGAGTTCAGCCCGCCGCCGGTGCGGAACGGCAGGCCGTAGTGCCGGGCCAGCTGGCCGGTGCACAGCAGGCCGATGGCCGACTCGGGGGTGCCGAACGACGGCGACCCGGACTGCATGTCGATGTTGGACAGGAACGAGCCGAAGATCACCGGGGTCCCGGGCCGGATCAGCTGGGCCAGCGCGATGCCGCTCAGCGCCTCGGCCAGCTGCTGGGCCAGCGCGGCCGGGATGGTGACCGGGGACATCGCGCCCATCAGCAGGAACGGGGTGAGCACGACCGGCTGGCCCGCGGCACAGTACTCGAACTGGGCGTCCAGCATGCGGTCGTCCCAGCGCAGCGGCGAGTTGCAGTTGATCAGCGAGATCGTGGCCGGGGTCTGCTCGATCGACGCCCGGCCCTTGCCGCCGAGGCCGCCGAACAGGATCTCCGTCATCTTGATGGTGTCGGCCGCGTTCGGCCCGGAGACCACGTTGCCCATGTAGATCTTGTCGGTCAGCGTCTGCAGCGCGTAGGTCATGTCCAGGTGCCGCGAGTCCAGCGGGGTGTCGTTCGGCTCGCAGATCACGCCGCCGGCCGAGTCGAGCTCCGGGTAGGCCTGGGCCAGGCTGGCCAGCTGGCGGAAGTCCTGCATGGTGGCGTCCCGGCGGACGTCGCCCGCGCGGACGAACGGGCAGCCGTACACTCCGCTGAACACCATGTGGTCGCCGCCGATGTGCACGTTGTTGGCGGGGTTGCGGGCCTGAACGTCGAACTCGCGCGGCGCCTTCGCCACCTGTTCCAGCACGAAGTCCGGGTCGAGCTTGACCACATCCCCGTCCACCTGCTGCCCGGCCTTGGCGAAGAGCTCGACCGCCTCGGGCTTGGCGAACTGGATGCCGATCTCGGAGACGATCCGGCGCCAGCCGCGCTCGAGCACCGCGATCGAGTCGGCGGAGAGGATCTCGTACCGCGGCATCTTGTTCACGAACATCGACGTCACCAAGCCTTTGCGGATGGAGCAGCAGCAACTTGACCGATCTTAGACCCGGACCCTACGATCACATAGTAGAACTCGGTCCCATAAAGTGGAACCTATGGAAGAACGGACACCCCCACCGCCGATGAGCAACCAGAGCGGCACCCAGGCCGTCGACCGGGCGGCTCGCCTGCTCGCGGAGGTCGTGCACTCGGCGGACCCGATGACGTTCACCGGGCTGAGCGCGGCCACCGGGCTGGCCAAGTCGACGACCTCCCGGCTGCTGCTCGCACTCGAGCGCAACGGCCTGGTCCGGCGGGACGACCACGGCCGGTTCCTGCCCGGCGAGATGTTCGTCAGCTTCGCCTGGCGCGGCGGCGCCGAGGCCGGCCTGGTCGCGGTGGCCCAGCCGTTCCTCGAGCGGCTCGGCAAGGCGACCGGCGAGACGATCAACCTGGGCGTGGCCAGCAACGGGCTGGTCGAGCAGATCGCCCAGGTCGACAGCACCTTCCTGATCGGCGGCACCAACTGGATCGGCATGTCGGTCCCGCTGCACTGCTCCGCGCTCGGCAAGGTGCTGCTGGCCTTCGGCGCGGCCCAGCTACCCGGCGGCCCGCTCGAACGGCGCACCGACAAGACCGTCACCAGCGACGTGGCGCTGCGCGCCGAGCTGGGCGCGGTACGGACCCGCGGCTACGCGGTGACCGACGAGGAACTCGAACCCGGGCTGATCGCGGTGGCCACCCCGATCCGCGGTTACGACGGGGCCGTGGTCGCGGCGCTGTCGGTGTCGGCCCCCACGAACAGGTTGAGCCGGGACGGCGTGCCGGCCATCGCCGGGTACTGCGCGGAGGAGGCGGCCGGACTGTCCGCCGTCCTCGGCTACCGGCAGCGAGGTGCCAAGCAGACCAGGAAGGCAGGGTGAGCATGACGACGGAAGAGCTGCTCAGCGATCTCTACGACAAGACGCTCGTCGGCGACAAGCCGGCCGTGCTCGAGCTCACCAACGCCGGGCTGGCCCAGGGCCTCGGTCCGGAGACGCTGCTGTACGAGGCGCTGATCCCGTCGCTGGAAGAGGTGGGCGCCCGGTTCGAGCGCGGCGACTTCTTCGTCCCTGAGATGCTCATCGCGGGCAAGGCGATGGCCGGCGCGCTGGAGATCCTGCGCCCGCTGCTGGCCGAGACCGGCGCCCAGACGATCGGCAAGATCGTGATGGGCACGGTCAAGGGCGACGTCCACGACATCGGCAAGAACCTGGTCAACATCATGTTCGAGGGCGCCGGGTTCGAGGTCATCGACCTCGGCGTGCAGGTCGCCCCGGAGAAGTTCGTCGCGGCGATCCAGGAGCACAAGCCGGACATCGTGGGCTTCTCCGCGTTCCTCACCACCACCATGCCGATGTTCAAGGCCAACATCAACGCGCTGAACAAGGCCGGCCTGCGCGACCAGGTCATCGTGATGGTCGGCGGCGCCCCGGTCACCCAGGAGTACGCCGACGTGGTGGGCGCGGACGGCTACGCCGCCGACGCCTCCGCGGCCGTGGTCCGGGCCAAGGAACTCCTGGCCAAGCGGCGCGCCACCGCCGGTGTTTAGCCAGCAGGGCGCGTAGACATCGAGCACAACCGGCCGAAGGGGAACCAGCCCGTGCACACCATCCTGTCCTCGGCGACCACGACGGTGCGGATCGGAGACGACCAGCCGTTCGCGATCATCGGCGAGCGGATCAACCCGACCGGCCGGAAGATCTTCCAGCAGCAGCTGCGCGCCGGCGACCTGTCCCGGGTGGAGATCGACGTCAAGGAACAGGTGGCCGGCGGGGCCATGCTGCTCGACGTGAACATGGGCACGCCGCTGGCCGACGAGGCCGAGCTGATGCGGCAGGCCGTCCCGCTGATCCAGGGGCTGACCGACCTGCCGCTGGTCATCGACTCCTCGATCATCGAGGTGCTCGACGCCGGGCTGGCCGTCTACCAGGGCAAGGCCCTGGTCAACTCGGTCACGGCCGAGGACGAGCGGATGGACGCCATCCTCCCGATCGTGAAGAAGTACGGCGCCGCCGTCATCGGCCTGCCGAACGACGAGGAGGAGATCCCCGAGGACCCGGCCCGGCGCCTGGAACTGGTCCGCAAGCTCATCGGCACGGCCACCGGGAAGTACAAGATCCCGGTCGAGGACATCGTGATCGACCCGCTGGCCATGCCGGTCGGCGCGGACACCCTGCACCCGTCCCGGACGATCGAGACCATCGCCTTGATCAAGGCTGAGTTCGGGGTGAACATGACGCTGGGCGCGTCCAACGTGAGCTTCGGCATGCCGGACCGGCACACGATCGCGTCCGCCTTCCTGCCGATCGCGATCAGCGCCGGCCTGACCAGCGCCATCATGGACGCCCGGTCGCCGCAGATCGTCCGCGCGGTCAAGGCCGCCGACCTGGTGCTCAACCGCGATGAGTGGGGCGCGAACTGGATCTCCGCGCACCGGGCCGCCCAGAAGGCAGCAGCCGAGGCGCAGGCTCAGGGGACCACGTGACGGCGGTCGAAGACGGTGTCAGCCAGCCCGTTCGGGTTAATTTGCTCTTTAATGACAAACCGGTGCGGGTTCCGTACGGCGTGACCCTGTTCGACGCGGCCAGCTGGAACGGCATCGCGATCGACTCCACCTGCGGTGGCCACGGCACCTGCAAGAAGTGCCGGGTCAGGATCGCCGGCGACCCGCCCGCGCCGTCCAGCCTGGACATCCGGGCCTACACCGCGCAGGAGATCAAGGACGGCTGGCGGCTGGCCTGCCGCACCACGGCCGTCCGGGACACCGCGGTCGAGGTGCCGCCGCTGACCACCCGGCCGAAGGCGGCCACGGTGGGCGTCGGCCGCCAGGTCATCCTGCGCCCGGCGGTGCAGAAGCGGTACCTGGAACTGGACGAACCCAGCCTGGCCGACCAGGCCACCGACCTGGAGCGGGTGCTGGCCCAGCTCGAGGACCTGGAGCCGCGGGCCGACCTGGCCGTGCTGCGGACCCTGGGCCGGACGCTGCGCGAGGCCGACTACAAGGTCACCGCGGTGGTCGTGGACGACATACTGATCGCGGTCGAGCCGGGCGATACCACCGGGCGGCGGTTCGGCATCGCCTTCGACCTGGGCACCACCACGGTGGTGGCCACCCTGCTCGACCTGTCCACCGGGACCCCGGCCGGGGTGGAGTCCGCGCTGAACTCCCAGCAGCCGTTCGGCGCCGACGTGATCACCCGGATCAGCGCCACCATGATGGACCCCGGCAACCTGGACAAGCTGCAGAACCTGGCCCACCAGACGCTGGCCGAGCTGGCCCGGGCGGTCTGCGCCCAGGGCGGCGTCGAGCCGCACGAGGTGTACGAGGTGGCGCTGGCCGGCAACGCCACCATGACCCACCTGGTGCTCGGCATCGACCCCGAGCCGCTCGGCATGGCGCCGTTCATCATGGCGACCCGGCTGTACCCGGAGGTGCTCGCGGCCGACCTGGGGCTGGCCGGGATCACGCACCCGCGGGCCCGGGCGGTGGTGTTCCCCGCGTTCGGCGCCTACGTGGGCGGTGACATCACCTCGGGGCTGCTGGCCAGCGGGATGGACCGGGACGCCCGGGTCCGGCTGTTCGTGGACATCGGCACCAACTGCGAGATCGTGCTCGGAAACCGGGACTGGCTGCTGGCCACGGCCGCGCCGGCCGGGCCCGCGTTCGAGGGCGCCGCGATCCGGTGCGGGATGCGGGCGGCCGACGGCGCCATCGAGGTGGTCACCATGACCCCCGAAGACGTGGTCCTGAAGGTGATCGGCGACGCCGAGCCGCAGGGCCTGTGCGGATCCGGCCTGGTGGACGCGGTGACCGGCCTGGTCAAGGTGGGCCTGCTCGACTCCTCGGGGCGGTTCATACCCGAGGCCGAAGCCCAGGTCCAAGCGCCTGGGCTGGCGCCCCGGCTGACCACGATCGGTAAGGAGCGGGTGTTCGTGCTGCACTGGCGGGGCGCCGCCGAGGACAGCATCTACCTGTCCCAGCGCGACGTCCGCGAGCTGCAGTTCGCCAAGGCGGCGATCGCCACCGGCTGGCAGATCCTGCTCGAGGAGGCCGGGCTGACCGCGGCCGACGTCAAGCAGGTGCTGCTGGCCGGGTCGTTCGGCAGCTACCTCTCGGCCGCCAGCGCGATCCGGATCGGCCTGGTTCCCAAGGTCCCGGTGATGCGGGTGGTGTCCGCGGGCAACGTGGCCGGCGAGGGGGCGAAGATGGCGCTGCTTAGCCTGCGCGAGCGGGCCGGCGGCCTGGCGCTGCTCGAGGAGGTGAGGTATGTCGAGCTCTCCGACCGCACCGACTTCAACGACCGCTTCGTCGAGCAGCTGTCGTTCCCCGCTCCCTGAGACGCTGCTGGCTGGGGAGGGCCCGTGACCGGCCTGGACGCGCTGCTGCGGACCCCTCGCTTCGAGGTCATCCCGGCCAAGGCGACCGAGCAGGCCGTCGTCGACTGCGTTCCGGCCGCGATGACCGTGACGATCACCGCGTCGCCGGTCAAGGGGCTGGAGCCGACGGTCGACCTGGCCGAGCGGCTGGCCGCCCGGGGCTACCGGGTAGTTCCGCACCTGGCGGCCCGTTCGGTGCAGAGCCAGCAGCACCTGGAGGCCATCGTGGCCCGGCTGACGGCCTGCGGGGTGGACGACGTGTTCGTCCCCGGCGGTGACACGTCGCCGCCGGCCGGGCCGTTCGACGGCGCGCTGCCGCTGCTCGAGCGGCTGACCGAGATGGGCCGGCCGTTCGTGCAGGTCGGCATCACCGGGTACCCCGAAAGCCACCCCAAGATTCATGACGACATCACCATCCAGGCCATGTGGGACAAGCGCAAGTACGCCACCTATCTCGTGAGCAACGTGTGCTTCGACCCGGCCGGGCTGGGGCGCTGGATCGGCCGGATCCGGGCCCGCGGTGTCACCCTGCCGCTGTACGTGGGGCTGGCCGGGCCGGCCGAGCGGGGCAGGCTGCTGAAGATGGCCGCGGTGGCCGGAGCGGCCGAGTCGGCCCGGTTCATCACCAGGCATCCCGGCTGGATCCTGCGGTTCTGGGCGCCCGGCGGGTACAGCCCGGACCGGTTCCTGGACCGCGCGGCCCCGGTCATCACCTCGCCGGCCGCGGGCGTGGCCGGCCTGCACCTGTTCACCTTCAACCAGCTCCAGCCGGCCGAGCAGTGGCGCACGGCCGCGCTGGAGCGCACCGCAACTGACAAGCGACTAATGGCGGGATGACGACCATGACTGATACTCCGGCGCGCGCCAACACCCCGAAAAGTGCCAGCGCTGTCATCATCGGGGCCGGCATCGTCGGCAACAGCCTGGTGCACCACCTGGCCTTGCTCGGCTGGAAGGACCTGGTCCTGGTGGACAAGGGCCCGATGCCGAACCCGGGCGGCTCGACCGGCCACGCGTCCAACTTCATCTTCCCCATCGAGTACTCGAAGATGATGTTCGAGCTGACCGAGGACAGCACCGAGCAGTACAAGGAGCTCGGGGTGTTCACCGAGAGCGGCGGGATCGAGGTGGCCCGCACGCCCGAGCGGATGATCGAGCTGAAGCGGCGGGTCAGCCAGGCCAAGGCCTGGGGCATCCCGGCCGAGGTCATCACCCCCGGCGAGGTGCGCAAGCTGGTGCCCTACCTGGACGAGTCGGTCATCCTGGGCGGCGGGCACTTCCCCACCGTGGGCGTGGTCGACTCGCTGCGGGCGGGCACGCTGATGCGGGAGTCGGCGCAGAAATCCGGGGCGCTCACCGTGCTGGCCGGCACCGAGGTGTACGACATCACGGTGTCGGAGGGCCGGGCGCGCTCCGTGACCACTAGCGCGGGCGAGATCCTTACCGGCAACGTGGTCATCTGCTGCGGGGTCTGGTCACCGCGGATCGCCCGGATGGCCGGGGCCCGGCTCGCGCTCACCCCTTGCGTGCACCAGATGATCAGCGTCGGCCCGATCGCGCTGTTCGCCGACACGCCGGGCGAGATCTCCTACCCGATCGTCCGGGACGTGGACACCAACATGTACGAGCGCCAGCACGGCGGCGACATGGAGGTCGGCTCGTACGCGCACCGCCCGATCATCGTCGCGCCGGACGAGATCCCGTCCATCGAGGAGTCGGTGCTCTCGCCGACCGAGATGCCGTTCACCCAGGAGGACTTCGACCCGCAGCTGGAGCAGGCCCTCGAGCTGATGCCCGAGCTCCTCGGCGACGAGAAGGCCGGCATCAGGTACGCCATCAACGGGCTGATCTCGATGACCCCCGACGGGCACCCGCTGCTGGGCGAGATGCCCGAGGCCAAGGGCCTGTGGTCGGCGGCGGCGTCGTGGATCAAGGAGGGCCCCGGCTGCGGCCGCGCGGTCGCCGAGCTGATGTCAGGCAAGGTCCCCACGGTCGACGTGCACCACGCCGACGCGGCCCGGTTCTACCCGTTCCAGCAGACTGCCGAGCACGTCCGCGGCCGCGCCCGCGAGGCGTTCAACAAGATGTACGGCATCGTGCACCCCGCCGAGCAGTGGACCTCCGGCCGTCCGGTCCGGGTCGGCCCGGCGTACGAGCGGGAGCGCGCGCTCGACGCGGTGTTCTACGAGACCGCGGGCTGGGAGCGGCCGTTCTATTACGCGTCCAACTCCGGCCTGCTGGAGCGGTACGAGGGCCAGCTGATGGAGCGCACGGCGGAGTGGGAGTCGCGCTGGTGGTCGCCGGTGATCAACGCCGAGCACCTGGCCATGCGGGACGCCTGCGCCATGATCGACCTGTCCGCCTTCGCCGTCCTGGAGATCTCCGGGCCGGCCGCGCTCGACGCGGTGCAGACGCTGTCGGTGGCGCAGCTCGACGTCCCGGTCGGCCGGGTCGTCTACACCTCCTGGCTGGACGAGAACGGCGGCTTCCGCGCCGACCTGACCGTGATGCGGCTGGCCGCGGACCGGTTCCGGGTCGTGACCGGCGGCGCCGACGGGATGTCCGACGCCCAGTGGATCCGCGACCACCTGCCCTCGGGCGCGTTCCTGGCCGACCTCACCTCGGCCTGGACGACGATCGGGCTGTGGGGCCCGAAGGCCAGGGACGTGCTGGCCACGGTGACCGACGGCGACATCTCACATGAGGGGTTCGCGTTCGGCACGTGCCGGGAGATCGAGATCGCCGGGACCGTGGTGCTCGCGTCGCGGATCTCTTACGTGGGCGAGCTCGGCTGGGAACTGTACGTGCCGATCGAGCAGGGCCTGCGGGTGTGGGACGCGCTGTGGCAGGCTGGGCAGCCGCACTGCCTGGTGCCGGCCGGCATCGGGGTGTACGGCACCACCGGGCGGCTGGAGAAGGGGTACCGCGCGTTCGGCGCCGAGCTCACCCCGGACTACACCCTGGTCGAGGCGGGCATGACCCGGCCCAAGGTCAAGCCGCAGTCGTTCATCGGCAAGGAGGCGTACCTGCGGCAGCGGAACGAGGCGCCGGTCGCGGTGCTGTGCACG
>JAJKHX010000515.1 GCA_021154785.1 Nocardiopsis sp.
GCGGCCGCTTCATGACAACGGTCGATGCTGTCCCGGATGAAAAGCACCTCACCCGTTAGGTCCGTATAGTCCGTGCCAGCGGTGGCGCACGCTTCGACCAGCGCCAGCCCCTGACGGCGGTAAGGACCTACCGTGCTCACCACCACCCGGGCCGCGCGGGCCAGCGCGGCCAGCGAAGCGGGGTCGGCCGAGTCGGCCACCACCAGCGGCCATTGCGCGGCGGTGGCGGGAAGGCGGGCCCGGACGGCGGCCAGCCGGTCGGCCGATCGCCCGGCCAGTCCGACGCGGACCCCGGCGGGGGCGTGAGCAGCCAGGTAGCCAGCTACCAGCCGCCCGGTGAAACCGGTGGCGCCGAAGACAGCCACGTCCAGCTCACGGTCCTGATCCACGGTTCATCGTAAACATCCCCAAAACCGGGTGTACACAGGCCGGCGCAGCCCTACCGGGCTGTACCTGTAGCTCGTCCAGGGTCAGAACGGCGTGTGCTCGAGCCAGTGGGTGAGCAGCGCCTGTTCGCCGAGGACCTCGAGGGCGGGATCGCCGACCGGGATCCGGCGGGTGAGGACGAGCAGCAGGCGGGCGGCCGGGCCGCGGACCGCGACGTCGGCCTTGGCGTGGCCGGGCTCGACGGTGAGGCCGGACGGCGTGCGGGTGACGAGCCACTCCCCTGTCCCGGACAGGCCGGGGTCGGTGGCGTGGAAGTGCAGGGTCTGGCCGTCGCCGCCCAGGTCGCGGGCCCGGGCCGGGTCGATCGTGCTGGCCACGACGAGACCGAGCCACTCGTCGACCCCATCCGCGGCGAACCCGGGATCCAGAGTGATGGCCTGGCCAGCCGCGAGCTGGGCGTCGGCTAGGTGCACGGCGGCCTCGTGCGCCCGGCGGCGCGCCCACCAGCGGGCCGGGCGCGGGCCGGTGAACGTCCACACGGGTTCGTCGCCGGCGGCCGTGATGGCCTCGGCGACCAGGTCGGCGCTCTCCTTCAGCCACGGCTGGTGCTGGGCCGGGTCGGCGGGCAGCTTCCCGTTCGGTACGTCGCGGGTCGAGACCGGGGCAGTGGCCCGGGTGGCCACGATCTGGGCCGCCCACCGGTGTCCGCGCCCGACGTGGGTGGCTAGCTGCCTGAACGTCCATCCCGGGCAGGCCGGTACCGGCCGGTCCAGGTCGCCGTCGATGATCCGGGCGAGCTCGGCGGTGCAGGCGCGGAGCTCGGCGTAGAAGCGGTCATCGTCAGCTGGCTCGGTCATTGGCGTCCTCTCTCACGGCGACGTGCCGCTAGCGTAAACGGGATGGGCCGGAGGGCGCTGGGATCAGGGTGCCCTGGTGGAAGTAGACGCGCCAGCCGTCCTGGGTCCGGAGCCAGATGGAGCTGCGGCGGGCGCGCCGATCGCCGCGCTGGCTCACGTAGGTCAGGTGGATCACGTCGTCCGCCAGCCGGGCGGCGGCGATCTCGGTGGCGGTGATCAGCGGCTCCTCGCCGCCCGGCTGCTCGGCGGCCAGGGAAGTGATCATGTCGGCCTGGGACCAGCGGCGGCCGGAGGCGCCGAACTCGCAGAAGCCCGGGTGCAGCAGCGCTGCTACCTCACCGGGCGCCGCGCGCACCTGGGGCTGGAGCAGCCACAGTTCCCGCTCGATCACGGTCCGGACGTCCAGATCAGCCGGTAGCGAGTCCATGACGCTAGACATTAGCGCCGCCTGGATTGTCGGTGACGGTCAGTAGGATGCGGCCATGGCCAACTTCGCGGTGCGGCTGGTGCACGGGCCGGGGTGGGATGCCTCGCGGCCGATCAGGAGCCAGGATGGCTGGGACGAGCACGCGGCCTTCATGGATGGGCTGGTGGACGACGGGTTCATCATCCTAGGCGGGCCGGTCGGCGAGGGCGACCCGCCGGATGAGACCCTGCACGCGGTCAAGGCGGCGGACGAGGACGAGATCAGGGCGCGGCTGGCGCAGGATCCGTGGGCGCGCGCAGGACTGCTGCGGGTCGGCACGATCGAGCCCTGGGCGCTCTGGCTCGATAGCCGCCCTGGCTAGGTGGCACCAGCCCGGGAGTGCGAGCGGACGGGCGGGCGAGGCGGATCAGGTGAAGCGGATCTGCGTGTTGCACAATTCGCCGGCTGAGCCGGCGAGGCTGTCGCGGTCGGTGGCGTGCAGGTCGACGGCGACGATGCCGGTGCGGCCGTCGCGGGCGGGTACGAACCTGATGGTGCGGTGGCCGAAGGCGAGGTCGGCGCCGTCCGCGGTGGCCGCGGGCGGGTCGATGCCGATGATCGCGGCCCAGGTCCGCGCCATCGCGGCGGGGGCGCCGGGACTGGCCGTCGCGTCCACGGCCACGTCGACGGCGAGGATGTCGTCGGCCTTGCTGGTGCGGGCGGCGCGGGCGGCCTGGGCCGCGGGGAGTTCGTCCCAGAACCAGGCCTCGCACGGCAGGAACTCGTCGAGCTCGAGAAGGACGCCGACGTCGAGCGGGTGCAGCTGGATGATGGTGCGCCCCATCGCCTGGGTCTCGACCGCGATCCGGACGCCCTGCTCGGCGGCTCGCTCCCTGACCCCGGCCAGCGACGGGACCTGGGTGGACAGCACCCAGCCGGACGCGCCGCCGACCCGGCGCAGCCAGCGGGCGACCGAATGGCCAGGCGTGGTCGGGGCGAGGACCTCGACGTAGGTGTCCGGGCCGACCGGAGCGGTGAAGTCGGCCAGGCCCATGGCGGCCAGCAGCGGGTCGCCGAAGCCGGGGCCGAGGGCGAGCAGGTCGGTGGCGGTCCGCACGGCGGCCGCGTGGTCCAGGGTGGCAAAGCCGACCTGCCGCAGCCGGGCCCACTGGTTTGCGGTCATCAGCGGCCGGTGTCCATGGTCGTGGCCTTGAGCAGCTTGGTCATGCCGCGCTCGTAGCGGAGCGGGTCGCGCGCGTACCTGGCCCGCGCGTCGATCGCCATGAAGTCGGTGTCGGCCACGTGCTCGCCGCGGTCCAGCGCGTCCAGGCCCGCGCGGGCGATGTCGGCCGGGTCTTCCTTGCGGCCCTGGACGTGGGCGGCCATCCGGGTGTCGACCGAGCCCACGATCAGCGCGGTCACCTCGGTGCCCTGGCCGGCCAGCTCGGAGCGGGTGATGCTGGACAGGAACAGCGTCGCGGCCTTCGCCGGGGAGTAGCCGCCCATGAACGGCGCGGGGAACGCGCCGGCCACCGACAGCACGTTGACGATGTAGCCGCCGCCGTTGGCGCCGAGGACCGGCGCGAACGCCCGGGTCATGCTCAGCACGCCGAAATAGTTGACTTCCATCTCGCGCCGGGCCGCGTCCGGGTCACCGGTCAGCACGAGCCGCTGGTTCTCGAACCGGCCCGCATTGTTGACCAGGAGGTTCACGTCGGAGCAGGCGGCCGCGGCGCCCTGTACCGCGGCCTGGTCGGTGACGTCGAGCGGCACCACCTCGACGACCGCGCCGAGCTCGTCGAACTCGCCGGCCAGGCCGTCCGGGGCGCGTACGGCGGCGTAGATCTTCTTCGCGCCACGGGCGGCCAGCTCGGCGACGATCGCCAGGCCGATTCCGCGGTTCGCGCCGGTGACCAGGGCCACCGAGCCGGCCGCCTTGCTAGGGCGCGGCATAGCCACCTCCGCAAAGTCGTGTCGTCAGATGTCGGTCTTAGGCGGGTCGTCACCGACCTGGACCAGCGATCCGTGCAGCTCACGGACGCAAACCGAACAATAGAGGACCGGATGGAACTCTCCGCCGCAGGCGGCGTGGGTGTAGAGGCTGGCCGGACCCTCGGGGGCACGGAACCACCGGTCCCCCCACTCCAGCATCACCATGACGTGCGGGAAGAAGGCCCTTCCCTTGTCGGTCAGGCGGTACTCGACCCGGCCCGAGCCGGCCTTGGCGGGCACCGTCTCCAGCACGCCCATCTGGCAGAACTTACGGAGCCGGTCCGAGACGATGGTGGGCGGCGCGCCCATCATCGCCAGCATGTCGGTGAACCGCCGGGCGCCGAGGAAGGTTGCCGCGATCGCCGAGGCCGACCAGCGGTTGCCGATCAGCTCGATGGTCTGCGGCACCAGGCCGGGGCCGGGCGAACCGCCGGCCGACCGGCGGCGCGTGGTGGCACGCGGCACCGACCGCTCGAAGCCGCCGCTGGGACCGAACGTCTGACGCACGTCGTGGATCCCGGCCGGCTTACCGCAGGTCAGGCAGTGCATGACCGGTGAGAACGCCTGGCCGCACCCGGCGTGGCGCATCGGCGGCAGCGGCTCGATGTGCTCGGTCACCCAGACGGCTTCCCACGACCAGATGGTGAGGAGGACCTTCCAGAGATCGCGTCCTCGTTCGGTCAAAATGTATTCGTAACGGCGGGGTGCGTCCGAGTACTGAGCCATGGTGAAGACCCCGGCCTCGGTCAGGCGCCGCAGTCGTACGGTCAGCACCGAGTTGGCGATGCCCAGCCGGTCCCGGAAATCCTTGTACCGGCGCACGCCGTCCTGGATGGCCAGCCGGGCGATGGCGAGGTTCCACTCGTCGCCGATCAGCCCCAGGGCGATGGCGTTGGAGTTCTCCACGGGCGCGGGCTCGGTTTCGGGCGCCGCAGCAGGGTCAGGCCTCATGTTCCTACTAACGGTCAGGTGTTTCCCGGCTGTTTACCAGCCACGGAGGGAATTACCGGGCGCCCAGCAGCTGTGGGTGCCACTGGCGATCCGCTCGGGCAGCCGAGCACGCGCGATCGGTCCCCGGCCCACGTCGCTGGCGCGGAATACGACGCACTCGGACAGGTCCCGGTTCATGTCGACCGTGAGCGTCACGAGATACGCGTCGTCTTCGTCCGTACCGCCCGTGCGCGGGGCGACGCCGGCCTCGCTGCAGAAAACGCCCGGCTCGAACTGGTAGCGCTGCTCGCCGCCGGTGACCGTGTCGTGCTTGACCAGCCCGTTGAACAGGAACCAGCCCGGCTCGTTGGTGGCAGCGTAAGTGTACCGGTAGGGCCGTCCGCCGAACCCGCTGTTGATGGTGCCGAACTCGGTGCAGCTGTCCGACAGGTCCTGCTCGCGGCACGCGCCGGTGACCATGTTCATCCGCCACCGGTGCAGCCGGGTCTGCATCGCGTCCTGGGCCAGGAAGCGCCACATCCGGCCCTCGGGGCCGGTGGAGCCGGCTGCGGGCGGCTCGGGGCAGCCCTGGAAGAAGCCGTCGATGACGACCTCGTCGCCGTCCTCCCAGGCGTTGACCCAGTGCAGGACGAAGGTCGGGTCGAACTCGAACCAGCGGATGTCTCCGGAGGCTCCGCGGCGCGGGATGACGCCGAGCCGGGTGGGCAGCTCGGGGTGGAAGCGGCTGGCGTACAGGTTTTTCGCGAGCAGCCCGGGTTCCCAGAACAGCGGCATGTCGTTGAGGATCGCGTAGTGCTCGGTGAAGGCCATGTCGTGCGGCAGCCGCGGGCCGGGCAGGTCGATCGGGACGTAGTGGACCAGCCGGTTTTCCTTGTCCACGACCCCGTAGTGGAGGTAGGGCGCTGTCGTGCCGTAGTTGAAGAAGAGGAGCTCGCCGGTGTGGTCGTCGACCTTGGTGTGCGCGGATACTCCGAGGTCTTTCGGAAATGATCCGCCCCAGGTGCACTTGCCCAGGTCGTCCAGGGTCAGCGGGTCGAGCCGGTACAGGTCGCCGCACTGGTAGAAGCTGGCCACGGCGACCCCGGCGTGCACGATGACGTCGGTGGACGCGGCGTCCTTCATCCGGCCGCGGGCGCCCCAGCCGTCGTTGCGCTCGGCGGCGCCGGGGTTCTCCGCGATGCCGGCCCACAGGGAGCGGCCGGCCTCCTGTTCGGCCAGCAGGCCGTCGGTGCGGACGAACCGGTTGCGGTAGGACACCTTCCCGTCCCGGAAGGAGACCTTGTGGATCATCCCGTCACCGTCGAAGGGGTGGTACCGGACGCTGGCCGGGTGCAGCGGGTTCTCGGTGTTGCGCAGGTAGACGCCGTACAGGTCGTCGGGCAGCTCGCCTCGTACGTCCAGGTCATCCGCGTCGTACTCGATGCTCTGCGGCCGCCAGGGTCCGGACCGGTAGGGATGGTCGTCGTCCTCCGGGAGCGTGCTGAGCAGCTTGGCGTAGACCTCTACGTCGGCCATTTAGTCCTCCTCCCGGGTGACGACGAAGCTCACCGTGGTGGTGAGGCTGCCGCCGATGTTCAGTGTGGCGAAGGTCCGGGCGTTGTTTATCTGGCACTCGCCGGCCTGGCCGGTGACCTGGCGGGCGGCGGCGTGCA
>JAJKHX010000516.1 GCA_021154785.1 Nocardiopsis sp.
ACCGCGGCCAGCTGAGGGATCAGTTCATGAAGTAGCTGCTGCCGCCCGATTCGGGGTCGGTGACCATCGCGAGGATCGTCACCGTGCCGGCGTTGGCGAACCTCAGCTTCAGCGTGATGTCCTTGCCGTCGCGCATCACCCCGGCCCCCGTGATCAGCAAGTGGAACGAGTCCGGGTTGAAGCGCGTCATCGCCTCGGCCGCGATCGGGATCTGCGTCACCGTGTGCATGGTCAGGGCGCCGGCGTGCCGCGCCCCCGGGGCGCGCAGCTGGACCGTGCCGCCGACGCTGGTCTGCGCCGAGAGCAGCGTGTCGGCCGGGCCGTTGTTGCGGATCTCCAGGTACGCGACCGTGGTCCCCGGTGTCGTCGGCTGCGGTATGTAGGCACTCGCGACGGCGATGGACGGCTTGGCACTGGCGGACGCGCACCCGGTCACCACGAGCACGGCCAGCAGGACCGCACCCGCGATCCGGAACAACCGCGTCAGTGTGCGCACAACCAAAGACTACTCGGCGTCGTACCCGCCTTCAGCCGCGGTCCAGGGCCGTGCCGAGCAGGCCGATCGGGGGGGAGCCGAGGTCCAGCATCGCCTTGTGGAAGCGCGGCAGGGTGAAGTCCGCGCCCCAGTCCTTCCTGGCCCGCTCGCGGAGCTTGAGAATCTCCAGCTTGCCCCAGGTGTACCGGCCGTAGGTCGGGTCGAAGGTGGCCCGCCGGGCCTCGGACAGCGCCGCCGGGCCGGCCAGGTGGGTATCGGCCTCGAACCGGCGCGCCGCGTCGTCGATCGTCATCCCGGCCGAGTGCACGCCGATGGCGCACGCCAGCCTGGTCACCCGCACCAGCGCCTCCAGCCAGATGCCGACGGGAATCCGCGGGTCGCCCGCGCCGAACCCTTCTTCCACGCACAGTTCCTCGCCGTAGTGCGCCCAGCCCTCGATGAACGCGCTGGACTGCAGGGTCCGCCGGACCGGCGACGTCAGGTGCCGCATGGCCCGGCCGTGCGAGAAGTGACCGGGCGCCACCTCGTGCACGGTGATGCCCGGCAGCGTGGTGTGGCTGAAGACCTCCAGCCACTCCTCCTGCTCCTGCCGCGGCCAGGATTCCTCCGGCGGCGTGATGTGGTACCACGACGGGCCCTCCGGCTCGCCCGGCGCGGCCCACGACATCATCGCCATCGCCCACCGCCGCGACTCGGGCGCCAGGCCGACCAGGCACTCCCCGTCGTTGTAGGGGACCAGGTCATGCTCGCGGGTGAAGGCAATCGCCCGTTCGGTCCAGACCCGGGCCGCCTCGATCACGCCGCTCCCGTCGGGGTGGTCCCGTACCAGCTCACGGGCCACGTCGAGGGCGGGACGGCGCTGGCCGCCGTCGATCCGGGCGCACCCGTCGGCCAGCAGGGCATGCAGCCGGTCTCGTTCGGCGTCGGCCTGCTCGGCCAGCCGGCCCAGGTCGACCGGCATCGCCTCGGCGCTGCTCATCAGGGCGGCCAGCCCGGGACCGCCGAGCGCCGGGTCGGGATCGCCGTCCGCGGCGGCGCGCTCGACGTGCGCGACCAGGCGGGCGTGCGCGGCCCGGGCGCCGGCCACGGCGGCCGCGCTGATGCCGGGTCCCTCGCCGAGCCCGGCCGCCAGCCCGCGGATGCCGCCCAGCAGCGACTGTGCCACCGGGGCGCTCACCTGGTCAAGCGCCTCGACGGCCGCGTCCGCCACCCGCGGCCAGGCCGCGAGGTGCTCCGCCCGCGCCGCGTCCCGTTCCGCGCGCGGCGCGTAGTCCCGGTCGTAGCCGGCCAGGTCGAGCTCGCCCAGGTGCAGGATCGGATTCCGCCGGTGCAGCTCGAGGGTGACGTAGGTGACCCGCTTCTGCTCCTCCGCCGCGGCCAGGTGCGCCTCGTCGTGCGCGTCCGCCAGCCGCTCGCCGCCGTCCCGCGCCGCCGCCAGCGCGGCCAGCCCGGCCCGCACGCCGGCCGGCGACAGGTCCTGCGGCTTGCCGTCGTATTCGTGCCGGCCCGCGTACTCGCGTACCTCGGACACGTCGAGATCACAGACGGCGCGCAGCCGCGGGGAAAGATCCATGCGGCCGACGTTACCGGAGCTGGCGCTACCGCCGGAGCCGGGCTCAGGGCGTGCTCGCCCAGCCAGCCGACACGCGAACCGTTCCGCGGACCCGGATGAGAGGATCGGGGCATGGGCGAAACTCCCGAATTCACCACCCGGCCGGAACTCGCGGGGACGTTCGGCATGGTGGCCTCGACGCACTGGCTCGCCTCGGCGGCTGGGATGGCGGTCCTCGAAGCCGGCGGTAACGCGTTCGACGCGGCCGTCGCGACCGGCCTGGTGCTCCAGGTGGTGGAGCCGCACCTGAACGGCCCGGCCGGCGAGGTGCCGGTCATCGCCCACCACGCCGGCCGCGGCGAGACCTTCGTACTCTGCGGCCAGGGGACCGCGCCGGCCGCCGCCACGCCCGAGGCGTTCGCTGGCCTCGGCCTCGACCTGGTACCCGGCAGCGGCCTGCTCGCCGCGTGCGTACCCGGCGCGTTCGGGGCCTGGATGATGATGCTGCGCGAGTTCGGCACGCTGCGGCTGCGGGACGTGCTGGGCTACGCGATCGGCTACGCGGCCGGCGGCTATCCGCTGGTGCCCGCGATCAGCTGGGGCATCGCCAGCGTCGCCGGCCTGTTCCGCGACCACTGGACCAGCTCGGCCGAGGTCTACCTGCCGGGCGGCCAGGTCCCCGCGCCGGGCTCGCTGTTCGCCAACCGCGCGCTGGCCGCCACCTACCAGCGCATCCTCGACGAAGCGGAAGCGGCCAGCAGCGATCGCGACGAGCAGATCGAGGCGGCCCGGCGGGCCTACTACGAGGGCTTCGTGGCCGAGACCATCGCCGCGTACCTCGCCTCCGCCGAGGTCATGGACGTGACCGGGGAACCGCACCGCGGGCTGCTGTCCTACGACGACCTGGCCGGCTGGCAGCCGCGGCTCGAGGAGCCGCTGACCTACGACTTCGGCGGCCTGACCGTCTGCAAGACCAGGCCCTGGGGCCAGGGCCCGGTGTTCCTCCAGCAGCTCGCACTGCTCGGCGGCTTCGACCTCGCCGCCATGGGCCCCGGTACCGCGGACTTCGTCCACACCGTGACCGAATGCGGCAAGCTCGCCTTCGCCGACCGGGAGGCCTGGTACGGCGACCCCGGCTTCACCGACGTGCCGGTCAAGGCGCTGCTGTCCGACGGGTACGCCGAGAGCCGGCGCGGCCTGGTCGGCCCCGCGGCCTCGGCCGAGCTGCGTCCCGGCTCGCCCGACGGCCGGGTTCCCCGGCTGCCGGACTTCGTCACGGCCGCCTTCCACGGGCCCGCCGACGACGGAAGCGTGGATCCCGTCATGGGCGTCGAGCCGCCCGCGCCGCGGCTGGACGCCGGCACCGGCGAGCCGACCATGCGCACCGGCGGGCCCGATCCGAAGACGGTGCCGGGCTACCGGGCCGGTGACACCTGCCACCTGGACGTGGCCGACCGGTTCGGCAACATGGTGTCCGCCACGCCGAGCGGCGGCTGGCTGCAGTCCTCGCCGGTCATCCCCGGCCTCGGCTTCTGCCTCGGCACCCGGGCGCAGATGTTCACCCTTACCCCTGGGCTGCCCGCCACGCTCGCGCCGGGCAAGCGGCCGCGCACCACGCTGACCCCGAGCCTGGCCCTGCGGGACCGTGAGCCGTACCTGGCGTTCGGCACCCCCGGCGGCGACCAGCAGGACCAGTGGTCGCTGGCGTTCTTCCTCAACCACGTCGTGTTCGGCATGAACCTGCAGCAGGCGATCGACTTCCCGGCGTTCCACTCCGCGCACATGCCGTCGTCGTTCTACCCGCGCCAGGCGCAGCCCCGCGTGCTCGACGTCGAATCCCGGGTCGGTCCGGCCGTGATCGAGGAGCTCGGCCGCCGCGGCCACCTGGTCAACGTACGTCCGGCCTGGTCACTAGGCCGCGTAAGCGCCGTTGCCCGCCGCCGCGGCGTCCTGTACGCGGCGGCCAACCCGCGCGGCATGCAGGGCTACGCCGCCGGCCGCTGACCGCCCTCACCAGCCCGGCACACCCAAACCCCAGCCCCGCCCCACCGCTCCGGACACGCGCTGTCACCGAGCGGAGGATGACGCATGTCATGAATGGTTCCTGAGGGACGGCACTACCTGCCGGCGTGGCCCGAATGGTGATATTTAACCGCTGGGGGGTCAGGGCCGGAGGCTCCGGCCAGACCGATGCCAACAGGGGACTACTACATGAGTCAGTATGAAACGGCCACCGCGACGGCCAGCGGCTACGGGAGCAGCCGCGGCGGCGCGCCGGTGGTCTCGTTCGAGAACGTGTCCAAGCATTACGGCAGGCTGCATGCCGTCGACGGGCTGACCCTCGATTTGCGCCCGGGTGAGACCGTCGCCCTGCTGGGGCCGAACGGCGCGGGCAAGTCCACCTCGCTGGACATGCTGCTCGCGCTGCGCAAGCCCACCGGCGGCCGCATCCGCATGTTCGGCGAGGACCCGTACACGGGAGTCAAGTCCGGCCGGGTCGGCGCGATGCTCCAGTCCGGCGGGCTGATGCCCGAGGTGACAGTGCGCGAACTGGTCGAGCTGATCACCAAGCTGCACCCGAACCCGGAGCCGGTGGCGGCCACGCTCAAGCGGGCCGGCATCGCCCAGTTCGCCGACCAGCGAGTGGACCGCCTGTCCGGCGGCCAGACCCAGCGGGTCCGGTTCGCGCTGGCCATCTGCGGCAAGTCCGAGCTGATCGTGCTGGACGAGCCGACCGCGGCCATGGACGTGGAAACCCGCCGGCTGTTCTGGAACAGCATGAAGGAGGAGGTGGCCGCGGGCCGCACGCTCCTGTTCGCCACCCACTACCTGGAAGAGGCCGACCAGGCCGCGGACCGGATCCTGGTCATCAACCGGGGACGGCTGCTCGCCGACGGCACGCCCGCCGAGATCAAGGCGCGAGCCGGGGCCAAGCGGATCTCCTTCCGCCTGGACCGGGTAGACGAGCCCTTCCTGCTCGGCCTGCCCGGGCTGGTGAACCTCGACGTCAGGCACGACGTGGTGCAGCTCCAGTCGAGCGACTCCGACGCCACGCTGTACGCCGTCCTCGACGCGGGCTACCGGCCACGCGAGATCGAGGTCACCAGCCTCGGCCTCGAGCAGGCTTTCCTCGCCATCACCGCCGAAGACGACGCCGCCAACGGAACCACGCACGAGCAGGAGACGAACTGACATGGCCGGCGTAATCGCCCTCACCCGGGCCGAGCTCTCGCGCCTGGCGCACAACCGCCGCTACTTCATCTTCACCGTGGCCTTCCCGGTCATCCTCTACCTCCTGATCGGCCGGCAGGTGACCGCGCACGCCTACCAAATCGGCTTCGGCGCCTACTACATGATCGCGATGGCCACGTTCGGCGCGTTCAGCGGCGCGCTGAACGGCAACGCGCAGCGGATCTCCCAGGAGAAGAAGGAAGGCTGGATCCGCCAGCTCCGGCTCACCCCGCTGCCGGCCAACGCCTATGTGATCACCAAGATCATCGTCTCGCTGGCCACCACGATCCCGGCCATCGTGATCGTGCTGCTGCTCGGCCGTTTCTACGGCAACGTGCACCTGCCCGCCTGGGAGTGGCCGGTCATCGCGGTCGTGGTCTGGTTCGGCTCGACCATCTTCGCCGCGCTGGCCGTGGCCATCGGCTACCGGTTCGCGCCGGATCAGGTCCAGCCGGTCACGCTCATCATCTACTTCATCTTCGCGATCCTCGGCGGCCTGTGGTTCCCGCTGTCCGGGTTCCTGGGCAAGGTCGGCCAGTTCACCCCGACCTACGAGGCCGTGAGGATCGGCGCGTACGTGATCCACGGCGACGGGGTCCCGGCCGGCCTGCCCATCGGCCTGGTGGTCTGGCTCGGCATCTTCGTCGCCCTGGCCACGGTGGCGGTGCGGTCCACCGCCGAGTCGGTCTAGCCCGGCCCGGAGGTGCCCGGCCGGCCATACGGGGGCCCGGCCGGGCACCTCCGGGGTAAACCCGGGACGAACGGGCAGCATGGAAAAGAGGTGAGGCTGCGATGGCGACGAGATCAACCGAAGCGGCCACGGAACAGGCGAGCACGGAGCAGGCGGCCACGGAACCGGCGGCCCCCGGATGGACCGAGGAGGCCCTGCTCGCCGAGGCTCGCGAGCGGCACGTACCGGGCACCGGCACCCGGTGGCGCTGGTTCTTCTCCGGCGTCTGGCTCGCCTACCTGATTCAGCCCGTATCGGAGCTCTTCGACCACCACAGTGCGCTGTGGATTGCTGGCGGCCTGCTCATCACCGCCGCCTTCTGTGCCGTCTACATGCCAGTTCTCATGATCCACGACACCCGGCCGCGGCTGGCCGGGTACGGGCTCGGGGTCATCGCCGTGCTGGCCGCGGTGGCCTGCGCGGTATACGGCAAGAACTGGACGCCGCTGTGGATCTACGTGTCCGCCGCGGCTGGCATGGTGCTGCTGGCGCTGTTCGACCGGCGCCAGGCCTCGCTCGGCATCGCCGTCATCGCCGCCTGCTACCTGTTCTTCTGCTGGCTCACCCACCTGGACGTCGGCAGCACCGTGGCGATACTGCTGCCCGTCGTGCTGATCGGCCTGGCCATGATGGGGTTCCGGATGCAGCTGGTGCTGATGCACGAACTGGCCCAGGCCCGCGAGACCGTGGCCAAGCTGGCCGCCAACGAGGAGCGGCTCCGGCTGGCCCGGGACATGCACGACCTGACCGGCCAGTCGCTGTCCATGATCACGCTCAAGTCTGAGCTGGCCGCCAAGCGCCTGACCCGGCTGCCCGACTCGGCCGAACGCGACGCGATCCTCACCGAACTCGGCGACGTCAGCCGGGTCAGCCGGCAGACCCTGCACGACATCAGGGAGGCGGTCAGCGGCTACCGCCGGCCGACGCTCGCGATCGAGGTCATCACGGCCCGCAGCGCCCTCGAGGCGGCCGGCATCAGCCTGGACGACGACTCCAGGCTGACGATGCGGTCGGGCATGTTCGACCCGGAGGCCGAGGCGGTGCTGGCCTGGTGCCTGCGCGAGGCCGTGACCAACGTGATCAGGCACTCCCGGGCCCGGCACTGCCGGATCCGGCTCACCGAGCGCGCGGGCGAGGTCTCCCTCGAGGTCACCGACGACGGTCACGGCTTCTCCGGCCCAGCCGGGGACAGCGCCTCGGGCAGCGGGCTGCGCGGCATGTCCGAGCGCCTGTCCGCCGTCGACGGCCACCTGTCCCTCGGCCGCGCCGACACCGGCCGGGGCTTCCGCCTCACCGCCACCGTCCGCACCGAGACCGCCGGAACCGGCCATAATTGCTCCCCATGACGCCTAAGGAGCCGGTCCGGCTGCTGCTCGCCGAGGATCAGGTCATGATCAGGGAGGCCCTGGCCGCGCTGCTCTCCTTCGAAGGCGACATCGAGGTGGTGGCTCAGGTCGGCCGGGGTGACGAGGTGCTCGCGGCCGCCCGGAAGACTCACCCCGACGTGGCCGTGCTCGACATCGAGATGCCGGGCATGGACGGCCTGGCCGCCGCGGCCGAGCTGAAGAAGCACAACCCGGCGACCAAGATCGTGATCCTGACCACGTTCGGCCGTCCCGGGTTCCTGCGCCGGGCGATGGAGTCCGGCGTGTCCGCGTTCCTGGTCAAGGACTCCCCGGCCGACAAGCTGACCGACACCATCCGCCGGGTGCTGGCCGGGGAGCGCGTTATCGACCCGGACCTGGCCGCCGCCGCGCTGGCCGACGGGGTCAACCCGCTCACCCCGCGCGAGCGCGATGTGCTCGGCGCGTCCGCCGACGGCCGGACCATCGCCGAGATCGCCGCCCAGCTCTTTCTTTCCGAAGGAACGGTGCGCAATTACCTGTCCGCGTGCATCCAGAAAACCGGGGCCAGGAATCGCGCCGAAGCTCTCCGGATCGCCTCCGAGCGCGGCTGGCTCTAGACCCTAGGATGAAGTGCGTGACGTCATCCGGATACCTGCGCTACCCGCATCTGCACGGCGACCTTCTCGTCTTCTCAGCCGAGGACGACATCTGGCTCGCCCCGGCTGACGGCGGCCGGGCCTGGCGGCTATCCGCCGACGGCGTCCCGGTGAGCTACCCCCGCTTCTCCCGCGACGGCACCCGGATCGCCTGGACCAGCTGGCGGGACGGCAACCCGGAGGTCTACACCTCCGATCCGGACGGGAGCACGGCCCGTCGGCTCACCTACCTGAGCGACGTCAGGACCCGCGTGACCGGCTGGACCCAGCACGGCGAGGTGCTCGCGGTCTCCGCCACCGGCCAGCCCGAGGCGTACCAGACCTGGGCGTACGCCATCCCGCTGGCGGGCGCGCCGCCGCGGCGGCTGCCGTTCGGCCCGGTGGTGGACCTGGCCCTGGCGGAGACGGGCACCGCCCTGCTCACCGGCCGGATGAACAACGAGCCCGCGTACTGGAAGCGCTACCGGGGCGGTACCCGGGGCAAGCTCTGGACCGCCAGCGGGGATGACCCCCTGTTCACCCGGGTCCTGGCCGACGTCGACGGCCAGCTCAGCGCGCCGATGCTGATCGGCGGCCGGCTGTTCTTCCTGTCCGATCACGAGGGCACCGGCAACATCTACTCGTGCGCGCTGGACGGCACCGGCCTTCGCCGGCATACCGACCATGACGGGATGTACGCCAGGAACCCGTCCACCGACGGTGAGCGGATCGTCTACCACGTGGCCGGGGACATCTGGATCCTGGATTCGGCCGACGCGCCCGGGCCCCGCCCGCTCGGCATCACCCTCGGCTCGCCGGCCGCCGCCCGTGCTCCCCGGCTCATCTCGGCCAGCGACCACCTGGGCAGCCTGAGCTGTGACCAGACCGGCCAGGCGAGCGTGGTCGAGGTGCGCGGGACGGTGCACTGGCTGACCCACAAGGACGGCCCGGCCCGTGCGCTGCATGTCGACCCGGCCGCCCGTGCCCGGCTGCCGCAGGTGCTGGGCGAGACCGGCCAGGTGGTCTGGGTCACCGACGCGGCCGGCCGGGACGCGCTCCAGGTCGGCTCCGTGACCGGCGAGGCCGGCCCTCGCACCATCGCCGAGGGTCTCGTCGGCAACGTGACCGGCCTGACCGCCTCCCCGGACGGCGCCACCGTCGCCGCCGCCGCCCACGACGGCCGGCTGCTCGCCGTCGACGTGGCCTCCGGGCAGGTCACCGAGCTGGCCGCGTCCGACGACGGCCAGATCGAAGGGCTGTCCTGGTCGCCCGACTCGGCCTGGCTGGCCTGGGCCCAGCCCGGCCCGCAGCCGCTGCGCCGCATCCGGATAGCGCGGATAGCTGACACCGAAATCGTCGACGTGACCGACGGCCGGTTCGCCGACAGCGACCCGGTGTTCACCCCCGACGGCCTGTACCTGGCGTTCATCTCCCGGCGCAGCTTCGACCCGGTCTACGACGAGCAGACCTTCGACCTGGCCTTTCCCCTCGGCAGCCGTCCCTACCTGGTGCCGCTGGCGGCCGGGACCCCGTCCCCCTTCGGTCCGCTGCCCGGCGGGCGCCCGCTCAGCCAGGACGCCCCGGACAAGGACAAAGACAAAGACGACGACACCGAACGAGTCGACGTATCCGTGGACCCCCAAGGCCTCACGGGCCGCGTGGTCGGCGTCCCGGTGATCGAGGCCAAGTACTCCGGGCTGCGCGCGGTCAAGGGCGGCCTGGCGTGGCTGCGCGAGCCCGTGGCCGGAGTCCTCGGCCAGGGCGCCGCCAGCGCCGAGGACGACGCCCCGCGGCCGTTGCTCGAGCGTTTCGACCTGCTCAAGCGCGAGGTGACCGAACTGGTCGCGGAACTCGACTGGTTCGACGTCAGCGGGGACGGTACCCGTCTGGCGGTCAAGGATCACGACGAACTGCGGATCGTGCCGTCCGAGCACAAGGAAGACCACGGCTCGGATGAGTCGGTGACGGTCGACCTGTCCCGGGCCCGGTTCACCGCCGACCCGGCCGCCCTGTGGCAGCACGCCTTCGCCGAGGCCGGCCGGCTGATGCGCCGCGACTTCTGGACCCCGGACATGTCCGGGGTCGACTGGGACGGGGTGCTCACGGAGTACCGGCCGCTGCTGGACCGGATCCGGGGCGCGAACGACTTCACCGACCTGCTCTGGGAAGTGGTCTCCGAGCTGGGCACCTCGCACGCCTACATCGCCCGGTCCGGGGAGTATTTCGGCGGCTCCGATCCGAGCGGTGCGGCCGTCGGGCTGCTCGGCGCGGACATCTCCCGCGACGGCGCCGGCCGCTGGGTGGTCGACCAGGTGCTCCCCGGCGAGTCCTCCGACCCGCGGGCGCGCTCGCCGCTTGAGGCACCCGGCGTGGTGATCCGGGCCGGCGACGAGGTCGTCGCGGTGGACGGGCGGCCGGTCGACCCGGTGCTCGGCCCCGCGCCGCTGCTAGCCGGAACGGTCGGCAAGCCAGTCGAGCTCACCGTCAGATCCGGCCCGGATACCCGGCGCGTAGTGGTCGTGCCGCTGGCGGACGAGCGCCGGCTGCGGTACCAGGACTGGGTCGCGGGCCGGCGCCGGCTGGTCCGCGAGCTCGGCCAGGGCAAGCTCGGCTACCTGCATATCCCGGACATGATGGGCGAAGGCTGGGCCGACTTCCACCGCGACCTGCATACCGAAATGCGGTTCGAGGCCCTGGTGATGGACGTCCGCGGCAACGGCGGCGGGCACATCTCCCAGCTGGTGGTGGAGAAGCTGGCCCGCCGCGTGATCGGCTGGGACCAGGGCCGCTGGATCCAGCCGAAGTCTTACCCCGGGGACGGGCGGCGCGGCCCGATGGTCACGGTGGCCGACGAGTTCGCCGGGTCCGACGGTGACATCGTCACGGCCGCGGTCAAGCTGCTCGGCCTCGGCCCGGTGGTGGGCACCCGGACCTGGGGCGGCGTCATCGGCATCGACGGCGTCCCCGGTCACGAACTGGTCGACGGCACCCACATGACCGTGCCGCGGTATGCCTTCTCGTTCGACGAGTACGGCTGGGGCGTGGAGAACTACGGCGTCGACCCGGACGTCGAGGTGCTGATCTCGCCCGACGACTGGGCCGCGGGCCGGGACCCGCAGCTGGAGACCGCGGTGCGCCTCGCCCTGGAGGCGCTGGAGAAGCAGCCGGCCAAGGTGCCGGCCGACCCGTCCACCGGCCCGTCCAAGGCCCGTCCCCCGCTCCCGCCCCGCCCCAGTTCTTCCCGGCCGTCCTCGTCCGAAAGCACAGAACGCCGATGACCCCCGGCACCCTGGCTCCCGAAATCTCCCGGCCGGGCACCCGCCGGATCTGGGTCCTCACCGCCATGTTCTGCGTCGCGGTCGCCGTGCTGGCCGTCGACGCCATCTCCAAGGCGCAGGTCCTGGGCAAACTGCCCGGGCACCCGCCGGTCCGGCTGCTCGACGGGCTGATCACCCTCGACCTCACCTTCAACGCGGGCGCCGCGTTCGGCGTGGGCACGTCGTACACCGCGGTCATCGCCCTGGTCGTGTGCGGCGTGATCGTCTACATCGTCCGGACGGCCCGGCGGCTGCGCAGCCGCGCCTGGACGATCGCCCTCGGCCTGCTTCTCGGCGGTGCCATGGGCAACCTCGGCGACCGCCTGTTCCGGGCTCCGGGCCTGTTCCGCGGCCGCGTCGTGGACTGGATCAACCTGCCCCACTTCCCGTGGACCTTCAACCTGGCCGACGCCTCGATCACCTGCGCCGCCGTCATCATCGCCATCCTCGCCCTGCGCGGCATCCGCATCGACGGCACCACCCCCGCCCACGCCGCCCCCCTTAACCCCGAGAGCACCCCTCACCTAACCGACCAGGACAAGTTGCCCTCCTGACCCATCCCAGTCCCCGCCCGCGCCCCGCGTGTGGCCCGCCCAACGAAGTCTGTGTGCCCCTGGCTACGTAAGAGCGTGGCCAGGGGCACACCGACTCCGTACCAGGTCGCTCAGACGCCGAGGCTCAGCCTTTGCGGCCGGTGATCGCCACCGTCACGCCCACGCCGATCATGGCCAGCCCGCCCGCCCCGCCGACCAGCTCGAACCGCCGCGGCGAGCTGCTGAACCAGTTCCGCACCCCGCTCGCCGCGAACCCCCAGGCGCAGTCGGAAGCCCCGCCCATGAGCACGGCCACCAGGGCCAGCAGCAGCATCTGCCCCGGAACATTGCCGGCGCCCCGGTTCACGAACTGCGGCAGGATGGCGCCGAACAAGATGTACGACTTGGGGTTGGTGATCCCCACCACGATCCCGTCGCGCAGCGCCCGCCAGCCCTCCC
>JAJKHX010000517.1 GCA_021154785.1 Nocardiopsis sp.
ACGGTGTCGTCCAGCACGGTGTCGTCCAGTAACGCCACCTGCCGCATCGTGATCCCGGCCCACCCGCTCAGCGCGCGCGGCCTGTCGGCCCCGTACCAGCTCAAGGGGTGCACCGCGGGCAGCGCGGCCAGCCCCGGGGGAGTCGTCCAGGCCACCATCCTGGATCCGGCCACCGGGGCGCTGTCGGTCTATGACCCCCCGGTCATCACCGCGGGAAACAGGCCGGCCGTCCGGCCGGCCGTACCCCGGCTGCCGCCGCACGCGATCGTCACCATCGACTTCAGCTCCACCGGCCCGAAGCTGATCCCGGCGGGGGCGACGCCCGGCGCACTGGCCCAGGGGCACTGCATCAGCGGCCCCGGCTCGACCTCATCCTGTAACGGCACCGCGTTCTTCCGGGCGGCGCTGGCCCTGATCCGCCAGGGTCGCCTGCCCGTGCCGTCCGAGGGCACCTCGGCGAACATGGTGGCGACCGGCGGCCGGCTCGGGACCGGCCGGGACTGCCCGAACGTGCGGAACTTCGAGGTGGCCGGCCTCGGCCCGGCCGGCGCCCTGGTCGACGACTTCATCGACCCGGCGTTCGGCTGCAAGCCGTTCACGGCGCCTGACCTGGGAAACAAGAACGCGCCGGCGACCTCGCGGGCGCTCGACGAACTGCTGGCGGCCGGGAACGAGCCGAAGGTCGCCGCCCGGCTGCCGCCGGCCGGCCAGCCGGGCCGGGCCGCTTACTGCCAGAACCTGGTCAACCTGCAGGCCCCGTTCCTGGCGGCCAACTCCGGCGTGCTCGCCGCCGCCGCCGCGCCGGGTCCGGCCGGGGGCACGAACCTGTTCACCTACCTGGCCAGCCGGCTGAGCGCGTCCTTCAGCGGCCTCGGCTGCCGTCAGTTCGGCCTCGCCGACCCGGTCACGGTCGTCCGCAACCAGGCGGGGGCGGTCACGTCGGCCAGCTTCGACACCACCCCGCAGCAGGCCACCCGGTCTTAGCCGGCACCGGTAGGAGCCGGCGTTCGCCGTCTCAGTGGATGTTCGCCGAGCCGGCGTAGTAGTTGCCGGGCGCGGAGGTCTCGAGCGGCGCGGTGGCGGTGTCGGCGGGCAGCGAGTCCGGCGCGACGAACGTGCTGCCCTGCGGGCCGGCCTGCACCGCCATGCCCGTCGCGCTCCCCTTCAGGAACTTCGACCAGGGGAAGAACCACTCGGTAAAGCCGTCGTCCCACTTGCCCGCGGCGGAGCTGGCGGTGACGGTGATCGGGTCGCCGGGAATGGACATGTCGTAGTAGATCTTCGCGTCGGCGGGTGGCAGGTTCACGCACCCGTGACTGACGTTGGTGATCCCCTGGTCCCCGACCGACCAGGGGGCCGAGTGGTAGTAGCTGCCGCTGTAGGTGAACCGGACCGCGTAGTTGACGAGCTCGTCGTAGTGCCCGGCGCTGCCCGCCGGGCCGCCGCCGATCATCCGCACCGGGTTGCCCTTCTCCACGCTCAGGTACGTTCCGTCCGGGGTCGGCAGGCTCGGCCGGCCCAGGCTGGCCGGCCAGTTGTAGGTGAGCTTGCCGTTGAGGTAGATCTGCGTCCGGTGCGTGGTCGTGCTGGCCACCGCGATCAGCGACCGGCCGATCAGGAAGGTCTGGGTGAGGTCGTGGGTGCCGTACACGCCCTTGGCGGCCTGCACCCCGTTGAAGTGGCCGGTGAAGCTCACCGTGGTGTTGGCCGGCCAGTAGTCCCGCGGCCGGAAGTACAGCTGCTCGTCGCCGTCCCAGTACCAGGACCCGATGACCGGCTTGGACGTGGTCAGCTCGAGCGACCGCTCGACCGCTGCCTTGTCCGTGACCGGGCGGCTGAAGTTCAAGATGATCGGCATGCCGACGCCGTAGCTCTGCTTGTACCCCTCGAAGATGTGGGTCGAGAAGGTCGCCGCCGGGGTCAGCGTCTTGAACGTGCTCGTCTTGGTGATCTTCTCGCCGCTGGGAGCGGTGCCGGTGACGGCCACCGTGTAGGACTGCGACACGGACAGGTTCCGGTCGCTGCGCCAGGTCGTGCCGCCGTTGCTGAGGCGGCCGGACACGGCGTCAGCCGCGGTGCTCGACGCCGTGCTCGCCGCGGGGGTCACCGTCACGTTCGTGACCTTGCCCGTGACCGCGGTCACGGTGATGCCGGCCGCGGGATCCACGTTGAGGCTGCCGTCCGCGGGCGTGATCGTCAGGTCCTTCGCCAGCGCCGCCGCGTGCGCGCTGGCCGACGCGGAGGCCTGCGCCCGGGACTGGCTGGGGGAGACGGACGGGGCCTGGGCGCCGCCGCTGCACGCGGATGCCAGCAACCCGATGGCCGCGATGGCCGCCGCCGCGGCGAATCTCCTAGCCGGCCTGCGGTCTGTGGCTCGCACGGCCACCCTCCTCTTTGCCCCGTCTTGCGCCTTGGACGCAGCTTACTTGCGCACTGCTAACGAACGCCCCACGATCAGCCCCGCCTCTGTACAGACGTACGAGGGGCCCCAGCGGTTTATATCGGTTCCGCCCCGGCGTTTTGTTCCGTGCCCGGTTCCGGCTCGGCTTCCGGGCGGCCCCGGCGCGAGCGCAGGCCCCGCTGCCCCGCCCAGCCGAGCGCGAGCAGCGTGAGCGCGATGATCAGGTACTCCGGCCCCGACCCGACCCGGCTCGCCAGCGTGCGGTAGCTCACCAGCGGCACCCGGGCGTCCAGGATGGCCTGCTGCCAGGTGCCGCTGTGCGCGATCAGCGCGCCGTCCGGCGCGATGATCGTGCTCTCGCCGGTGGTCGAGGCGTACACCACGGCGCGGTCGCTTTCCACCGCCCGGATCCGGGCCATCGCCGTCTGCTGCTCGGTCTCGCCCAGCTGGCCGTCGATCTCGAAGTCGGCGTCGTTGGACTGCACCGCGAGCAGGTTCGCGCCCGCGGTGACCTCCGACCGCACCAGCTGGTCGAAGGCGACCTCGTAGCAGATCACGTCGCCGAGCCTGATCTTCCCGACCCCGAACACGACCGCCCGGTGCCCGGGGGTGAAGTCGACCGGCTGCAAGGCCGGCAGGTCGCTGAAGCTGGAAATGAAGCCGCGGAACGGGATGTACTCGCCGAACGGCACCAGCTGGCGCTTGACGTACGAGGTCACCGGCCCGCGGCCGGGCAGCCAGAGCTGGCCGACGTTGCGCCGCGGGTCGTTCAGCACCTCCCCGATCAGGACCGGGCGCCCGATCGCGTTCACCGCCGTGGACAGCCCGGCGTAGATCGAGGGATTCTGGAAGGGATCCAGGTCGGTCGAGTTCTCCGGCCAGATCACCAGGTCCGGCGCTGGCCGCCGGCCCGCCTTGACCTGCGCGGCCAGCTTCAGCGTGGCCTCGACGTGGTTCTGCGTGACCTCGGTGGCGCTCAGCTGCTGCGACAGGTTCCTGGCCCGCGGCACGTTGCCCTGGATCGCGGCCAGCTGAGCCGTCGGCGCACCCCCCACCGGATCGACCGGCAGCAACCCCCCCGCCAGCACCAGCCCCGCCGTCACCACCGCGGCCAGCACCGGTCCCCGGAGAGAACGCCACGTCGGGCGGCCTGCCAGCGCAGCGAGGGCCGCATAACCGAGCATCGCGCCGACTAGGGCGACCAGGAAGCTGAGCAGCGGGGCGCCGCCGATCGCGACCCAGCGGACGTCCGTGGCGACGGACTGGCTCATCGCCAGCCGTCCCCACGGGAAGGCGTACGGCCACCGGTCCCTGATCCCCTCGACCAGGACCCACCAGCCGGCCACCGCGGCCGGCCAGTACGGCAGGTTCAGCAGCAGCCGCTGCCCGATGGCGAGCACCGCGAAGATGAGCGCCAGCACCCCGGCGAGGATGGTCCACGCGTACCACGCCTCGTTGACCAGCCAGGAAATCAGGGGCACGAACAAGGCCAGGCCGAACGCCAGCCCGCAGCCGAACGACGCCCGCAGGCTCCGCCCGGCCAGCGCCACCACCAGCAGCGCTGGCCCGGCGAAAGCCAGCGGCCACGCGTCCACCGGCGGAAACGCCGCGAACAGCGCCAGCCCGCCCGCCACCGAGATCAGCAACGCCCAGCGGGTCCTGAACCCGCCAAAGCATCCGGCGCGGCCCGACCCTCTGCCGGTGGCGGATGCGGCCTGGACGGAGATCACGGTGCCAGCCTAACTGCCAGCCTGACGGCGTCTGCGTGAACGTCGGGCCGCTGGGCGTCTGCCTGAATGTTTAGTTGCGAACGATCCGGTTTACCCTGGGTCCGGCGGTAATCCGGATCCAGGGAGGCGGGGTTGAGCAAGCGCGGCTGGCTGCTGTTCAGCGCGATGGGCGTGATCTGGGGCATCCCCTACCTGCTCATCAAGGTGGCGGACGGGGGCGTGTCGGTGCCGGTGCTGGTCTTCACCCGGACCGCGCTCGGTGCGCTGCTGTTCCTTCCGGTGGCCCTGCGCGGCGGCTACCTGCCCGCGCTGAAGGGGCACGTCCGCTGGCTGGCCGCGTTCACCCTGGTGGAGATCGTCGGGCCGTGGGCGCTGCTGTCCAGCGCGGAGAAGCGCCTGCCCAGTTCCACCACCGGCCTGATGGTCGCGGCGGTGCCCATCTTCGCCGCGTTGCTGGCCTGGCTGACCCGCGACGGCGACCAGCTCACCCTGATCCGCTGGACCGGACTGGCCGTGGGCCTGGCCGGGGTGGCCGTGCTGGCCGGGCCGGACGCGGGCCACGGGGACACCCTGCCGGTCATCGAGGTGCTGCTCACCGCGCTCGGCTACGCCCTGGGGCCGTGGATCGCGAACCGCAAGCTAGCCGACCTGCCGCCGGTCGCGGTCAACACGGTCTGCCTGGGCGCCGCCGCCGTCATCTACGCGCCGTTCGCCGCGCTGACCTGGCCGCGTGCGGTGCCGTCGGTCGAGGTGCTGCTGTCCCTGGCCGGGCTGGGGGTGATCTGCACGGCGGCCGCGTTCCTGATCTTCTTCCGGCTGATCGCCGAGGTCGGCCCGGCCCGGGCCACCGTCATCACCTACGTCAACCCCGCCATCGCGGTGGCGCTCGGCGTCATCGTCCTGAACGAGCACCTCACCGCGACCATCGGCGTCGCGTTCGTGCTGATCCTCGGCGGGTCGATCCTGGCCACCCGCGCCGGCTCGGCCCGCACGGCTCGCACGGGTGCTGGTCGGGATACCGAGCCCGTTCGGTCTAATTTAGTTCTGTGAGCGAAACCGCAGCGGTACCAACCAGCCCTAGTCTGCGGCTGTCGACTGCCCGGGGCCGGTGGGTGGTGGCCGCCACCGTGCTCGGGTCCGGGATGGCCGCCCTCGACGCGACCGTGGTGGGGATCGCGCTGCCCGCCATCGGCCGGGAATTCCACGCCAGCATAGCCAGCCTGCAGTGGGTGGTGAACGCGTACACGCTGACCCTGGCCGGCCTGCTGCTGCTCGGCGGCACGCTGGGGGACAGCTACGGGCGGCGGAAGATGTTCGTCTACGGGACGGTGTGGTTCGCGGTCGCCTCGCTGCTGTGCGGGCTGGCGCCGAACGTCGGGGTGCTGATCGCGGCGCGCGCCCTCCAGGGCGTCGGCGGGGCGCTGCTCACCCCCGGCAGCCTGGCCATCTTGCAGGCGTCGTTCGCCGCGGACGACCGGATGGCGGCGATCGGCGCGTGGTCCGGCCTGGGCGGCGTGGCCACCGCGATCGGCCCGTTCGTCGGCGGCTGGCTGATCAGCGCGGTTTCCTGGCGGCTGGTGTTCTTCATCAACCTGCCGCTGGCCGCGGTGGCAGTAGCCATCTCGGCCCGGCACGTACCCGAGACGAAGTCGCCCGGTAAGGTGCCGAAGCTCGACATCAAGGGCGCCCTGGCCATCAGCGGTGCGCTCGCCGGGATCACCTACGGCCTGATCGCGGCGTCGGCGGACGGCTGGGGGTCGCCGGACGTGCTGCTCCCGCTGGGCGTGGGCGTGATCCTGCTCGGCCTGTTCGTCCTGGTCGAGGCGAGGGAGCGGGAGCCGATGCTGCCGCTCGGGATCTTCAGGTCCCGGCAGTTCTCCGCGGCCA
>JAJKHX010000518.1 GCA_021154785.1 Nocardiopsis sp.
CGGCTCGCGGCGCGGCAACCACGAGGTCATGATCCGCGGCACGTTCGCCAACATCCGGCTGCGCAACCAGCTCGCGCCGGGCACCGAGGGCGGCATCACCACCAAGGACGGCGAGCAGCTGCCCATCTACGACGCCTCCCGGCAGTACATCGAGGCCGGCACTCCGCTGATCGTGCTGGGCGGCAAGGAGTACGGCTCAGGCTCGTCCCGCGACTGGGCCGCCAAGGGCACCCTGCTGCTCGGCGTGCGCGCGGTGCTCGTCGAGTCCTTCGAGCGCATCCACCGGTCCAACCTGATCGGCATGGGCGTGCTGCCGTTGCAGTTCAGGCCAGGGGAGTCGGCGGCCTCGCTGGGCCTGACCGGCGAGGAGACCTTCGATATCCGCGGCATCGAGGCAATGAACAATTCAGATGTACCGAACGAGGTAACGGTCTCCGCGGACGGCAAGGAGTTCCGCGCGGTGGTCCGGATCGACACCCCGGGCGAGGCCGACTACTACCGGCACGGCGGCATCATGCAGTACGTGCTCCGGTCGCTGCGGTGAGGGCCAGACGATAACGGACGCCGACGCCCCTGCCGTCGTCAGCCGGCTGCGCGCGGCCGGCTGCGTCTTCGCCGAGGAGGAGGCCCGGCTGCTGATGTCGGCGGCCGGGACGCCCGCCGAGCTCGGCCTGATGGTGACCCGGCGGGCCGCGGGGGAGCCGCTGGAGCAGGTCGTCGGCTGGGCCGAGTTCTGCGGATTGCGGATCGCCGTCGCGCCCGGAGTGTTCGTGCCCCGGCGGCGCACCGAGTTCCTCGTCCAGCAGGCCCTGGCGCTGGCCCGGCCGGGCGCCGTGATCGTCGACCTGTGCTGCGGCGCGGGCGCGATCGGCGCGGCGCTGGCCGCTGCGGTCGAGCGGGCCGAGGTGCACGCCGCCGACGTCGACCCGGCCGCGGCCGGCTGCGCCCGCCAGAACCTCCCGGCCGGCCGGGTCTACTCCGGTGACCTGTACGAGCCCCTGCCCGCCGCGCTGCGCGGCCGGGTCCAGGTGCTGACCGCCAACGTTCCGTACGTGCCCACCGGGGAGATCGGCTATCTCCCGCCCGAGGCCCGGGAGCACGAGCCTCCGGCGGCGCTGGACGGCGGCCCGGACGGGCTCGACGTGCTGCGCCGGGTCGCCGCCGGGTCGACCGGCTGGCTGGCGCCCGGCGGTCACCTGCTGATCGAGACGAGCGGGCGCCAGGCGGCCGTGGCCCGGGCGGCCTTTGCCGCCTGCGGCCTCGCCACCCGGGTAGCAGACTCGGCGGACCTGGGAGTTGCCGTCGTCATCGGGCGGCGCCGCGCGCCCGGCGAATCCTCGTGAGCCGCAATGGCGTCAGCCCCGCCGGCGGTGCGTCTCCGCGTCCGAGGTCCGGGCGATGGTCGCCCGGGCGCGGCGGACCGAGATCCGGCCGGACTCGGGCAGGACGTCGGTGATGAACTCGTAGGCCTTGGCCAGCTCGGCGGCGTGGCTGGAGCCGTCGGCCGCCTTGGCCCGGGTGCGCCCGAGCCAGTCGATGATGTCGCCCCAGCCCGGGGCGGCCAGCGATCCGCCGACGTACTGGACCGACAGCGCGGCACACAGGTTGGCGAACGCGAGCCGCTGCCGCAGCGGCCACTGGTCCAGGGTGCCGAGCACGAACGCGGCTCCGAAGACGTCTCCGGCTCCGGTCGGATCGTGGGCGTTGACCGGCAGCGCGGGCACCCACTCCTGCTCTCCGGTGGCGGAATCGACGGCGATCGCGCCCTGCCCGCCGCAGGTGACCACCGCGACCGGGACGCGGTCGGCCAGCGCGTGCAGGGCGTCGTGCGGGTCGTCGGTGTGGGTGTAGGCCATCGCCTCGACACTGTTGGGCAGGAAGGCGTGGAAGCTCTCCAGCTGGTCCAGGACGCTCGGCGACCACTTCTCGTCCTCGTCCCAGCCGGTGTCGGCGAACAGCAGCATGCCGTCCGCGGCCGCCGTGCCGAACCACTCGCGCGGTTCGGGATCGAGGTGCGCGAAGCCGACCCGGGCCGGGGGGATGGCGCAGAGCAGTTCGCTGGCCGGCACGGGCGGCGGATGCATGTGGGTCATCAGCGCCCGGTCCCGCTCGACCACCATGGACACCGTCACGGGGGAATGCCAGTCGGAAAACCGCCGCGAGTGCGTCAGGTCGACGCCCTCCTGCTCGGTCAGCGTCGACCAGCAGAAGTCGCCGTAGACGTCGTCACCGAAGGCGGCGGCCAGGGACGTGTGCAGGCCCAGCCGGCTGGCCGCGATGGCGAGGTTGGCGATGCCGCCCGGGCACGACCCCATCCCGGTCGCCTGGAGCTCGGTGCCGCGTACGGGCATCGATTCCAGGCCGGTGAAGACGACATCGAAGAACACGGTGCCGTGCACGAACAGGTCGAACCTCTCCTCGCTCTGCTCCCTCATCCCGGCTCTCCCGCCAGCCGTCCGCTGATCACCTGTCATGCCAGTCTGCCCGATAGGGTCTTGGCGTGCGAGTCTTGATCCTCGGCGGCGGCGGGTTCCGGGTGCCGCTGATCTGCCGGGAACTAGCCGTCAGCGGCCTGCCCGTGGACGAGATCGTCCTCTACGACGTGGATCCGGAACGGCTTGGCGTCATCTCCGCCGTGCTGGCCGGCGGCGGCCTGCCGCTGCGTGCCGTCACCGACCTGGACGCCGCCCTGAGCGGCGCCGATGTCATCTTCGCGGCGCTGCGGGTGGGCGGGCTCGACGGACGGGTCGCCGACGAGCGCTCCGCGCTGGACGCGGGCGTGATCGGCCAGGAAACGGTCGGCGCGGGCGGCCTGTCCTACGCGGCCCGCGCGGTCCCCGTGGTCGACGCGATCGCGCGGCGCATCGCCGAAATCGCCCCGCGGGCCTGGGTCATCTCCATGACCAACCCGGCCGGCATCGTGACGGAGGTGATGGCGGCCACGCTCGGGCCGCGGGTCATCGGCGTCTGCGATTCGCCGATGGGCCTGGTCCGCCGGGCCTGCGCCGCCGCCGGGGTGGACCCGGGCACCCGGCTGGCCCAGGTGCCGGACGGGGTTGAGGTGGGCTACCTGGGGCTCAACCACCTGGGCTGGCTTCGCGCGCTGCGGGTCGACGGCACCGACCGGCTGCCCGGCTTGCTGGCCGGCCCGGACGCGCTGAAACGGACCGAGGAAGGACAGCTGTTCGGCACCGACCTGCTGCAGGCCCTGGGCGCGATCCCGAACGAGTACCTGTACTGGTACTACGCCCGCACCGAGGCCCTGCGGGACATCCGGGCGGCCGGCCGGACCCGGGCCGAGCACGTCCGGGCCGAGCAGCAGCGGTTCTTCGCCGCCGCGGCGGCGGATCCCGGCCAGGCCGCCGCGCTGTGGGATCAGGCCAGCGACGAGCGCAGGCGCAGCTACTTCGCGGAGCTGCGTTCCGGTGAGCGGGACGACGCCGACGTCGAGGCGGGCGGTTACGAGACCATCGCGATCGGGCTGGCCGCCGCCTTGACCGGACAGGCCCTGGCCGGGGCCCCGGGATCCGCCCGGCTCATCCTGAACGTCCGCAACGGCGGCACCGTCCCGGCGCTGGCCCCGGACGCGGTCATCGAGACCGTGTGCCGGGTGGACGCCGGCGGTGCGGTGCCGCTGCCGGCGGCGCCGCCGTCGGATCATGAGCTCGGGCTCATGAGCACGGTGAAGAGCTGCGAGCGGGCCATCATCTCGGCCGCCCTGACCGGCTCGGCCGCCGCCGCGCTGCGCGCCTTCGCGCTGCACCCCCTGGTCGGGTCACTCGAGGCGGCCCGCACCTTGTCCGCCGCCGCGCTGGCCGAGGCCGCCGCTACTGCCGCCGGACTGTGACCCATGCCATCTGGCCAGTCTGGCGCGTCTACCGGCCGCTGGCCCAGCCCATGACCGCCGCCTTCACGATCATCGCCTTCCTGCAGAACTGGAACAATTTCCTGTTCTCCTGCTGATGGCCGGCTCGCTCATCGCCGTGGTCCCCGTGCTGATCGTCGCCTTGATCGTCCAGCGCCGCGTCGTCGAGGGCCTCACCCTCGGCGCCGTCCGCTAGGGCCGTGCGGCGTCGCCACCTTTCTCCCCTGCGTCACATCAGCCTCATTCGTGGTGCCGGCCAGCCCGGCGGAGGCCATTTGTAACCGGATCGATGGAGCATCGAACCGGTTCCGGGCGGATCAATGGAGCATTGAGCCGGCTCCAGCGGCGCCGGACCCGTGCGGGACTTGGACAGGACCCCTCTTCGGTACGCGAGGAGCCACCCACCCGCTTCGGGGAGCGCCACTTCCCGCGTTAAGGCTCGTTAAAGCGGCTTCTGGAAGACGACCGCGGCCCCATTCCTCGGCCGCCGTCAGCAGCGCGGTGCCGGCCCCCTGATGCCACGCCGCCTGGTCGACCATTAGGGCATCGGCGTGAACCGCACTTGCCCTGAGGTGCAATAGAGGGGCAATGGATGACGACGAGCTGGTTTCCCGGGTAGCGGCCGGCGACGACACGGCACTGCGCGAGCTGTTCGCCCGGCACGCGCCGTGGCTGGCCGTCCGGCTGCGCACGGTGCTGCCCGCGGCCGACGTCGAGGACGTGCTGCAGGAGACGTTCCTCGCCGCCTGGCGCGGCGCGCTGGGCTACCGGCCGCAGGGCGCCTGCGGCGGCTGGCTGTGGGGGATCGCCCGGCTCCAGGCCGCGCTGCTGCTCCGCCGCCGGGGTCCCGCGGAGCAGGTCGTCACCACGCTGCCCGCCGACCTATCGGCGGGGCCGGACGCTCCCGATCCGGCCGAGACCGCACAGCTCCGGGCGGACCTCCAGGTCGCGGTCGCGACCCTGGGGCCGGCCGGGAGCCCGGATCGTGAGGTGTGGCGGCTCATGTACGAACAGGACCGGCCGGTAGCCGAGGTCGCCGAGCTGCTCGGTGTGCCGCCCGGCACGGTGAAGAGCCGCGCCCACCGGGCCCGGCGCCTGCTGCGCGCCGCCCTGCGGGCAGCCGAAGGAGGTACCCCATGAGCGTCCCGCACGACGAGGCGCCCGCCGACGTCGACCTGGGCCGGGTGTGGATCTCGGTGGCCGCCCAGGTGTGGCGCCGCCAGCCCGGCCGGCTGGAGCGGACCGCGGCGCGGCTGCTGCGCTCGCCGGGCCTGGCCCGGGCCCTGCTGACCACGCCGTCCCTGCTGGTGCCCTGGCTGATCGCCAGCATCGTGGTGCTCGCCGCGGGGGCCGCCGCGACGCTGGGCAGCGGCCAGCCGGTGGTGGCGCTGCTGGCGCCGGCCCTGGCCGCGGCGGCCATCGCCTTCGCCTACGGACCCGGCGTCGACCCGGCCTGGGAGCTGTCCTGCAGCATGGCGGTCAGCGACCGGATGGTGCTGCTGGCCCGGGCGCTCGCGGTGTTCGCGCTGAACGCCGCGCTGGGGCTGGCCGCCTCCGCCGTCTCGACTCTGCCGGCGTCGGGCGCCGCGGCCGCGGTCACCTTCGGCTGGCTGGTCCCGATGACCGCGGTCTGTGCCTTGGCGCTGGCGGTGGCCACGGTGACCCGGTCGGCCAGCGCCGGGGCGGCCGCGGGGGTGGCCGCCTGGCTGATCACCGTGCTGTCCGGCCGGGTGGCCGGCGGGCACTTCGGCGCCGCGGTCACCGACACGGTCCTGTTCCTGCCCTACCTGGCGATTGGCGCGGGCTGCGCCGTGGTCGTCCTGTACGCGACGCGAATCCCGAGAGGAATCCTTCGTTGAATGTCGAGATCAGCGATCTGACCAGGAGATTCGGCCGGCATCAGGCCGTGGACGGGGTGAACCTGCAGGCCGGTCCCGGCGTCTTCGGGCTGCTCGGCCCGAACGGGGCGGGCAAGACCACGCTGCTGCGCATGATGGCCACCGTGATCCCGCCCACGACCGGGCGGCTGCAGTTGCTCGGCCGCGATCCCGGTGCTTACGGGACTCGGCGCGAGGTGCGCCGCAGGCTCGGGTACCTGCCGCAGAGCCTCGGCTACTACCCGGGATTCACGGTGGCCGAGTTCGTCGAGTACTTCGCGCTGCTGAAGGAGATGCCGCCGTCCCGGGTGCCCGGCGCGGTGGCGACCGCGATCGAGCGGGTCGACCTGGGCGGCCGGGCCCGGGCCAGGCTGCGCACGCTGTCCGGCGGGATGCTGCGCCGGGTCGGCATCGCCCAGGCCATCGTCAACGAGCCGGAACTGCTGCTGCTCGACGAGCCGACCGCCGGGCTCGACCCGGAGCAGCGGGTCCACTTCCGCGCCCTGCTCCGCGACCTCGGCCAGCAGGCCACCGTGGTCGTGTCCACGCACCTGGTCGAGGATGTCGGCGCGGCCTGCTCGCAGGTCGCGCTGATGGACCAGGGCAAGATCGTCTTCCAGGGCACCCCCGCGGAGCTGACCGCCCGGGGCACCGAGCACGGCACCGGCGACGCGCCGCTGGAGCGCGGCTACACCGCCGTGCTCGCCGCGGCCCGGTCATGACCGCCGCCACCGCCCCGGCCGGGACGGATGGCCGGCCCCGGGCGTCCGCGGTGCCGCTCCCCGCCGCGGGCCGCCTGCTGCGGCTCGAACTGCGGCACAGCGTGATGCTGGGGCTGCTGCCGCTGGTCGTCGCGCTGTTCTGGTACAACGGCTACCGCGAGGTCATGGCACTGCCGCCGATGTGGAACCTGCGCGCCATGACCCTGCAGAACCGGCTGCTGCTCGACCTCGTCATCCCGGCGACCGGCGCGGCCGCGTGGATGGGCTCCCGGGAAGGCCGCCGGGACATGACGGACCTGCTCGGGGTGACCGCCCGGCCGCGCTGGTCCCGCCAGCTCGCCACCTGGGCCGCCACCACCGCCTGGGCCGAGATCGGCTGCCTGGCCTGCATCGCGGTGGTCTACGTCATGACCGCCCGGCAGGCCTCCTGGGGAGGCCCGCTCTGGTGGCCGGCCGTCGTCAGCGTCGCGGGCGTCCCCCCGCTGACCGCGATCGGCTTCGCCGCCGGGGCCCGGTTCCCGGGCCGTTTCGTCACCCCGCTGATCACCGTGGCCACCTTCTTCGGGTTCGCGTTCAGCACCCAGGCGGCTTCCGGAGACCACTCGTACTGGCAGATCTCGCCGCTGACCTCGGGCGCCTTCGACATCGGCGCCGCCCCTGGCGTGGCGAGCTTCTACCGGTACCTGCCCGACCTGTCCATCGCCCAGGTGATGTTCGCCATCGGCCTCACCGCCGCGGTCCTCGGCGGCCTGGGCTTGTCCGCCGCGAACGGCCCGCGGCTGCGGTGGCTCACGGCGCTGGTCACCGCGGTGGGCCTGGGAGCGGCCGGGACCGCGGTCACGCTGGCCGGCACCGGACGGCTGGACCCGCACGGCATGATCGTCATCCCGGCGCTGCACGACGCGGCCAGCGGCCAGCCGGTCCGCTACACGCCGCGGTGCAGCCGCACCGCGATCGCGGTCTGCGTGCACCCCGCGTACGCGGGGGTCCTCCCGGCCATCACCGCCGCCGTCGGCCCTGAGGTAACCGAGGTGGCCGGCCTGCCCGGCGCGCCCGCCCGGCTCAGCCAGGTCCCCGTGGCCTACCAGCAGGGCCCGGGCAACAGCATCAGCATCAGCGTGGCATCGCGCAGCCAGTCGGCGTTCGCCGTCCCCGACCCGATACCCGGCCAGCCCGGCATGACCAGTGCGGAGTTCGCCGCCCAGCTGGCCCAGACGCTCGGGCTGCGGCTGATGAGCGACGTCATCCTGAGCGGCGGCGACCGGGCCGCGGAGCTGAACCCGAGCCAGGCCCAGCTGGCCGTCATCGGCGGCTCGGTCCGGTTCCCGCCGTCCGTCGAGGAGCGCGACCTAGCCCCGCTGTTCGGCCACCTGCTGCCGGTCCCGGGCAGCCCGGCCGCCCGCGCGGCCCGGCGGTTCGCCGTCCTGACGCCCGCCGCGAGGCACGACTGGCTGGCGCATCACCTGGCCGCGCTGCGGGCCGGCCAGATCACCCTGGCTGAGTTGCCGTGACAGCCGCTCCCGCCGGCCGGGCCCCGCGGCCCGTCCTCTCCTCGCGGCCGGACCAGGCGCCGCGCGCGATCCTGCGCCTGGCCTGGCTGCACGCCGTGAGCCGCCGCCTGCCGGCTGCCCTGGCCCTGCTGGCAGCGTGCGCGGCCGGGCTGCGCGGCACGCTGTACGGGCACTGGGACGCCTACGGCGCCTTGCAGCTGCCGCTGATCATCGAGGCGGCCTGCGCCGCGGTCATCGCGGTGACGGCGGGCAGTCCCTTCGGCGAGCCGGAGCGCGCGACCGGCCGCTGGCTGCCGTTCCTGCGGCTCGGCGCGGCCGTCGCGCTCACCGCGCTGGCGGCCGGCCTGCTCGCCGCCGCCGGGGCCGGGATGCCGCTGGCCGGCGGTTTCCCCGACCTACTGCGCAACGTGGCCGGGCTGACCGGCATCGGCCTGCTCGGCGCCGTCCTGCTCGGCGGCCCGCTTGCCTGGACCGGCCCGCTCGCCTACGCGCTCGCCGGGGTGTACGCGCTGTACACGGACTGGCATCCGCCCACCTTGAGCACGCCCTGGCTGTGGCCGGGCCGCCCGCCGCACGACGTCGGCGGCGCGCTGTGCGCCGCCCTGGTGTTCGGCGCCGGGCTGGCCGCCATCACGATCCGCGGCGCGCGGGACTCCGCGGGCGGCGATCCGCCCGCCTAGGAGCCCCGCCTAGGAGCCCCGCCTGGAAACCCCCGGCCTAGAAACCGGGGAAGAGCGGCCGCAGCTCGTCCAGCTCCACCCCGGCGCTCTCGGCCGCCGGGGTGTGCGCCTCGTCCATCCGCCCGTAGACCAGCCGGACGAACGCCTCGGCAGGCAGCCGCAGCTCGGACAGGCCCAGCTCGGGGGTGGCCTCGTCGTCCGACGGCGTGAGCGTGACCGCCTCGCCCGTCTCCAGGGTGAACTGGCGCTCCGGGCCGGTGGTGGACACCCGCACCTTGCGCTGCTGCCCGTCCGCCTTGCCGCTGCGCGCCGCGAGCTGGTCCAGCGTGTCGATGAGCAGGGCGACGGCATCCGGGGCCACCGTGGCGGACGGATCGAGCGCGACCAGCACGTCCCAGGCGTGGATGGCGTGCTCGCCGAGCCGCATCCGCGCCAGCCCGGTGGTGCCGAGCTCCATCCCGAACATCTTCAGCCGCAGCCGCGCCCGCTGATCCGCGTCCAGGGACTCGAACCGCTCCAGGGTGGCCTGGTCGGCGCGGAGCGCGTCCGACGCCTGGGCCTGCGGGTCCTTGCCGTTCCAGCTGTCCCAGATCGGCTCGAAGGCCTCGCGGCCCGGCGGCTCCTGCCCGGTCAGGCCAGCGTCGATGAACAGGCTGAAGATCTCGGCCTGCGACCCGAGGTGGGAGAGCACCTGGGCGACCGACCACTCGCTGGCGTACGAGCGCTGCCCGAGCTGCTCCCGGGTGAGCGGCTCGACGGCGGCCCGCAGCCGGTCGTGGGAGTTCCGCAGCGCGCTGATCCACGGGCCCGGGCTAGATTCCATCGTCAGTCTCCGTTGCTCGCTGGCCTGCCAAGGTGAAGTCCACCCGGCAGCCTACCCGGCGCCGCGGAGCTGTCCGGAGGGTACCCTCCGGATCGTCTAGCATGGCCGTTCGCCACCGCCGCCATCATGCACGTTACCGGCGCCGACGCGCCCGGCGCCTGGCGCCGTTTCGTGGCCCTGGCCCTGGACGCCTGCCGCCGCCAGGACGCACCGGACGCGCCGGACCTGCCCGAGCCGCCCACCACGGCCCAGATGACCCGGGCCATGCTCCGGCTCGCCGCCGAGCGTGGCTGCGCGGGCGCGCCTGACCCGGCCGCTATCCGCTTGACGCGTCCCGGAGTCTGCTCATAGCGTTTTGCTGCCTGTACCGGGCAGCTCCGGCTCTGGTCACCGGGGGACCAGCTGACACACAACGCACGCGACGCGGGTCGGCCCAGGGTGGCCGGCCAGGCCGAGACCGCCCCGGCCGAGGAAGCACGGGTCGTTGACGCCGCGCCCCAGGACGCCCTGCTCACGCACGGCCTCACCGCGGGGGAGCGGTCACCCGGCGAGTCCGCCCGGCCCTGGCTCGGCCGACGGCGCCTGATGGCCGCTTACGCCGCCTTCTGCGCCTACGCGACCGCCGCCGCCGTGGTGTCCGGCGGCCGGGATCGGGTCTGGTCCATCTGGGCCGCCTGCGGCTACGCCGCCGCCCTGGCCCTGCTGGGGCTCTGGCGCGGGCGCCGGGGCCGGGCCGCCGCCGTCGGCGTCTCGGCAGCCGTAGCCGTGCTCGCGCCGCTGCTGTGGCTGTCGGTGGCCTATCCGCTCGAAGACGGGATGAACGTCATCGACCGGGCGGCGTCACTGCTGCTGCACCACGGCTCGCCCTACCTGCCCGCCTCGCAGGTCGTCTCCTGGCTGTCCTATAACCCGTACCTCCCGGTCATGACCCTGTTCGGACTGCCGCACGCGGCCGGGGCGGGCGGCCTGGCCGGGAACGCCGGGGTGTGGATCGCGGTCGGCACCGTGATCGCGCTGGCCGCGGCGTTCGGCATCCAGGCCCGGTACCAGGGCGGCCCGGCCGGGCGCCGCGACGCGCTGCTGGCCGCCGGCGTCGCCGTGGCCTCGCCCGTGGTCGGACTCAACCTGGCCGTGATCACCACCGACCCGCCCGTGCTGGCACTGATCCTGCTGGCCCTGGCCCTAGCCGCCCGTCCCGCGGTCCCGCGGGCGGCAGGGGCCGGGTCGGCCGCGCGGGTCACCGGGGCGCTCGGCGCGGGCATCGCCCTCGGCGCCGCCTGCGACCTGAAGTCGACCGCCTGGCTCGCCGTCCCGGTGCTGGCCGCGATGTTCGCGGCCCGCGACGGCGCCCGGGCCGCGTGGCGCTTCACCGCCGCGGCCGCCGCCACCGCCCTGGTCCTCACCGCCGCGCTGGCCCCGGCCGCGCTCACCTCGTGGCGCGGCGCGGACGCCCTGATCCAGAACAGCGTGCTGTTCCCGCTCGGCCTCACCCGCGACAAGACCCCGGCCGAGAGCCTGCTGCCCGGGCACCTGCTCACCGCGCTGGGCACGGCCGGGCACGTGGCCTCGGTCGGCCTGCTGCTCGCGGCCGTCCTCGGCGTCCTCATCTCGCTGGTGGTCAAGCCGCCCCGCGACGTGCCCGCCGCCGCCTGGCGGCTGGCGATCGGGCTGGCGCTGATGTTCCTGCTCGGGCCCCAGGTCCGGTTCGGCTACTTCCTCTACCCCCTCGGCCTGATCGGCTACCTGGCCCTCACCCGCACCAAGGACGCCGACGCGTCCCCTTAACCCCCTCATGCATGCTTTCTGAACCGGAATGGTGATGGTGGGGCCGGTGGTAGCGGATTTCCGGGTTCACACCATGCCTGGCCCTGTCCGGCCCCGCGGAAGCCTGTGACAAGCTGGCCAGGACGAGACGAGAAGGAGGACGCGATCATGCGCGTGGTAGTCGGCGAGCGGCTGGGCGGCCCCGAGGTGCTGGGCATCACCGAGCGGGAATCACCGCGGCCGGGACCGGGCGAGGTGGTGGTGGACGTCGCCGCCGCCGGCGTCAACTACATGGACATCTACCAGCGCGAGGGGGCCGGCAACTACCGGCCGGAGCTGCCTTTCGTGCCCGGCGCGGAGGGCGCGGGCACGGTCAGCGCGGTGGGCGAGGGCGTCACCCACCTGGCTGTCGGCGATCACGTGGCCTGGGCCGGCCCGGGCCGCAGCTACGCCGAGCAGGTCGCGCTGCCCGCCCGGAGCGCCGTCCCGGTCCCTGACGGGCTGAGCCTGCAGGTCGCCGCGGCCGCCATGCTGCAGGGCATGACCGCGCACTACCTGGTGACCAGTACCTACCCGGTGCAGGAGGGGGACGTCGCCGTGGTCCACGCGGCCGCCGGCGGGGTCGGCCTGCTGCTGACCCAGATGGTCAAGCGGCGCGGCGGCATCGTCGTGGCCACCACCTCGGGTGGCGACAAGGCCGAGCTCGCCCGCGGGGCGGGTGCCGACCACGTCACCGGTTACGACACTTTCCGCGATGCCGTCGACGACGTCACGGACGGGACGGGCGCGCACGTGGTGTACGACGGCGTCGGGAAGGACACCTTCGACGACGGCCTGGCGGCGCTGCGCCCGCGCGGGATGATGGTCCTCTACGGGGCCGCCAGCGGACCGGTCCCGCCGCTGGACCCCCAGCGGCTGAACAGCGGCGGCTCGCTGTACCTGACCCGGCCGACCATGTTCCACTACGTCTCCGACCCGGACGAGCTGAAGTGGCGCTCCGGCGAGGTCTTCGACTGGATCGTCAAGGGCGAGCTCGACGTGCGGATCGGCGGCACGTACCCACTGGCCGACGCCGCCCGGGCGCAGGAGGACCTCGCGGCGAGGCGGACCACCGGCAAGCTCCTGCTCTTGCCGGGCCTGTAAGCATCAGCCCGGTGGGCAGCCAGCGGGCCGAGGGCAGGCCCGGCCGCCCGTTCGGTCCCGGAATGCCCGTCGTATACCGTTAGTTGCTGATGCCGAACCACTCGCCCGCCGCCGGGCGACGGCCCTACGAGATCCCGCTTCTGGTCGTCGCCGTGGCGGCTGCGGGCTTCAACCTGCGCACCGCGATCACCAGCCTGCCGCCGCTCTTCCCTGATCTGCAGGAGTCGCTGCACCTGTCGCCGGCCACGCTGTCGCTGCTCGCCGCCACCCCGGTGATCTGCTTCGGCGTAGTCTCCGCGTTCGCCGCCCGGCTGAACCGGCGCTACGGCGAGGAAGTGATCCTGCTGGCCGCCCTGGTCCTGATCGCCGTGGGCCTGCTGCTGCGCGGCGCGGCGCCCCGGGTCATGCTGTTTCCGGGCACGGCGCTGGCGGCGAGCGCGATCGCCGTCCTCAACGTGCTGCTCTCCAGCATGGCCAAGCGGCGCTGGCCGGAACGGGCCGGCCTGCTCATCGGCATCTACCTGACCACGCTGTCCGCCGGCGCGATCTTGTCCTCGCTGCTCAGCGTGCCGCTGTACCGCAGTTCGGGGGGATCGGTGCCGCTGTCCCTCGGCGTGTGGGCCGCCCCCGCCGTCCTGGCCGGGCTGCTCTGGCTGCCTCAGCTCAGGTACCGCCCCCGCGCCGCCCCGGCGAAAACCCCGGCGAAAACCCCGGCGAAAACCCCGGCCAGGACCCCAGCCAGGACCCCGGCACGGTCTGGCCTCGAGGTGTACCGGTACGCGCTCGCCTGGCAGGTCACCGCGTTCATGGGGCTGCAGAGCCTGCTGTACTACTCGGTGCTGTCCTGGCTGCCGACGATCTTCCAGGACCGCGGCGCGTCGGCCGTCACGGCCGGCAACCTGCTCGCGCTGATGGGCGTGGGCAACCTCGCCACCTCGCTGATCGTGCCGCTGCTGGCCCACCGCCGTCCCAGCCAGCGCCTCCTGGTCGTGCCCAGCCTGATCGGGACCGTGGCGGGCCTGGCCGGCTCGCTGTGGGCGCCGCTCGGCTCGGCGCCGTTCTGGGTCCTCATCCTCGGCTTCAGCCAGGGCTCCTGCCTGGGCCTGGCCATCTTCTTCATGCTGGCGCGGGCCCCGGACGCGGGCGTCGCCGCGTCGCTGTCCGCCTTCTCCCAGTCGGTCGGCTACCTGGTCGCCGCGGCCGGCCCGCTGGTGGTCGGGCTGCTGCACACCGCCACCGGAAGCTGGACCATCCCGGTCGCCCTGCTCCTCGCCCTAGGCGGGGCCGAACTCGCCACCGGGCTCCTCGCCGCCCGGCCGCTCCTGCTCCCCGCGGGCCCGGCTCCGGCCGCGCACGGCGGCGCGAGCCCGACACGCGTGTCGGAGACTGAGCGGTCACGGCGCGCGATCTGAGGCCTGACCTCGTAAACTCGGTTCGATTGAGCAGCATCGTTCCCATCAGGCCCGCACAGCACATGAGGAGCACGCCGTGACCCTACTGGAGTGCATCAACGGCCCCGAGGACCTGAAGGGACTCAGCCAGGACCAGCTCACCCGCCTCGCGGCCGAGATCCGTGACCTGATGATCGAGACGACGGTGAAGGGTGTCGGCGGCCACCTGGGCCCGAACCTGGGCGTGGTCGAGCTCACGATCGCGATCCACCGGGTCTTCGACTCGCCGAAGGACAAGGTCGTCTTCGACACCGGTCACCAGGCGTACGTGCACAAGCTGCTGACCGGCCGGGTCGCCCAGTTCGGCACGCTGCGGCGGAAGGGCGGGCTGACCGGCTACCCGTGCCGGGCCGAGTCCGAGCACGACCTGGTGGAAAACTCGCACGCCTCCACCAGCTTGTCCTACGCCGACGGCCTGGCCAAGGCGTTCACGCTGCGCGGCGAGCCGGATCGCACCGTGGTCGCGGTCATCGGCGACGGGGCGCTGACCGGCGGGATGGCCTGGGAGGCGCTGAACAACATCGCCGCGGCCAAGGACTCGCGGCTTGTCATGATCGTGAACGACAACGGCTGGTCCTACCAGCCGACGATCGGCGGCCTGGCCGAGCACCTGGCCGCGATCCGGATCAGCCAGCGCTACGAGAACGTGCTCGACTACATCAAGACCACGCTGTCCCGGGCGCCGCTGGTCGGCGGGCCGCTGTACGGGGCGCTGCACGGCGCGAAGAAGGGCCTGAAGGACTTCCTGCAGCCCCAGGTGATGTTCGAGGACCTGGGCCTGAAGTACGTCGGCCCCATCGACGGCCACGATGAGCGCCTGGTGGAGACCGCGCTGCGCCGGGCCCGGGACTACGAGGGCCCGGTCCTGGTGCACGTAATAACCCGCAAGGGGCTCGGCTACGCCGAGGCCGAGCAGAACACCGACGACCGGCTGCACCAGGTGCCCGCGGCCGGCGCCGCCCCCGGGTCCTGGAGCCGGGTGTTCGGCGACGAGATGGTGGCCATCGGCGCCCGCCGCCCCGACGTCGTCGCGATCACCGCGGCCATGCTCAACCCGACCGGCCTGGTCCAGTTCGCGCAGGCCTACCCGAACCGCATCTACGACGTGGGCATCGCCGAGCAGCACGCCGTGACCAGCGCGGCCGGCCTGGCCATGGCCGGCCTGCACCCGGTGGTCGCCATCTACTCGACCTTTGCCAACCGGGCCTTCGACCAGGTGCTGATGGACGTCGCCCTGCACAAGCTCCCGGTGACGCTGGTGCTGGACCGGGCCGGGGTGACCGGCCTCGACGGCGCCAGTCATCACGGCATGTGGGACGGCTCGATCATGCAGCTGGTGCCGGGCATGAAGATCGCCGCGCCGCGGGACGCCAAGCGGGTCGCCGAACTGCTGAACGAGGCGGTAGAAACCAGTGACGGCCCGACCGTGGTCCGCTTCCCCAAGGGGAAGACGGGCGGCGATGCCGAGGCGGTCGCCAAGCTGGGCGGGATGGACGTGCTGCGCGAGCCGGCCGAGGGCCTCGGCCCGGACGTGCTGCTGGCCGGCGCCGGGGTGATGGCGATGACCGGCCTGGAGATCGCGGACCGGCTGGCCGGGCACGGGATCGGCGTCACCGTGGTCGACCCGCGCTGGACCAAGCCGGTGGACGAGGCCCTGGTCGGTGCGGCCCGCCAGCACAAGATGGTGGTCACCGTCGAGGACAACGGACGGACCGGCGGGTTCGGTGACGCGGTGGCACGGCTGCTGCGCGACCACGACGTGGACGTGCCGGTCAAGACGTTCGGCCTGCCGCAGGAGTTCCTGCCGCACGGCACCCGGGACGAGGTTCTCGAGGAGGCGGGCCTGACCCCGCAGAACCTGGCCCGGCAGATCACCGAGGCGGTAGCCCGCCGCTCACCCGGCGACGTCAGCGAGACCGCCACGCTGCGAGCTGACGGGGCGCGGCATCCTCTGGACTGAGGAGCGACTGCCGAAGGGCAGCTAGTCGAGTAGCGTATGCATTCATGCTGAACGTTGCCGTTGTCGGCTCGGGGCCGGCCGGTCTTTACGCCGCCGAGGCGCTGGTCAAGCAGGCGGCCGCACTGCCGGTGCCGGTCCCGGTCCGGGTCGACGTGCTCGACCGCCTGCCCACCCCGTACGGGCTGGTCCGGTACGGGGTCGCGCCGGACCACAAGTCGATCAAGTCGATCGCGCAGTACCTGCGCAAGGTGCTGGAGAGCCCGGATGTCCGGTTCGTGGGCGGGGTTCACCTCGGCGAGGACGTCACCCGCGACGACCTGCTGGCGGCGTATGACGCGGTGATCTACGCGACCGGGGCGATGCGGGACCGGCGGCTAGGCATCGACGGCGAGGACCTGCCGGGCAGCTACGCGGCCACCGACTTCGTCAACTGGTACTGCGGCCACCCGGACGTGGACGCCACCGCGTTCACCCTCGACGCCGAGTCGGTCGCGGTGATCGGCGTCGGCAACGTCGCCGTCGACGTGGCCCGGATCCTGGCCCGTGACCCGGCCGAGCTGCACACCACCGACGTCCCGCAGCCCGTGCTCGAGGCTTTGCACGCGAGCAAGGTGCGCGAGGTCCACATGATCGGCCGCCGCGGGCCCGCGCACGCCAAGTTCACCACCAAGGAACTACGCGAGCTGGGCGAACTGCCCGGCGTCGAGGTGGTCGTGCACGCCGACGAGGCCGACCTGGACGCGTTCGACCTGGCCGGGGAGGGGACCGCGCTGGCCGGATCCGACCGGCGGGTGCGCGGCAACATGGTGGCGATCGCTAAGTGGGCCCAGGGCGAGACGGCCGGGCCCGCCGCCACCGGGCACAGCCGCCGGCTGACCGTCCGGTTCTGGCTGCGGCCGGTCGAAATTCTCGGGACCGAACGAGTGAGCGGAATCACCCTGGAACGTACCAGGCTCGACGCGGACGGGCGCCTCGGCGGCACCGGTGAACTCGAGACGCTCAGTGCCCAGATGGTCCTGCGGTCGGTGGGATACCAGAGTGTGCCGTTGCCCGGGGTGCCCTTCGACTCGCGCGCCTCGGTGGTGCCGAACGCTCTCGGCCGCGTCCTCGGTGCCGACGGCGCGCCGCTGCCCGGCGAGTACGTGGCCGGCTGGCTCAAGCGCGGCCCGACCGGCGTGATCGGCACCAACAAGTCCGACGCCGCCGAGACCGTCCGCTGCCTGCTCGAGGACCTGGCCGGCGGTCCGGGCGAGGGTGACACCCCGCTGCCGCGAGCCGGAATGCTCCGGTACCCCGACGGACTCGCCCAGGGCGCGGACGTCACCCAGGCGGGCAGCGCGGCGGCCGGGCCGGGCAGCGAGGCGGCACCGCCCGCGGCGAGTGAGTGGCCGCTGGCGTCCGTGCTCGCCGGGCGCGGTATCACGCCGGTCTCGTACGCCGAGTGGCTCCGCATCGAGACCGCGGAAACCGACCTGGCTAAAGCGCTCGGCCGCGGCGAGCGCGTCAAGCTGCACAATGCCGCCGCGATCTGGTCCGCCTGCCGCCCCGTTGAAGAATAGCCGGGAATTACCCCTTCGCGTCATCGTGTCTATTTACCCCCTGCCTATCGGGGGTAAATAGACACGTTCATTTATGTCTTATTTCCGGGTCAGCCGGCCCCGGTAGATCTGATGCTTGCGGTGCTTACGTTGTCTATGTGACTCCGCCGCGTATCGCCTGCTGCGTACCGTCTGACCGGAATGTCACTGCCTGCCCGCATCATGGTCCCGAAGGCGGGACAGCCACGGTGGACGATGGAGGCAACCGGAAATGAAAGACCACAATGGCGTCCTGATGATGCAGCGCGTGCTGCTCGCGGGAACACTCGGACTGGCCATGGCCCGCAAGGCGGCGGCGATTCTGGAGGGCGGCCCCGGCAGCCAGCCGCCGCGAGAGGCGGAGGGCGCGGTGCTGCGGGCGATCCTCGACGCGGCCAACGAGTGCCTCGGGCACTTCGACGACCGGCCGGCCGGGGAGCGGTGGTGCGACACCATGTTCCACCTGCTCGACCTGGCGGCGTTCGCCGCCGAGTTCGGCGACGGGGCTGATGGCTGCTGCTGAGAAGGGCGGCCGGGCCGGCCGGGGCAGGTTCAGCGCCCGGCCGGCCCGGCCAATCGTGCGCATTAAGTGCGACAAAACTGGCGCCGGGGAATCGGCCCGGGTCCTATTAAAAAATGATTAACAGGATTAGCGCGGTCCGGCCCGGGGAACGGTTCAACCATCGCCAGATAGGACCGCAATGAGAAGGTACGGCCACATCGGATGGCGTATGGTCGCGATAGCGGCCTTTATCGGCACCGCCGCGCTCGCCGTCGTGCTGACCCGCGCCCCCGGGAGCACCGTGGCTGCCCTGTCCTCTGAATTCTCCGGCCCCGCGTGCGCGGCATCCGGCCTCGAAGCCTGGCTCGGCGCCGCCGCCACGGACCGGGCCGGCACCGGCCTGAGCCACGGTGGCGGCACCTACTACACGCTGGAATTCACCAACGTCTCGGACCGGACCTGCCGCCTGTACGGCTACCCGGAGGTGTCGGCCTACCAGGCCAGCCCGGTGACCGGGCAGGACCCGGTGGCGGGCAGCCGGATCGGCGGCGCGGCGGTCCGCGACACCTCGGTCCGGCCGAAGCCGGTCATGCTCGCGCCCGGGGCGACGGCGCACGCGGTGCTGCAGGTCCTGATCACCGCGAGCACCCAGCCGGCCGGCTGCGCGCAAGTGACCGCCGAGGAACTAGGGATCACGCTGCCGACCCAGGGCCGGCCCGCGTTCGTGCCCGCGCATATCGCGCTCTGCTCGGCCAAGGGCTCCGTCTCGCTGAGCGTCCAGGCCATCCAGGCCCGGCCGGGCATCCCCGGCCAGCCCCGGGTGCCCTGATCCGTACCGGCCGGGAGCGGGCGGCAGCTGGACTCTTAACCCGCACCGTCCGGATCAATAAGCTCTTACCGATCCTAACGTTTCCTACCGGGCGCCCAGCGGGGACAATGAGCTGCATGGGTGTCAGCCAGATCAGCCTTCCCGCGGAAGGACACGAGGAAGAAGGGGCGTCTCCGGGTTCCGGGACCGCGCTGCCCGATGAGCGTTACCTGGACCGTGAGGAGAGCTGGCTCAGATTCAATGAGCGGGTCCTCGAGCTGGCCGAGGACAAGTCGGTTCCGCTGCTCGACCGGGTGCGCTTCCTCGCCATCTTCGCCACAAACCTGGACGAGTTCTTCATGGTCCGGGTGGCCGGCCTGGTGCGCCGGATGGTGGCCGGCTTCCCGGCCGAGGGCACCGGGGTGCTGCTGCCAGGGCAGGTCCTCGAGAACACCCTGGAGCTGGCGGGAGAACTGACCGTCCGGCACGCCCGCGCGTTCAGCGAGCGCATCAACCCCGAGCTGGCCGAGCACCGGATCGAGATCCTGCGCTGGAAGGAGCTCTCGGCCGGCGAGCGCGACAAGCTCGGTGACCTGTTCCGGCAGCGTATCTACCCCGTGCTCACCCCGCTGGTGGTGGACCCGGCCCACCCGTTCCCGTTCATCTCCGGCCTGTCTCTCAACCTCGCCGTCATGATCGCGGACCCGCGCACCGACGCGACGATCTTCGCCCGGGTCAAGGTGCCGCCGCTGCTGCCCCGGTTCCTGGCCGTGGCGCAGAACCGGTTCGTGCCGATCGAGGACGTGATCGCGGCCCACCTGACCGACCTGTTCGGCGACGTCGAGATCATCGAGCATCACGCGTTCCGGGTGACCCGGATCAGGGACCTGGAGGTCGACGAGGAGCTCACCGAGAACCTGCTGCAGGCCATGGAGCGGGAGCTGGTGCGGCGCCGGTTCGAGCCGGCCGTCCGGATCGAGGTCGAGGACACCATGTCCGCCGACGTGCTCGAGCGGCTGGTCACCGAGCTGGACGTGCACCGCAGCGCGGTCTACCGGGTCCCCGGCCCGCTCGACCTGAGCGGCCTGTTCACCATCGCCGACCTGAACATCGGCGAACTGCGGTATCCGGCGTTCGTCCCCTCTACCCGGGCGGTCGCCCAGGACAACAGCATCTTCACCGCCATCGCCGAGCGCGACATCCTGATCCACCACCCCTACGACTCCTTCGCCGCGTCAGTGGAGAAGCTGATCGACGAAGCGGCCGACGACCCGCGGGTGCTGGCC
>JAJKHX010000519.1 GCA_021154785.1 Nocardiopsis sp.
GACTGCCTTCATGATCTCTCCTCGGGTCGGTATACTTCGAAGTTGAAGCACGCAAGAAACGATAACTGCTTCAACTTCGAAGCAACACCCTTCCGGACTGTGATGCGCGTCACATGCTTAGAATTCGAAGCAGATATGGTAGGGCGATGACCGACCCCCGGCCCGGCACCGGAGCAGGCGATGTCCCGGCGCGCGATAGCGTCGATGACGCCCCGGCGCTCGACGCCGTCCAGCTGAACACCTATTTCGCGCTCATGGAAGCAGTCAGCCTGCTCCAGCACCGCCTCGAACAGCAGCTCCGGGCCGAGGGCGGCATCAGCTACGTGCAGTTCCAGCTGCTGGCCCGGCTCAACGCCCGCGGGCCGCTGACCATGACCGACCTAGCCGACGGCGTCGTCTACAGCCGCAGTGGCCTGACCTATCAGGCCGGGCTGCTGGAGAAGGCCGGCCTGATTACCCGCGGCCCCAGCGCCGAGGACGAACGGGCCACGCTGGTTACCATCACCGACGACGGACGGGCCCTCCTCGGCCGCGTCTTCCCCGGCCACATCGAGGTCACCCGCCTGCTGCTCGATCCCCTGTCCGACCAGGACCTAGACCACCTGCGCGACATCATGAGCCGCGTCCGGGACCACATGCGGGCCCAGCCGCCCCGGTCCGCCGCCCCCCGCAAGCGCCGTCCCGCCCCCGCCTGACCCGGCCCGGGCGCACGCTTCCGGCTGTCGCCCGGCACCCGTGCCACAATGGCCTCGTGGCGAACCGTTTCACCGCCGCCGATCCGGCCGCTGACGACACCGGGCTCCGCCTGTCCAACGGAGGGACCGACGTACTCTTCGACGTGCTGACCCTGGCCGGCTGCGACCTCGCCGAAACCGCCTGGGAGCAGCATCTCGTCCTGCACTTCGCCGACGGGCACCGCATCGGCCGGGGAACCAGCGGCTTCGACCTGAGCGAGCTGCCCTGGACGTCTGAATGGCAGGCGGAGAAAGCCTTCTTCCTGCGGATGATCGACACCGCGCTCGGCCGCCACGGCTGGGACCGGCTCCGGTACGATCCGCCCCTCGTCGCCGCCAGCCTGGCCACCTACCGGGCTATGGTCGCGCAGTTCACGCCGATCCCCTCCGCCAGGCCGGAAGACTGGAGGACCGCGCCGCGGCCGGAACTGCTCGCCCGGTGCCCGGCCCACGGCCTCTTCCAGGGCGAACTGGGCTGCCGCCAGTGCGACCCCGGCATCCAGCCGATCGGGTGATGATGCGATCCCCGCGCGAGCCGCTGCCGGTGACCGCCGATCCCGGGCTGTTCGAGGCGCTCGGAGGCCGCGCCGCGGTCGGCCTGATCGTCGACGGCCTCTACGACCGCCTCGAACGCGACCAGGAGCTCACCCGGCTGTTCCGGTCCCGCCGGAAGGGTGAACGGGATCGTCTCAAGGAGTTCTTCGAGGGATTCTTCGGGGGCGAGGTGCGCGGCATCCGGGATGTCGGCACGCAGCGCCGTCACCTCCACCGGCTGATCAGCGCGGAGGAGTCCGCGCGGTGGCTCGCGCACTTCGGTGCGGCCCTGGACCAGGCCGGCGTCGCCGCCGGGCCGCAGGCCGCCGTGATGCGGCTGCTGCGGGAGGCGGCGGCTCGTCTGGAGAACGACGGCGCGCCGCTGGCAGTGCTCAGGCAGGCGATGGCGGCGGCGGCCACCGGCGACGTGGATGCCGTCGCCGCCCTCGTCGCGGACCATCCCCGCCTGATCGACCAGCGGGCCGGTGACGGGGCCACGCTGGTGTGGACCGCGGCCCGGCGGGGCCGGCTGCCGCTCGTCCGCTGGCTCACCGGCCACGGCGCGGACATCGAGATCCCGGGCTCGGCCGTTCACATGACCCAGGTGGCGGTCTCGCCGTATTGCATCGCGGTGCGCTCGCGGCACCAGCAGGTCGCGCAGTACCTGCGTGATCATGGCGCGAAGGTCGACGTGTTCGGCGCCGCGTTCCTGGCGGACCTGGACGCGCTGCGCGGTCACATCGCGGCGGGGCTCGCGAACGCGCAGTCGCCGCACGAGGACTTCCACCCGGTCACGCCGCTGCACCATGCGGTGGACGGCGGATCCGCCGCCGCCGCGACGCTGCTGCTCGAGAACGGCGCCGAGGCCCGCACGTCGGGCGGACGGCTGCTGACCTCGGCCGCGAACCAGGGCTCGGTCGAGCTGGTGCGCCTGCTCCTCGACCACGGCGCCCAGGCCCGCGACGCGGAGAGCCTGGGTCCCCTCGGCGCCGACCGGACGATCGGCGAGCTCCTCGTCGCCCACGGCTTCGATCTGGACGTTCCCATCCGCGCTCAGGAAACGCCGCTGACCAGGGCCTGCCGGGCGGACAAGGGCGAGCATCCCGAAACCGTCAGGGCCCTGCTCGAGCTCGGCGCCGACCCGAACGCGCCGAACGCGAGGGGACGGACGGCGCTGTCGATCGCGGCCGGCGCCCGGTTTTCCCGTAGCGTCGCGCTGCTGCTCGCCGCGGGAGCGCGCTGACCGCGGATTTCGGGAGATCGGTTTGAGCGGGTGACGAGGGGTAGAGCCCTAGGCCGCAGCAGCCCACCCATGACAGGAAGGGGGCGATGATGGCTCGCCGCACAGACTCCTATGGTAAGCACGACACCGCCCATCAGCCGGCCGAACGACACGACACCGCCGTACCGAAGAAGGTCACCGACATGCCCCGGGCCGGATGGTTCGCCATCTTGAAGCGCTCCGTCCGGGAGTTCAAGCACGACGACGTCACCGACCGTGCCGCCGCACTGACCTATTTCGGCGTGCTCGCCCTGTTCCCGGCCATGCTGGTGCTGGTCTCCATCCTCGGGCTGCTCGGCAAATCCACGACCCAGCAGGTGCTGAGCAACATCGACCAGATCGCCCCCGGCGGGGTGACCTCCTTCCTGAAGGGTGTCGTCACCCAGGTTCAGGGCAGGGCGGGCGCGGCCGGGATCGCGGGGATCATCGGCATCGTGATCGCCCTGTGGTCCGCCTCAGGCTATGTCGCGGCCTTCATGCGCGCCTCGAACACCATCTACGACGTCGACGAGGGCCGCCCGATCTGGAAGACCGTCCCGGTCCGGGTGGCCACCACGATCGCGCTCGTCGTCTTGCTCGTGATCGCCGTCGCGATCGCGGTGCTGACCGGGCCGATCGCGAACCAGGTCGGCTCGGCCTTCGGCATCGGTCACACCGCGGTGCTGATCTGGAGCATCGCGAAATGGCCGGTGCTGGCGGTCATCATCAGCGTGATGCTCTCGCTGCTCTACAAGGCCAGCCCGAACGTCCGGCAGCCCTCCTTCCGGTGGATCTCGGCCGGCGGCGTCGTCGCCGTCATCATCTGGATGATCGCGTCGGGGCTGTTCGCCGTCTACGTCAGCTTCTCCGGCTCCTACAACAAGACCTACGGCTCGCTCGCCACCGTGATCATCTTCCTGGTCTGGCTGTGGATCTCGAACATCGCGATCCTGCTCGGGGCGGAATTCAACGCCGAAACCCAGCGCGAACGCGCCATCCGCAGCGGTGTGCCCGACGACCTCGAGCCCTTCGCCGAGCTCCGCGACACCCGCAAGCTCGACGACCCGGAGAAAGACCGCGTCGCCGCCGCCGAGCGCACCCGGGACCAGGTCACGAGCCGGGAACAAGACACGCCGGTAAGCCGGCAGAGGGAAACCGGACGATGACCAAACTGCTGTTCAAGCCGCTGAGCCTGCTCGTCAGCGTGCTCAGCGGGATCCTGGCCGCGGCGGTTTTCAAGCAGATCTGGAAGCTGGCCGCCGGAGAAGACGAAGCGCCCGAAGCCACCGACGCCCAGCGCGGGTGGCGCGAAGTGCTCATCGCCGCCACCGTCCAGGGTGCCATCGTCGGCCTGGTCAAGGCGGTCGTGGACCGCGGTGCGGCCCAGGGTGCCCGCAAGTACTTCGGTGTCTGGCCCGGCGACGACCCGGCCGCCGACGCTGAATGAGTGATGGTCCTCCCGCATGGCTCGCGGGAACGCGGGCAGGAGGGAGCTCTACCAGGGTGAGCAGGGAGCATGATGAGGTTGCGAATGCGTATCCGGCCGGATCCGCCCGCGGACATCCCGGCGACCGGTGACACGCTCCAGCCCGCGGCCGGGAGCACCGGACCGCCCGGGCCGGCCGACCTCCACCTGCCCGCCCCGGCCCGGCTCGCGCTGACCGCGGGCTGGAACCTCGCCGAGTCCGTCGGCCTCCCCCTCGCCGCCTACGCCGTGGCTGCGCGACTGGGCGGCCAAGGGGCCGGCATGGCCGCGGCGACGGCGGCGATATGGCTGACCGCCGCCGCCCGGAAGCTGCTGACGGGCAGCGTTCCCGGCCTGCTGGTCGTCTCGGGCCTGGTGCTCACGCTGCAGACCGCGCTGGTGCTGGCCACCGGCAGCATGCTGCTCTTCCTGCTCCAGTTCCCGGTGGCCAACCTCGCCCTGTGCATCCTGTTCGCCTGGACCGCGTCCACCGGCCGGCCGCTGGTGGCGCGACTGGCCGCCGAAGTGGTGGCACTGCGCCAGCCGTCCGGCGCGCACCCGGGCCTGGCCCGCTTCTTCCGCGGGGTGACCTGGCTGTGGGCCGGGATCTTCGCCGCCTCGACCATCGGCCTGGCGATCCTGCTGGTGGTGGAGCCGACCTCGGTCTTCCTGTGGCTCACGACCGTGGTAACCGTGGCCGGCGTGGCCGCGGGCACCCTGCTATCCATTCTGTGGTTCGCCCGGATGCTGCGCCGCTGCGGCCTGCGCGTCCGCTTCGGCCAAGCCGTATAGGCAGCGGGGCCGGCACAGGCACGCGCCCACCCGTTCGGTGGTAAAGATCTTTTTACCGAACGAGCGGAGCGCGTGCCCCGGTGCCGCGGACCCGCGGACCCGCTGGTCAGGATGCGAGCTGCTTGGCGATCCAGTGATCGCCCCGCTTCTCGAAATCCCGCTTGAGCGCCGCATAGGCGGTCCGGTGAGCCTGATCGCTCTCCCCGTGCATCCGTACCGCGTCATCGAGCGCCCGCAGGAATGTCTCCTGCGCTTCCCGGCAGGAACGCTGCAGCGTGCCCGGCAGCTCGGTCATGGGGTAACGGGAAACGACGTAGCGGCTTGACTTCGGCATGACAGTCCCTCAAGGTTCGCGTCTTGAGGCCGCTGCTTGACCTGTACACCGGTGTTCCCGGGAAGCGCGCAACCATTCCTCTCAGCCCGAAGAAAGGCGGCTGGCGGCATGAGACCGGCGATCAGGGGCAGGGGGCTGGCATGGCGGAGGTCAGCGAGCAGCGGGACATCGACGAGGTCATGGCCCAGGCCGCGAGCACGGTGGAGGTGCTGGCCCGCGCGCTGCATGTACGGGACGCCCAGCTGCAGCCCACGCTGGACGCGATCGTCTCGGCGGCCGCCAGCGCACTGAACGCGGACCGGGATGCCGGCCTGATCCTGCTGGAGCGAGGGAAGCTAGTACCGCAGGCCACGAGCGGCCACGCGCCCTTGCATCTCGACCTCTATCAGCAGCAGGCGGGAGAAGGGCCGTGCATCGAGGCCGCGCGGCGGCAGACCGTGATCCGGATCGACGACACCCGCTCCGATCCGCGGTGGCCGGGCTTCATGACGGCCGCGCGCGAACACGACGTCCTCAGCCAGCTGTGCATCCCGCTGCAGGCGGACGAGCGGGGCCTCGGCACGCTCAGCCTGTACGCGGGGAAGCCGTCCGCTTTCACCGATGTCGACGAGCGCATCACCACGATGTTCGCCACCATGGCCGCGCTCGCCCTCGCCGACGCCCTGCGAGCCGAACAGATGCGCGCAGCGGTCGTCAACCGGGACCTCATCGGGCAGGCCAAGGGAATCTTGATGGAACGTCACCGGATCACCGCCAACGCCGCCTTCGCCCTGCTCGCCAAGGCCTCCCAGCACCATAACGTCAAGCTCACCGAGGTCGCCGCCCGCCTCGTCGAAACGGGCGAGCTGATCGGTCGGCCCAGGTCTGGCCGGTAGGACGGTCCGGCTAGCCGCGCGCCTCCCCCAGCGCGGGAAGACCGCGGTAACGCACGGGATGATCCTCGTCGAGGTCGAGGAAAAACTCGTTCAGGGCCTGGGCGATGAGGTTGTGCTCATAGTCGTCCGGCCTGAGCAAGCCGAGCGCATAGGCCTCGACCTCCAGTTCGGCAGCGTCGCCGCCGACCGCGTAATACCTGATCCACAGCTCGGCGGGGGTCATGCCGGACCGCTGCAGGCCTTCGAACAGGCTCAGGTCCGGGTGGTGGGTGCTCATGCGGGCGGCTCCTGGCCGGCCAGCCGGGCTGAGTTCGCCAGGACGTCGCGCGCCACCGCCAGGATGCTGCGCCCCTCGCGGCCAGATCGCTGGGCCAGCCGGGTGAAGGCCTCAGTATCGGTGACGTCACCGGTGGCGGCGATAGCGGCCCGGGCCCGGGCCAGCAGCGCGCGGGAGCCGGCCGCGGCGCGCAGCTCGGCGGCGGCGCCTTCGGCGCCAGCTTGCTGACCGAGGGACGCGCGGCGGGTGAGCACCGCGGCGACGGCCCGGCCGACCAGCCGGGCCCGCGCGCTGACGACCGCGGACTGGAACACGCCGGGAGCCGCGCCGTAGAAGTTGACGCCGGCCGGAGGCCGGGTTCCCGGCAGCGGAACGGACAGGACGCTGCCGACACCGTGCCGGGCCGCCTGCTCGTGCCATCCCGGCACGGACCGGCTCAGCTCGGCCGGGTCATCGGTGAGATACGGTTGCCCGTCCCCGATGGCGGTCAGGCACGGCCCGCGCCCGGCCGCGTACTGCACCCGGTCGAGCGCGATGGCGGCCTCGCCGGCGTACACCGCAGTGCGGTAGCGGTCCGCGTCGATCCCCGCGCCGCCGGCGATCTCGGTGCCGCTGGCGATCTCGGTGACGCTGCAGCCCACGACGCCTTCGGCGATCAGCAGGCCGCCCGCCACCGTCTCGCTCAGCAGCCGGCCGGAGTCTGAGCCGGCGGTATCCTCCGTCACGGAGCGGAGAACCCTGGCTAGCGCTTCCCGGCTCGGGACGCCGCTGATTTCCGCGTTCCCCACGCCCTTCTCCTCCTGTCCGGTCCGGCCCAGGATCCGCTTGACCTCGCCGAGCACACTTCCCGGCCCGGCGGTATCTAATCCGGCCGCGGGTTTAAAGGCTGGCCGTGCTGGCAGTAACTCGGGATGGCGCGCGCGATCTGGTCGGGGGTACTGACGTTCGGGCTGGTGTCGGTCCCAGTGGAGTTGTACTCGGCGACCGAGACCCACCGGCCGGTGTTCCACCAGTTCGAGAAGGACACCACCGACCGCATCAGGTACCAGCGGGTCAACGAGCGCACCGCCGACGAGGTCGAGTACTCCGATATCGTCAAGGGCGCCGAAACCAGCCACGGGCACTACGTCATGCTCGACCAGGAAGAGCTGGATTCGGTCGCGCCGGGCCGGTCCCGGTCGATGGAGATCCACACGTTCGTTGACCTCGATGACATCGACCCCATCTACTTCGACAAGACCTACTACCTGGGTCCGGGCGGCGAGGAAGCCGGCAAGGTCTACGCGCTGCTGCGATCGGCGATGGGCGACTCGGACAAGGCCGCCATCGCCAGCTTCGTGATGCGCGGCAAGGAGTACCTGGCCGCCGTGCGCGCCGACGGTGACCTGCTAGCCCTCGAGACCTTGTTCTTCGCCGACGAGATCCGCGAGGCGCACCAGCAGATCAGCGACCTGCCGGGCCGGGTCAAGCTGACCCGGCAGGAACTGCGCATGGCCCGCCAGCTGATCGAAACGATGACCGGCCCGTGGCGGCCCTCGGACTACCGTGACACCTACACCGACCGGGTCAACAAGCTGATCGAGGCGAAGAAGAAGGACGAGGAGTTCTCACCCGCCGACGAGGCGCCGCCCGGGACCAAGGTGGTGGACCTGGCCGAGGCACTGCGAGCCAGCGTGGCGGCCGCCAAGGAGAAGTCCGGGGGAAAGCGCGGCGGCGGCCGCGGGAAAGCCGCGAAGAAGCCGGCTAAGCGGCCAGCCCGCAAGCCAGCCGCGTAGCGGCCCGGCGAACCGGATCGATGGAACATTGAGCCGCCTATCACCGGCTCGATGGAGCATTGAGCCGGCCGGGCGCCGTCTCGCGCTCGATGTCACGGACCTGGACAGCGTGGCCGCGGCGGTACGGGCGGCCGGGGATACCGACTTCAGGACGGAAACTGGCCGGAACGGTCCCTAGCGTGGCGATTATGACGACGACAGCAGAGATCGAGCCGTTCCGCATCGACGTCCCGCAAGGCGACCTCGACGACCTGGCCGCGCGGCTGGCCGCGACCCGGTGGCCCGGTGAGCTGGCCGGCGCCGGCACCGCGTACGGCATGCCGCTCGGCACGGTGCGGCGGCTGGCCGAGCGCTGGCAGACCGGGTACGACTGGCGCGAGCACGAGGCCCGCCTCAACCAGATTCCGCAGTACACCACGACCATAGACGGGCAGAACATCCACTTCCTGCACATCCGTTCGGCGGAAGAGGGCGCGGTACCACTCCTGCTCCTGCACGGGTGGCCCGGGTCGGTCCTCGAATTCGCCGGAATGATCGGGCCGCTGACCGACCCGCGGGCGCACGGGGGCGACCCGGCCCGCGCATTCGACGTCGTGGTCGGTGACCTGAACGACTACCAGTTCAGCCCGGCGCTGTCGGTGCTGAAGACCGGGACGTCGGACGGCAGCGGCAAGCCGACGCTGACCGACCTGATCACCACACTGCCGGCTAACCAGCAGTGCACCTACGATTTCGACGGCGTGTCCGAGGTGCTGGATCACATCCTGGTCAGCAAGGGCGTCGGCACGTTCAGCTACCAGGTGGTGCACGTCAACGCCGAGTTCGCCAACCAGGTAAGCGACCACGACCCGCAGGCGGTGGACCTCAAGCCCTGACGTCGGACGGACGCCGCACCGGGGCCTACGTCGTTACCTGACCAGGCCGGTGTCGTAGGCGAAGATGACGGCGTGCACGCGGCTGCGCAGGCCGAGCTTGGCCAGGATGCTGCCCACGTGCGTCTTCACCGTGGCCTCCGACACCACCAGCTTCTCCGCGATCTCGGGGTTGGACAGGCCGGTAGCCACCTCCAGCAGCACTTCCTGTTCGCGGGGGGTGAGCTGGTCGAGGGCGGTACGCGCCGGGCCGGAGGTACCGCGGTCCGACAAGTCGGGCAGCTTGGCGGCGTAGATATCGAGGAGCCGGCGGGTGATCCGCGGCGATACCACCGCGTCGCCGCTGGCCACTGCGCGGATGGCCCGGGCCAGTTCGTCGAGCGGGACGTCTTTCACCACGAAGCCGCTGGCCCCGGCGCGCAGGGCGGCGAAGGCGTACTCGTCCAGGTCGAACGTGGTCAGGATGAGGATCCGGGCCGTTCCGCCGGCGGCCACGATCCGCCGGGTGGCCTCGATGCCGTCGACGCCGGGCATCCGGACGTCCATCAAGATCACGTCGGGATTCAGTTCCCCGGCCAGGCGGACCGCCTCCACCCCGTCCCGGGCTTCGCCCACGATGTCGATGTCGTCGGTCTCTTCCAGGATCATCCGGAAACCGGCTCGCATCAGGGGCTGGTCATCGGCCAGCAGCAGGCGGATGCTCACCGGGCCGGCCCGCTCACGGCCACGGCCGCTCGGGGCAGCCGGGCGCGGACACGCCAGCCGCCGGCGGGGTCGGGACCGGCGCTCACCGCGCCATCGTAGACCGCGGCTCGTTCCCTCATGCCGGCCAGCCCGTGCCCGGACGCCCGCGGCCCGGCGGGGCGGCGGGCGCCGTCGTCGTGGACGTCCACCGTCACCGCGTCGGGCCGGCAGGCGATGCCGACGCTGACCCGGGTGGGGCCGGCCGCGTGCTTGAGCGTGTTGGTCAGGGCTTCCTGCACGATGCGGTACACGGTCAGCTCCGCTCCGGCCGGCATGGCCGCGGCCAGCCCGGTGACGGCCAGCCCGGTGACCGTCAGCTCGGCGGCCAGCCCAGTGGCCCGGACCTGGTCGAGCAGCCCGTCGAGCTGGGCCAGGCCGGGCTGGGGCTGCCGGGGCTCGGGGGCGTCCTCGGTCCGCAGCACGCCGAGCAGGCGGCGCATCTCGTCCAGGGCCTGGTGACCGGTGGCCGCGACCTGGCGCATCGCCCGTCTGGCCCGTTCTGGTTCGGCGGCCTGCTTGAGGGCGGCCCCCCCGGACAGGGTCACCATGACCGACAGGCTGTGGGCGACGACGTCGTGCATTTCCCGCGCGATGCGGGTGCGTTCGGCGGCGGCGGCGATCCTGGCCTGCTGGTCCCGTTCCCGTTCGAGCTGCTCGGCCCGCTCGGTGAGGGTGCTGAGGGAGTTCCGCCAGTGCCGCACGCTGACGCCCAGCAGGAGGCTGGCTACCGCCAGGCCGGACAGGTAGACCAGGCTCTCCAGCCAGGACCGGGTCAGGTCCCAGCGGATGGCCGCCAGCACCGCGCCGACCTCGATCACGGCGGCGGCCAGGACTCCCACCCGCACCGGGTACCACCGGGCCACGGTGTAGAGGTAGACCAGCAGGGTCACGTCGGCCGCGAGCCTGACGTTGACGACCGACTGGGCCAGCGCCACCGCGGCGACGAACGCGAACACCGACAACGGGAAGCGCCGGCGCCAGGCCAGCGGGACGACCAGCATCGCGCTGAACAGCACCATCTCGCTGAACTGCCCGGGGCCCCCGGGGCCTTTCGTGGCCCACCACACGAGCTGGGGCACCGTGCAGGCGGCCAGCGCCACCGCCAGCACGGCATCGGCCGCCGTGGCGTGGCGGCTGACCGACGCCGCCATGTTCCGGTAGAAGGTCTCGGCCCGGCCGGGGACGCGGGCGGCGCCGCCGGGACCGGCCGACAGCCACTGCCGCCACCACCGCACCAAGCGCCTGGTCACGGCGGCTACGCGTCCCGCTGGCACAGGACCAGGGCGGCGGCCGCCAGTACGACCACGGTATAGAGGACGAAGACCACGAACCCGAGCCATGGTGACAGCATGCCGTCCCCGCCGTTCATAATGAACAGCGCCCGCCCGGCCATGCTCGGCAGGTAGCGCTCGAAACCGGAGCTGCCGGGCAGCGCGGACGCCATGATCGGAAGGACGAGCAGCACCCCGATGAGGGTCGCGATGGCGCCGACGGTGGAGCGGATCAGGAAGCCGAGCCCGACGCCCAGCACCGCGACCACGGTGAGGTACAGGGTGGCGCCGAACACCGCCCGCACCGCTTCCGGGTGGGCCAGGGAAATCCCGTGCGAGCCGAGCAGGGCCTGGCCGCCGACGAAGGTGACGAGCACCGTCACCAGGGCCACCGCGAAGGTCACGGCGGCGAGCACGCCGGCCTTGGCCGCCAGCACCGGGAACCGGCGCGGGACCGCCGCGAAGGTGGCCCTGATCATCCCGGTGGCGTACTCCCCGGTGACGGCGAGCACCCCGAGCACCCCGACGGTGAGCTCGGCCAGGTTGACCCCGATGAGATCCTGGTTGACGGGATTGAAGTCGGCTCGGTCGCCGGCGTTCATGCTGGACCAGTGGGCGTTGCTGACGTACGACACCAGCAGGCCGACAATGGCGATGCCCAGCACCGTGGCGGCCAGCACCCACCATGACGACCGAACGGTGCGGAGCTTGATCCACTCGGAGCGGATCACCTGGCCCTGGGTGACCGGCTGGGTCATCTCGGGTTCCTTTCCGGGTTAACGGCCTGGTATTCGACGGCGTCGGCGGTGAGCTCCATGAAGGCCTCTTCCAGCGACGACCGTCCGGCCGTGAGTTCGGCCACGTCGGCATCGGCGATCAGCTGCCCGTGGCCCACCACGATGACGTGCTCCACGGTCAGGGCCAGCTCGCTCATCACGTGGCTGGACAGGAACACCGTCCGGCCCTCGGCGGCCAGCGCCCTGAGCAGGCGGCGGACCCAGCGCACGCCCTCGGGGTCCAGGCCGTTGATGGGCTCGTCGAGGATCAGCGTGCCGGGATCGCCCAGCAGCGCGGCCGCGATCCCGAGGCGCTGGCCCATGCCCAGGGAGAAGCTGCCCACCCGTTTGGTGGCTACGTCTTTCAGGCCGGTGAGGGCCAGCACCTGGTCCACCCGCCGGTCCCCGATGGCGTGGGTGGCCGCCAGTGACAAAAGATGATTCCGGGCCGAACGGCCTGGGTGGACCGCCCGGGCTTCGAGCAAGGCGCCGACCTGGGTCAGCGGGGCCGGGTGGTCGGCGTAGTGGCGGCCGTTGACCCGCACGCCACCCGCGGTGGGGGCGTCGAGGCCGAGAATGAGGCGCATCGTCGTCGACTTGCCCGCGCCGTTGGGGCCGAGGAAGCCGGTGACGACCCCCGGCCGGACGGTGAAACTGAGGTTGGAGACGGCGGCCCGTTCGCCGTAGAACTTGGTCAGGCCGCGCGCCTCGATCATCGGACTGCTCGCTTGAATGGCATGTGACCAGCGTAAAAAGCGGCTCGCGAGAAATCCTCGGGCAGCGGGATGGACTTGCGGCCGCCCCGGTCTGCGACCCCGGCGGGAGGCCTCCGCCTAAAGAATGAGACGGCCGGGCATAAGTGAGCCCCTCGCCGGGGGGGATGACGAGGGGCTACTGCGAAGTAGCTTAGCAGCAAACTTTTCCGGCTGAAGCAACGCCTGGCGGGCAGACCAAGACGCTGACCGTGATCTTCGCCGCCAAGGCCAGCCACGCCCGGTGGGGCTGGCACCGGTTCCACTCCATCATCGTGAAGGTCACCGGCTCCGCCGCCTCGAACCAGGGCTGGTACGGCTCCGGCGGCCCGGACAGCCACTCCACCGCGTAGGTCAAGATCGTCCCGCGCGGCTGGTGGTGGGCCTTCTAGGGGCGTAAATCCCCAGCCCGCCGCAGGGCGGGGTTTGTCCTGTTGCTAGCGAGGTAGAGACAGGTATGACCTCAGCATCGACAGCGCGAGTGACCGGCGAGGCCAGGCGTGCTTCCGACAGCCCGGCCGCGCATTTCCTGGCCCGGGCGGGCCTGACGGCGCGCGGCGTCATCTACATCCTGGTCGGCGTGGTCGCCGTGCTGGTCGCGCTGGGGCAGAGCTCGCGCGAGGCGGACCAGTCGGGTGCCTTGCAGTTGCTCGCGGGCAAGCCGTACGGGCTGGTAGTGCTGTGGCTGCTCGGCATCGGCTTCGCTGCTTACTCACTGTGGCGGCTGAGCGAGGCCGCGTTCGGCGTCACCGGCGAACCGCCCGGGGCCGGACCGAGGCTCAAGTCGCTGGCTCGGGCGGTCATCTACGCGGGCCTGGCCTCCCTGACGTTTGAGGTGATTTCCGGCTCGGGCAGCAGCCAGCGTCAACGGCAGCAGGACGTGACCGGCACGGTCATGCAGCACCCGGCCGGCCGCTGGGTCGTGGGCATCGCCGGGCTGGTCGTCGTCATCTGCGGCCTGGCCCTGGTCATCGAGGGTGTCCGCAAGAAGTTCATGAAGTACCTGCGGACGGCGGAGATGAGCCCGCGGATGCGCCGCGTCGTCAAGTGGCTCGGCATGACCGGGACCATCGCCCGCGGGCTGGTTTTCGCCCTAGTCGGGGTGCTCGTGATCGACGCGGCGATTACGCACAAGGCGTCCGAGTCCGGCGGCATCGACAAGGCGCTGCTCACGCTGCGGAACCAGCCTTTCGGCGAGTTCCTGATGCTGCTCGCCGCGCTCGGCCTGGTGATCTTCGGCGTGTACGGGCTGTGCGAGGCCCGCTGGCGCAAGGTCTGAGCCCAGCCCAGCGCACGACTCGGGAAAGGAACCTGGCGTGGCTGACCTAGCCGTGGTGGCGCACACGCGGAAAAGCCTGGGCGGCGGTCTGCCCGAGCTGCGGGAGATCCTGGCCCGGGAAGGCGTCACCGACCCGCTGTGGTACGAGGTGAAGAAGAGCCGCCGCGCCCCGGAGTACGCGCGCCGGGCCGCGGCCAAGGGCGCCGACGTGATATTCGTCTGGGGCGGCGACGGCACGGTGCAGCGCTGCGTCGACGCGCTGGCGGGGACGGACACGGCGGTGGCCATACTGCCCGCGGGGACCTCGAACCTGCTGGCCGCGAACCTGGAGATTCCGTCCGAGCTCGCCGAGGCGGTGCAGGTCGGGCTGCACGGGGACCGGCGCCGGCTGGATACCGGCTCGGTCAACGGCGAGCGCTTCACGGTGATAGCGGGCGCGGGTTTCGACGCGCGCATGATCGCCGACGCCGACCGGAGCATCAAGGACAAGCTGGGCCGCGCCGCCTACGTCGTCACCGGGATCAAGAACCTCGCCGCGCGCCGGGTGCGGGCCACGGTGGAGGTAGACGGCCGCCGCTTCTTCACGGGCAAGGTGTCGTGCGTGCTGGTCGCCAACGTGAGCAAGTCACTCGGCGGAGTCAAGGTTTTCCCAGGGGCGCGACCGGATGACGGGCGCCTCGAGCTCGGGGTGATGACGGCCGGGAACCCGGTCCAGTGGGCCCGGACGTTCGGCCGGATCGCCCTGGGGCACCCGGACAAGTCCCCCTTCGTCAAGGTCACGCGGGGGAAGAAGGTCAGGATCCGGTTCGACCGGAAGGTCCTGTACGAACTCGACGGCGGCGCGCGCAAGGCCAGCAAGAAGCTGCGCGTCAAGGTCCATCCCGGCTCGGTCACGATCTGCGTCCCGCCCAGGCACCGCGCATAGACGCGGCTGCCGGGGGCATGGCCTTACCGGATCGGAGCGGACCAGATCCCAGGAGGCACCATGACCAGTGATGACAAGTCCGGCGATGACAAGTCCCGCCGGGTCGAAGTCAAGGACGGCGATCAGACGATCGCCGCGGCCGAGGTGGCGGAGCACGCCGGGGGAACCATCCGCACCTCGTTGCATCCCTCATCCGGACCTACCCCCCCGGGCAGCCGGGCCGACCTGGTCGACGCGGTCATGGACCTGCCCGAGGTGCAGGCCAGCTCGCGCCTGGAGGCGACCGTGCCGCTCGGTGACACCGAGTCGCTCGAGCGACTGCGGGAGCGGACCGACGACGCGGTGACCCGCCCGGCCGGGTCGACCGCCCTGCTGGACGCGGACATACCGGACGGGAACGACCCCTCCTCCTGAGAAGTCCCGGTGGTCATCAGGATCGGCACGTCCGGGTGGAGCTACGATCACTGGCACCCCGAGCTGTACCCGCCGGGACTCCCGGCCCGTGACCGGCTCGCCCGGTACGCTGGCGCCTTTCCCACCGCCGAGCTCAACAGCAGCTTCTACCGCTGGCCCCGGCCGGCGGCGTTCCGCAGCTGGCGGGACCGGCTGCCCGACGGTTTCCGGCTGTCGGTCAAGGCACCGCGGGGACTGACCCACGCACGAAAACTGTACGCGCCGGAGACCTGGCTGGAGCGCATCCAGGCGGGCTGGCATGAGCTGGACGGCAAGCGGGCCGTCCTGCTAGTCCAGCTCCCCCCGTCGCAGCCGCGCGATGACGCCCGGCTGGCGTATTTCCTCCGGCAGGTCCCGGGCTGGATGCGGGTGGCGGTGGAGTTCCGGCACCCCAGCTGGCACGACCACGAAGTCTTCGCGCTGCTGGAAGAACACCGGGCCGCGTACTGCGTGATGAGCGGGGCGAACCTGCCGTGCGTACTGCGCGCCACCACGGATCTGGTCTACGTGCGGATGCACGGCCCGGATCACCATCACCTCTACGCCGGCTCCTATCCTGACGCCGACCTGGCGTGGTGGGCCGGCCGGATCCGGGAATGGAGCCAGGCCGGCCGGGACGTGTTCGTCTACTTCAACAACGACGGCGACGCGAACGCCGTACGGAACGCGCGGACCCTCCAGTCGCTGCTCGTCCCGGCACCGGCCAGCTGAACCGGGCGCCCGTCTTACCGGTCCCCGCCGCCGATGCGGATCATGTTCCAGGACAGCGGCGGCAGGACCACCCGCACCAGGCCGTCGTCCACGGCCAGGTCGTCACCGGCGCGCGGTACCACCCGGTCCGGCGCGTCCTGCGTATTGGCCGCCGACGGATCGTCGTCGCCGAGGTAGGTATGGTGCGCGACGCGGAGCGCCGGCAGCGAGCGCACGTCGATCACGGCCGGCAGCGGCTCGCGCTGATCGCGGTTCACCGCGAACACCGTCAGTTCGTCACCCGTGTCGGACAGCACCGCGACCGCGTCGGCCTGCGGCACCGCGCCGTAGGCGGGCGTTTCATACTCCGGCCCGGCGACCGGCGTCTGCAGCACCGTGCCCCGGCCATGCCTGCTGGTCAGCGCGAACGGGTGGAAGATCGTCTGCCGCCAGGCCGGGCCGCCCGGCTCGGACCGGATCAGCCCGATCGCGTTCACCAGCTGGGCCTGGCACGCCATGTGCACCCGGTCGGCGTGCCGGAGCAGGCTGATCAGCAGGTTGCCGACCACCACCGCGTCGGTCAGGTCGTAGGTATCCTCGATCAGCCGCGGCGCCCGCTCCCAGTCGCCTTCGGACTGGAAACCCAGCGTGTGCCAGACGTTCCACTCGTCGAATGACAGGTTGATCCGCTTGGCGTGCCGACCCTTAGCCCGGACGTGATCGGCCGTGGCCACGAGGGCCTCGATGAAGCTGTCCATGCCGGTGGCGCAGGCCAGGAAGCTGGCCCGGTCGTGGTCGTGCACGGTGTAGTACGAGTGCATCGAAATGTAGTCGACGTGCTCGTAGCAGTGCCCGAGCACGGTCGCCTCCCAGCTGCCGAAGGTCGGCATCTGCGCGTGGGAGGACCCGCACGCGACGAGTTCGATGCCCGGATCGACCAGGCGCATCGCCTTGGCCGTCTCCGCCGCGACCCGGCCGTATTCGTCGGCCGTCTTGTGGCCGATCTGCCAGTCGCCGTCCATCTCGTTGCCCAGGCACCACACCCGCACGTCGTGCGGCTCGGCCGTGCCGTTCTTCACCCTCAGGTCGGACCAGTACGTGCCGCCGGGATGATTGCAGTACTCCACCAGCCGGGCCGCGGCGTCCGGGCCCCTGGTGCCCAGGTTCACCGCCAGCATCGGTTCCGAGCCCACCCGCCGGGCCCAGGCGCAGAACTCGTCCGTGCCCACCGCGTTCGGCTCGATGGAGCGCCAGGCCAGATCCAGCCGGACCGGCCGTTCCCCGGCCGGGCCGATGCCGTCCTCCCAGCGGTACCCGGACACGAAGTTCCCGCCCGGATAGCGGATGACCGGCACGCCGAGCTCCCGGGTCAGGCCGGCCACGTCCTCCCGGAACCCGTGCTTATCCGCCGTCGGATGGTCCGGCTCGTAGATGCCGGTGTAGACGCAGCGGCCGAGATGCTCGACGAACGACCCGTACAGCCTGGGGTCGACCGGACCGACCCGGAACGCGGGGTCGACGGTGATGCGCGCCTCGGGCATGAGTCTCCCTTACTTGATACCGGTGGTGGCGATACCCTCGACGATCTGCCGCTGGAACAGCAGGAACACCACGACCAGCGGCAGCGCGCCCAGTACCGCCGACGCCATGAGCTCGGCGTACATGATGCCGAAGGCGGACCCAACCTGCGACAGCCCGACCGGCAGCGTCATGATCCGGGTATTGGTCAGCGTCAGCAGCGGCCACAGGAAGTCGTTCCACTTCCACACGAAGGTGAAAATGAACACCGCGGAGATGGCCGGCTTGCTCAGCGGCATGTAGATGCTCCGGTAGATACGCCACCAGCTGGCGCCATCTACATGCGCCGCCTCGCCCAGCGAGGCGGGTATGCCAGTGAAGAAGGCCACGAAGATGATCACCGCGATCGGCACCGCGACCGCGGGCAGCACCTGAACCCAGTAGGTGTTGAGCAGGTGCACGTAGTTGAACTCCTGGAACTGCGGAACGATCAGCACCTGCGACGGGATCAGCAGGCCAGCGGCGATCAGGCCGTAGATGATCCGCCGGCCCTTGAATTGCGTCCGCGCGATGGCGAAGCCGACCATCGAGCAGGCCACCACGGCGAACACCGCCGACAGCAGGGCGATCACGAAGCTGTTCAGGTACCAGGTCTGGATGTTGCCGATGTTGAACAGCTCCTGGTAGGCGTGAAATGTCCAGGTACTGCTCCACCAGCTGGTCGGCTGGGCCGCGATCACGGCATCCGGCTTGAGCGAGGTGTCGAGCGCCCACAGCAGCGGGATGACCCAGATCGCGGCGAAGACCAGCAGCACCGACACGCAGAACCAGTTGAAGTACCGCGCGCGCCAGTCGGTCGTGCGGCTCTCGGCCTTTGCCTGGGCCCGGCGGCGGGGAACAGCGATCGTGCTCATCGGTCATGCTCCCTTCTGCTGGCGCCGGCTGGCGACGAACCACACCAGCGAGACGGCCAGGATGACCAGGAAGTACAGCATCGACGCGGCCGCGGCGTAGCCGGTGCGGAAGTCGGTGAAGCCGATGTCGTACACGTATTCCAGCAGCGGCCTGGTCGCGTAGTTCGGGCCGCCCGCTGTCATCAGGAAGATCTGATCGAAGATCTTCAGCGAGGCGATGATCTGCAGCACCAGCACCAGCGCGGTGGTCCGGTTCAGCAGCGGGATCGTGATGCGGCGCAGCTGCTGCCACCGGCTCCCCCCGTCCACCGCGGCCGCCTCGTAGAGTTCCCGCGGGATCTCCTGCAGGCCGGCCAGGTACAGCACGAAGTTGAAACCCAGCGTCCACCAGACGGTGGCCAGCGCGACGGAGGCCATCGCCCAGCTGGGGTCGGCCAGCCAGTTCGGCGGGCTGCTGATGCCGACGGCGGTCAGCCACTTGTCCCACAGCCCGATCTGCGGCGTGTAGAGCCAGGTCCAGATCAGCGCCATCGCGGCCGACGGGACGACGTACGGGGCGAAGAACACCAGCCGGAAGAACCAGCGCCCGCGCGCGAGCCGGTCGGTGAAGATGGCCAGCATCAGCGAGACGGCGACCAGCGGCGGCGTGGTCATCAGCGTGAAGAGCACGGTGTGCCACATCGACTGCCAGAAATCGGAGCTCGTCAGCGCCTGGGTGTAGTTGTCCGGGCCGGCGAAGCCGCCGAGCCCGGCGTGCTGCAGGCTGCTGTTGAAGAAGCTCATGATGATGCCGTATATCGTCGGCCCGATCAAGAACAGCACGTAGAAGATGAGGAACGGGGTGGCCAGCCCCCAGCCGGCCCGGCCCTCGTCACGCCGCTTATTAGGAGCGGCTGCCGTTCTGGCGCGCGAGCCGGCGTCGACGGGAATGGTCTGAACAGACATCGGTACCTCCGGACCCGCATTACACCGGCGACGGCGTGTTCGCGTACTGGGCCAGCCTGCTTTTCATGTCCGCGATCGCGGCGGCCGGGGCCATCTGGCCCGCGGAGACCGCGCCGATCGCGAAGCCCATGATGTTCTCGAAATCCGAACCCGAACCGGAGTACCAGGCCCGCTCGTCATAGCGCACGTAGTTAGCGACCTGTTTGTAATTCGAGGCCGGGTTCAGCTTGTCGTAGGCCGCGCTCTTCTGGAACGGCAGCCAGGCCGGGATGTGGCCGCCCTGCGCCCACGTACCGCTCTGGCCGAGCAGGGAGCGGATGAAAACGAAGATCTTCTGGCGCATGGCGTCGGTGCGCCTCGGATCCTTGGGCAAGACGAAGCTGTGCGAATCCGCCTGGACCGCGTACCTCCCGCCGAAGACGTTCGGAAACGCGGTCATGCTGAACGGCGTCTTGGTGGTCTGGAAGGTGGTGATCTCCCAGTCGCCCTCGAAGTAGAAGCCGGCCTTACCGGTCGCGAACGTGGTGATCGCGCCGGGGTAATCCACGCTCGTGGGTATGAGGCCCTGCTTGACGAGATTCTGGATGAACGAGAGAACCTTTTCCGCCTTCGCCTCATCGAGCACGATCTTCCGCCCGTCATCAGCGAGCACACTGCCGCCGAGCTGGTAGTACAGCGAGGAGAAGAACCGCCACTGGGTGGCCGTATCGCTGTTGATACTGATGACGCCGCCGTAGGCTCCGGTGACCTTTTTCGCGGCCGTGAGGGCGTCGGTCAGCGCGGCCGGATCATCGAGGTTCTTCAGGCGGCCGTCCTTGCCGAGCAGCCCGGCCTTCTTGCAGATGTCGGTGTTGTAGTACATCACCAGCGGATGCGTATCGAGCGGGATGGCGTAGAGCGTCCCGTTCGTATGCGCCATGTCCCACGCCGCGGGCGTGAAGTTGCCGCCGGTCAGCCCGTACGGGGCCAGCTCGCTTTTGTTCAGCGGCTCCAGCAGGCCGGCCTGCGCCAGGATCGACGCCCGGGTCAGGTGCGAGATCGCGACGTCCGGTGGCCGTTGCCCGAGCGTGGCCAGCGAGACTTTCGTGTAATAGGGGTTACCCCACGCCAGCACCACCGAGCTCAGGGCGATCTTCGGATGCTGTTTCTGGTATGCCTGCTCCATCGCCTGCATGCGGAGACCGTCGCCGCCGCCCAGCAGGTTCCAGTAGGACAGCGTGTTCCCCGGCGGCGCGGTGCCGGCCACGCCGGCCGCGAGGGCCGACCCGCAGCCCGACAGCAGGCCGCCCAGGCCGACCAGGCCGGCGCCGCGCAGCAGGCTCCGGCGGGAAAAGCCGGGACCGTCTGTTCCCATCACCATGGCCCGCCTCCTAGCTCGCGGCACGATGCTGGCGGCCTGTCTCCCCAGGGAAACGGTTTTCAAACAATAAAAATCCGGCGGCCCTGAACGGCCGCCGGACGGGGCGTCCAGGCCGGCCGGCGGCGGCCGGCCTGGACGCCGGGTCAGGCCAGGTCGAACCGGTCGAGGTTCATGACCTTGTTCCACGCGGCCACGAAATCGCGCACGAGCTTGTCCTGCCCGCCGCGGGCGGCATAGACCTCCGCGATGGCGCGGAGCTGGGAATTCGACCCGAAGACGAGGTCGACGGCGGTGGCGGTCCAGTTGACCTCGCCGGTCCCCCGGTCCCGGCCCTCGTACAGGTTCTCGGCCGAGGCCGACGTCTTCCACTCCGTGCCCATGTCGAGCAGGTTCACGAAGAAGTCGTTCGTCAGCGTCTCCGGCCGGCCGGTGAACACGCCGTGCGCGGCGCCTCCGGCGTTGGCGTTGAGCGCGCGCAGGCCGCCGATCAGCACCGTCATCTCCGGCGCGCTCAGGTTGAGCATGTACGCGCGGTCGACGAGCAGGGTCTCCGGGGAAAGCTTCTCCCCCGGCGGCAGGTAGTTGCGGAAGCCGTCGGCCCGCGGCTCCAGCACGGCGAAGGACTCGGTGTCGGTCTGCTCCTGCGTGGCGTCGGTGCGACCCGGCGCGAACGGCACGGTCACGTCGGCGCCGGCGTTGCGAGCCGCCTGCTCGACGGCCGCGCAGCCGCCCAGGATGATGACGTCCGCGAGCGAGACCTGCTTGCCGCCGGCCTGCGCGGCGTTGAAGTCCTGCTGGACCCGCTCCAGCACCGGCAACACCGTGGCCAGCTCGGCCGGGTCGTTGGCCTCCCAGCTCCGCTGCGGTTCCAGGCGCAGGCGGGCGCCGTTGGCCCCGCCGCGCTTGTCGGTACCGCGGAAGCTGGCCGCCGCCGCCCAGGCGGTGCGTACCAGCTGCGGGACCGACAGGCCGGCGTCGAGGACCGCGCGCTTGAGCTCGGCGATCTCCGCCTCGCCGATCAGCTCGTGGTCGACCGCGGGCACCGGGTCCTGCCACAGCTGCGGCTCCGGAACCCAGGGGCCGAGGTAACGCGAGACCGGGCCCATGTCGCGGTGCAGCAGCTTGTACCAGGCCTTGGCGAACGCCAGCGCGAACTCGTCCGGGTTGGCCAGGAAGCGGCGCGCGATCGGCTCGTAGACCGGGTCGAACCGCAGGGCCAGGTCGGTGGTGAGCATCGTCGGGCGGCGCTTGTCGTCCGGGTCCTGCGGCCCGGGTATCGTGGCCTCGGCGTCCTTGGCCACCCACTGCCAGGCCCCGGCCGGGCTCTTGATCAGCTCCCACTCATAGTTGAACAGGTTCTCGAGGAACTGGTTCGACCAGCGGTTCGGGGTGGACGTCCAGGTCACCTCGAGACCGCTGGTAATTGTGTCAGGTCCTTTGCCCGTGCCGAATTTGCTCTTCCAGCCGAGGCCCTGCTCCTCGATGCTGGCGCCCTCCGGCTCTGCGCCGACCAGCGACGCGTCTCCCGCGC